>CAJTTU010000011.1:14993-59808 GCA_910579325.1 uncultured Lachnospiraceae bacterium | reverse complement strand
GCTTTCTATTTTTATCCCCATAATCTAAAAAATGTCTGAAAAGCAGGGGACGCGGGCTCCGGGCATATACATAAGCCGTGCCGCGCCTGCGCCGTTTTATCAGACGAGAAGGAGAAACCATTATGACAACCGCCAAAACCTTTTCCACCAGATACATGGTGGAGCTTGCGCTGATGATCGCCATCGTTTTTCTGATGTCCTTCACCCCGTTAGGCTATATCCGCACGCCCGGACTGTCCGTCACGCTGCTGACCGTCCCGGTAGCCGTGGGAGCCGTGATTTTAGGCCCCGCAGGCGGCGCGATCTGCGGCCTGGCCTTCGGCGTTACCAGCTTTTATCAGTGCTTTAGTACCACATTCGGCACTATGCTGCTGTCCATCAACCCGGCCGGGACTTTCGTCACCTGCATCGTCCCCCGTGTGCTGGAAGGATGGCTGACCGGACTGCTGTTCGCTTTCCTCTACGGCCGCGTCAGAACCCGGAAGATTTCCTATTATGGAGCCAGCCTGGCCTGCCCGCTGTTAAACACCCTGCTCTTTATGAGCTCTCTGGTGCTGTTTTTCTACCGTTCCGATTATATTCAGGGAATGGCCGCCGGAATGGGCGTGGGCAATCCCTTCGCCTTTGTACTGGCCTTCGTGGGCGTACAGGGTGTGATCGAAGCGATCCTGTGCTTTATGATCGCCAGCGTCGTTTCACGGACATTGTATGGGGTACTGGGGAAAAACTGACAGGGCTTTTCCTTTAATCTGAACCAAAATTTAATCTGAATCAAAAAATGAACGCTGATTATATCCTCAACGATATAATCAGCGTATTTTATTGCGAAGTATCAAAGTATCCGGCAAAATGTGCCGGTGGCACATCTTCGGATATCCATATCCAATATCCATTCCGCCTCACCCGGCATCTACCTGATAAATCCGATACTCCTCCACCTGCTTTAACAGCGTAAACGTAAGCCCTTCCCGGTTATAAACCTCCAGGTCATTGACCGACAGCACATAATCCACGCCCATCTTTCCGATATCCCTGATATCCAAAAATACATTCAGCCGGTCGCCTGCTTCCCCCTGCTCAAACCAGGAGATGCCGGTTTCCACCAGCTCCATGCGGACATGGGCGAAACGATTGTAATAAAGCTCCCACTGTTTGCCGGGATTCAAAAGACGCCACCGTTCCAGATCCGGATAATAGCTGGTGGAATTGATCGTGGAAGCGCCCACAAATAACGGAACATTATTCATCGGGTAGGAAAGGCAGTCCGTCATCCAGACGCCCTCTTTTTCCCCATTCACCTCCGCAATCGCCTGCACCAGCGGATTCTCATAGATAAAATCAGCGCCTTTCTGTATGGGATTCACCAGCAGCCCCGTAAACATGGCCAGGCCGGCGCACAGCAGGGCAAATCCTTTTTCCCGTCCCCGAAGCATCGCAAAAGCCAGACCAAACAGCGCCCCGATCTCAATGCCGGCCATCCAGCCCGTCACATACTTATTTTCACACAGGCAGGCCAGCAGGCCGACCGCCAGAGCAAAGACTGCTGCCGTTACGGCTGACATTACAATCGGATTCTGCTTTCCTGACTTTTCCGTCACTCTCTGCTTTTTCAGCCCTGCATTTCCTTCGTCAGCTCTTATATTCCCTTCCCATGCCTTTTTCCTCATGGCAAGACAGCGAATCAGAATCAACACATTGGCATACCCGAAAATCACCAGCACCCTGGTCGTCGGACAATTACTCAAAAATGTCCACCGCGCCAGAACATCAGGAAATCCCGTCACGCAAAACAGAAAGAAAAACAGATTCACCGCCAGCAGGCCGATCAGCAGGCTGTCCCTGCTCCTTCCGTCTTTTCCACCTTTTCCCTTCCTCCTGTTTCCCGCCAGCTGCCAGAGCGCCAGCAAAATCCCCAGCGGGAAAAAATCAAAAAACATGGCCTGCTCACATACATTATAGGCGACGCCCACCTGAACCAGCGGGTAAAAAATCGAGTTCGCGTACTGGAAAAATTCCAGCCTTAAATCCCCTCCGGTGACAAACCTGGTGCCGGGATAGACAGTATTGTTCACCGCCTCGATCCCGCTTGCAGAGCGGCTGAAAAAATACAGCACGCCGCAGGCGCACACCCCTGCGGCCAGAAGCACACAGGCTCCGTCCTTTGGTCCCGGCTTCAGCGCCCCTTCCTGTTTCAGCTCCAGCAGCTGCCAGACAAACACCGCCAGAAACACATAGACCAGCGGCACCTGCCAGGCCGGATACAACGCCAGCGTATAGGAAAAGCCAAGCAGCCCCATCCCAACGGCGTACAGCAACCTTTTCCATAATTCTTTCACATGAAAATACCGGTGCAGAACCAGCACGGCCAGTTCCCCGTACACGATGCATTCCAGCAGGGCGCTGGTGTGAAACCACCACTGGACGGCGCCGGAGAAAGTCACCAGCAGCGTTCCCGCCAACGACCAGCCCTTCTGTTTTTCCGTCAGCAGCATCAAAAACTCAAAGGTAACGAGAAAGAGTACCACAAGCCTGGACACCCAGAAAAAGGCCAGGCCGCCGTTAATGCCGAACAGCACATAGCCCATGCTGAACAGGCGGGTTACTGCCACCGGATCAAGCACCGGCGCATTGCTGGCCAGCACCATATCCGTGTCCGTCCCCCGCAGAATATCCGAAAAATACTGGAATTCCCCGTCATAGGTCTGTGCAAAAGAGCAGACCGTGCTGACCGCCCATTCGTCCGCCCGGATCGACCGGGGCGTTCCCGCCAGAAGGCCGGTGTCCGTACAGCCCGGCAGATACTCCGCCCACATCCCGATGGAAGAACCGCTGAGCCCGAAAGCCACCGCCAGCAGAATCACCGCGGCGCCGATCAGCCAGCGAAACCGATACAATACGTTTCCCATAAAAAAGTCCTCTTACTGTGATACCCAATCTCTTACTGTTATGGTTATTTATTCCCGATTTCCTCTCTTTTATCACAACTTTTTTCTCTGACGCCCCTTTCTGCGGCTTCCGTCTGCATTTCCTCCACCTCCCTGCGCAGGAGCGCCAGCTCCTGGGCCAGCTGCTTCTGCTTTCTGACCATACGGGACAGCGACATGGTAATCGTAAAAATAATCAGCAAACAGAAACAGAATCCCAGAAAAAACATCATATTAATCGGCAGCGAAATCCCCATCAGCTTCGCCAGCCAGGAGGTAATGCCCGGAAAAAAATCCAGTATAAGCATACCGACGCAAAGGCAGAGCCAGGGCAGGGCATAGCGGAGATCGATTTTCTTCTTCCATATCATACGTACCAGCAGGGCGAAAATCGCCAGCACCGCCCCGCAGATCACCATCTGAAGCCTGAAGCTCATACACACCTCTATCCTGAAAATTTTACGTCAAAACCATGCCAGAATCACAGCCAGCGTCACCTTCACCATATAATAAACCGAATTCACCGGCGAAATCGAGGACACGCCCATCTGCCTGGCGTTCATGATCACCGGCAGCTCTACCACCCGTTTCCAGCTTTTCAGCGCTCTGACTACGCACTCCGGCTCCGGATAATCCTTCGGGTAATCCGCGGCAAACATCTGAATCAGCTCCCTGTTTACCATCCGCATCCCCGACGTGGGGTCTGTGATCCTGACGCCGGTCAGCATCCGGATCAGCCAGGTAAAATACCGGATTCCCATCTGCCTGGCCACGCTGGACTGAAATCCTTCCTTTTTAATAAAGCGGGAACCGATCACCATATCCGCGTCGCACTCCGCCATTTTCCGTTCCATCTCTTTCAGATAGCGGGCATTGTGCTGACCGTCGCCGTCGATCTGCACGGCGATATCATATCCCTGTTCTCTGGCATACAGAAAACCGGTCTGCACGGCGCCGCCGATTCCCAGATTCACCGGAAGATGAATCACGGAAAAACCCTGCTCCTTGCAAAGAGAAAGGGTTTCATCGGTAGAACAGTCGTCTATAACCACATAATCATAATCCGGCGCATGCTCTCTTACATCCCGGATCGTATGGGGCAGATTGTCACACTCATTATATGCAGGGATAATGATCAGTTTCTTCATCGTGTCCTCATATCCTCTACTTTGTAACGATTTTCAGGTAGACATGAATCAGCCGGCTTCGGCTTTTCCGCCACCAGATGCTGAAAGCGCAGGCCGCTTTCGACAGCCCCAGCTTCCGGCCATGTTTTTTTACCAGCCAGGCATGCTCTTTTACATAGTCCTGTCCCCGGCCGCCCTCTCCCATCACCTCTCCGGTGTTGGAATCCTTACGAACCCGAAACGCGTTCAGACACTCGTGAATCATATATACCTGCCCCAGGCAGGCCATCCGCACCCAGAAATCAAAATCCGGAATATAAGAAAAGCGCCGGTCAAAGCCTCCCGCCTTCACGGCCGAAGCTTTCGGGAACAGGTTGTTGCAGGGCGCGCCGAAAAAGTTATTGAACAAAAGGGAATAGCGGGCCAGCTTCCTGCCGTCCATCAGCCCTTTTTTCGGCCAGCGGTAAAAAGCGCCTGCGTTCTGGCCCATCACATTAATCAAACGGGTATCGCTCATCACCAGATGAACGTTCGGATAAGCCAGAAAAGGCGCCAGCTCCTTTTCAATGCTGTCAGGATACAGAAGATCGTCAGCGCAAAGCAGCTTGACATATGTGCCCCTGGCCTGCCGGATACATGCATTCCAGTTTCCGGAAAGTCCCAGATTTTTCGAATTGACCTCCAGTCGTACACGGTCATCCTTCGCCGCCATCCGCTCCACCAGCTTCACCGTATCATCGGTGGAATGATCGTCCACCACCACCAGTTCCAGATTCTTATGGGTCTGGTTCAGCACCGATTCCATCGTCCTTTCGATATAGGCTCCGCTGTTATAAGCCGGGATACAGACGCTGACCAGAACATCCTCTGCAGCCGGCAGTATTTCCTTATTCTCCTTTGAAGCCCACCGTTTCTCCCAATATCTTTTATTCATACTAATGTGATACACCAGCCGCCGGGGCAGCCGGTCATAACATTTCCCCAGCCGGTACCCTAAAAATTTCGCCCCGCTCCCAAGCGCCAACGCCGGAAGCCGGTCAAACCGCCGGTTCTTCACCAGGAATCCGACAGTCTTTTTGACCAGCCGGATTCCTTCCCCCTCGGATTTTGCCATCCCAAACACCCGGGGATTCTGCTTCTGGGACACGCCCAGGTCAAAATTCCTGGAAAACTGCTGCCTGAAGCTGTAATTATGGGAATGAATCACCTTTGCGTCCGCCGCATAAGCGATTCCATAGCCTGCTTGGATCAGACGTCCCGCAAAAATCATATCCTCATTAAAGATCGCCGGCACGGGAAAACCGCCCAGCTTCTCATACACCGACCGGCGGTACATGGCGCATACATTGGAACAGAAAAAAGTCTTGATGCCCAGTTCTTCCAGATCCGCCGCCGTCTTCATCCGGCTTTGATCCGGATAATTAAAAGAACGGGTATACCGCTCAATCAGACGGCATTCCTGATCCGGCAGCTGCCTGGCATAAGCCGCCGCCACGGACTCTCTGTCAAAGGCTTTCACCAGGTTTTCAATTAAAAAGGAATCCCCCGGCACCGCGTCATCCGTCATAAATAAAAGCAGGTCGCCCTCACACCGC
Source organism: uncultured Lachnospiraceae bacterium (assembly GCA_910579325.1). GTDB lineage: Bacteria > Bacillota > Clostridia > Lachnospirales > Lachnospiraceae > Paralachnospira_A. The sequence continues at coordinate 54,162 of CAJTTU010000011.1, read as the reverse complement.
CCGGCGGCCATATGCCGCGTACCGCCATGGTCAAACTCCTCCGGCGTGATATTGACAAACTCTGCAGGTATCCTGCGCGCCGCGAACCGCTCCCTGACCCTTTCCTGGTTCTTCAAGGGCTTCCCCGTATTCACGATCAGAACATGATGGGGCTGATATGTCTGCCGAAGCAGCCCGGCAACCTGGCGATTCCATTTCTCATCCGGTTGATAGGTGGGTATGATCACATCTACAGTCAGCATTTTTTCTCTCCTGATGTATATACCAAAACAATTCAGCCATTGTTTATTACCATAGTGGCTGAATCTTTAACGATTACTCTTTCGCTTCTGATTCCTGAAATCTGCCGCAAAACAAAAGGCCGCATATCCCCCGAACAGCAAAAACAGCAGCGCCATCATCAGGAAATAGGCCGCCGCACCGCCCATAATCCCGTGGGTTCTCACAAGCGGCCCGGTCACTGCCAGGGCAGCCAGAAAGACAATGCCGTACAGCACGAACAGGGATTTCTGTCTCCTGAATATCACCAGAACATAGTACAAAAGCGTCTCACCCGCATACAGGCTCCCCCCCGCCACAAGAAGCAGCAAGGCGCCCCTGTAGGACGACACATTCGCACCGCTGATCAGGTTTAACACCGGCGTGCCAAGGGTATAGCCCAAGATCTGGGCCAGCGCCGCGAACGCCGCGATAATGGCAAAAATCTTAAAAATCCCTGCCGCAAACCTTCGCCGCTGCCGCCGTTCCCACTTCACCACCATCCCGGTGAGGAACGGGCGGATAATATAGCCTGCCACCAGATTGATCACCATATTTGGCAGAAAAATCACGGTATAGCAGTAAACCGCCGAATCATTGACATGGGCCTCAATGGCAAATTTCGAGGCGTTTAATATATAGTATTCCATAAACGAAGCGAGAAAGATCAGCACACACTCCCGCAGAAGCATAAACCCTTTCCGCCAGTCAGGACGGCGGATATAGCGGAAAAAACCGCCTGGAACCATATCAAAAATCACCACGCCCGCCGCTGCCGCCAGCACGGCGGCGGCGCAGGCCGGAATCAGGCTTCTGGTCAAAAGCAGCGCCACGATATAGGCCGTCACCGATAACAGGGTGCGGAAAAACATGGACTTTCCCGCCATATACAGCCGGTCCTGCCGCTGAAACTCAATCTCATACACATCGGCAAAGCCGTCCGCCATCTTAAAACAGATCAGCAAAAACACCACCGCCGCTTTCGCCGCGGTAAAGTCGGAAACCAGAAGATAGACGATCCCGGCCGCCGCGGAAAACAGGCATGTGGCAATCCGGACATGAAAATACTCCTGAAAGGCATACCGCCCCGCCACATCGGTCTGATGATAAGGCCGCACGCCAAAATAAGATACGGAAAGCAGCTGCTGGCCGATGGCAAAGGCAAAGGAAAACACGCCTCCCGCCGACTCTCCCGCCACATTTCCCGTAACCGTGGTTAAAAGCAGGGTGGCAAAGGCGTAAAAGGTGCTGCCCAGCATATTCCATATGATATTCCGTCTGCTGATATTCCGGTCACTGCCCACCAGCCATTTCCGTATTCGTCTCAAAGGCCTCTCCAAACTCTAATGCATAGGGATAATGATTTTTCCGCTTGTCCACAGGCGGCAGCGTCATAAAGTCTGGCCACATCTGGGACAGCATCTTCTCAATATTCCTCGGGAAATTCAAATATACGTCCTCAAAAGGCTCCTGCCGCAGAGGATACAAATCTTCCAGGGCAATGGTATTCCAGAACCGGTTCGTATCGCAGAGATAGGAAAGCCGCTTCGTCTCCTGCCCCTGATAACGGGTCATGGCCCTTCGGCAGCGGCGATACAGCCTGCGCCTGGAAATCCCCAGACCCTTCATCATATAGTGAGCCCCTTTGCAGATAAGCCGCATCACTGCCGCCTTCCATCCGTTTCCCATAATCACCGGCTCCGGAATACAGCGCAGAATCAGCAGCTTACTGTAAAACCATGCCTCAAAAGCCTGCCGTTTATATGCCCTCTCATCGTCTGGCACCGGGTCAAAGGGATAAATATCAAGGAAAATCCCCAGCTCACAGTCCAGATCCTTAAAAGCTTCCTCCCGGAATTTCGTTCCCTTAAGCATCATGCGGGTGGTGGTCAGCGGATACGCCTCGCACACCTCCGCGTTCATCATCTGATAACGGTCAGGAAATTCCTTTCGCACCGCCTTTTGAAGTTTTACATAATCCTTCCTGGGCATACAGACATCGATATCGTCATCCCAGGGAATAAATCCTTTATGGCGCAGGGCGCCGATTGCTGTCCCCGCAAAAGAAAAGTAAGTCAGATGATATTTTTCACAGAGCCACAGAAAATCCTTCAGGATGCCAAGCTCTGTTTTCTGCAGTTTTTTTAATGTTTCCTGATCGTATTCTTTATACATAGTCCCTCAGCATCCGTGAAAGCGCCTGCACCAGCCGCCTGTTCTCCGACCGTCGCCGGATCGCCAGCCGGATATACTGGCCGCCCTCCAGCCCCTTTTTCCCGGTCAGATCCTTAATCAGTATCTTTTCTTCCAGTAAAAGCCTGCGGGTCAGTTCCGTCGCCGCAGGCCCGCCGTCCTTAATCCGGCACATAATATAGTTAGCCTCTGACGAATAAACCTCCATGTAAGGAAGTCCGGAAAGCTGTTCCGCCAGCTCCCTGCGGCACTCCCGCAGTCTGTCCAGGCTCCACTCATAATCGGAACGGTATTTCTCGTAAATCTGCAAAAAAAACTCGGCAAAGGAATTAATATTCCAGATCGCCACATCTTTTTTCAGCTCACTGATCAGTTCCCGGCCGCCGCTGGCCAGAACCCCCAGCCGAAGCCCCGGCACGCCATAAGACTTGGAGATGCTTTTCACCACGATCAGACTGGGATAACGGTTTAAAATCTCCTGTTCAAGCAGCGTATGATCCGGCTCTCCGGCAAAATCCGCAAAAGATTCATCCACCACCAGACGTATTTCCTTTTCCTCCGCCCACTGTGCCAGCCGCAGCAGCCCTTCTTTTTTTATATAGTTCCCCGACGGATTGTCCGGGTTCACCACCACCAGCATATCCACAGGATGTGCCTCATAATAATCCATCAAATCCTGTTCCGTGTACCTTAACGAACGAAGTCCGTCCGCCTCGCTAGAGGCATGCATTACGGGATGCCCCTGCCCATCCCCCGACTGGCGCAAATCACCCATCTGGCCGGGAACAAAGGTTACTACCCGGTTCTCGTGGTTTTCCTGCTTCACTTTCCGGTTCGGATATTCCTCAAAAGTCGGCAGCGCCATGCCAATCCGGCTGCCATCCCGCTCCATCAGCGCTTTAATTAGCTCCGCCGCCCCGTTCCCCGGCACAATCTGGTCCGGCTTCAGCCCGAAGCATTTGGCCGCCAGAAGGCTGTTCACCTCCATGCCGGAAGGGTACTCCGTCAGCAAAGTCTCAAAGCTGGCCTTCATCTCCTCTGTCATCTGCCTGGGCGGAAAGAAAGGATTGACCAGATAGCAGTAATCCAGAAGTCCCGGATACCGCCAGTACCCGCCGTATCGTCTCTGGTACAGCCCAAGGCGCTCCTCCTCCTTCGCAAACAGCGACCGGGCGATATCCAGATCCTGGACGTCGTCGATCTCGTACCACCGCTCACCCGCAAGCAAGGCCGCCTTGATCTGATAATCGTCCAGCAGCGTGATTACCTTCAGAACCTGCTCATAATACTCATTGTTCCCCAGCGCCTTACAGTAGGCTTCCAGAAAGGGAATATAGCAGGAACAGGAAAATTCCCTGCTGAATTTATAGATATTGACCGTCTTGTAATACTGCTCCCGCTCCGCGTAGGAAAATTCCTTTTTGCTGACAAAGCGCAGGATATTCCTGTTCTCATCCAGCGTCACCATCGTGCCGTCCATCCAGCTTGCATAGCGGTCCACCAGAACCAGATTCGGATAAGGGTCCGCAAGCAGACGGCGGAGAGCCGCAGGCTCGAAGATAATGTCGCACTCTAACAGCAGCGTATCCTCCGCTGCCAGGTACTCCCGCGCCAGATAAAGGGAATAGATATTATTCGTCTTAAAATAAATATCATTGTCCACATAGACAATCGGCGTGCGGATTCCCAGCGTTCCGATATAGGCTTTCAGCTTTTCTCCCTTATGTCCGGCTACAACAACGATTCTGGACAGACCCAGCTCATCCAGCTGGTCAAGGGTCCGCTGAATCAGCGTAATCCCGTTTACCTCCACCATGCATTTCGCGGCATCCCGGGACAGCTCTTTCAGCCGTTTTCCCATGCCTGCCGCCAGTATAATTGCCTGCATCTTTTTCCAGTCCTCCAAGCTGTCCCTCAAACGGAAACCAGCTATTTTGTCTCAACCCTTTTCAGATTGCGATGTAAATTTTTTACATCGCCTTATTTGACATACCTGACTTCTTGTACATTATCCTTATTCGAATACGGTGTCGGATTCCACCACCCATACTTCTTTTACGCACCGGCATTCTCTCCAAATTCCCGCTCCGCCCGGTTCATGGCGGACTCGATCACCTTGTCCATATCATAATACTGGTATTCCGCCAGCCTTCCGCCGAAAATCACATGTTCTTCCTTCCGGGCCAGCTGATGATACTGCTGATACAGGCCGGCATTCTTCTCGTCATTCACCGGATAATAAGGCTCCATCCCCGGCGACCACTCCGCCGGATATTCTCTGGTGATCACGGTCTTCTCCTGGGTTCCGAACTCAAAATGCTTGTGCTCGATAATACGGGTATAGGGTACCTCCCGCTCCGTATAATTCACCACCGCATTGCCCTGATAATTAGGCTCGTCCAGAACCTCCGTCTCGAACCGCAGGCTCCTGTATTCCAGCTTTCCAAACCGATAATCATAATAAGCGTCAATGGGTCCCGTATATACCACCGTTTCCCCAATTTCCTTATAATATTCCCGGTCCTCCAGAAAATCCCGTCCCAGCTCCACGTCGCAGCCGACAAACAGTTTTTCCGTCAGCACATTATAGCCGCCGATGGGAATGCCCTGGTAACGGTCGTTAAAATAGTTATTGTCATAGGTGTAGCGCACCGGCAGGCGGCGGATGATAAAGCTGGGCAGGTCCTTGCAGTCTCTTCCCCACTGCTTCTCTGTGTAGCCCTTGATCAGCCGCTCATAGATATCCCGTCCCACCAGGCGGATCGCCTGCTCCTCCAGGTTTTTCGGCTCTCCTTTTATGTCTGCCTGCTGCTCCCTGATTTTTTCCATGGCCTCCTTCGGCGTCCGGACTCCCCACAGCTTATGGAAGGTGTTCATATTAAAGGGCATATTGTACATTTCCCCTTTGTAATAAGCCACCGGGGAATTGGTATACCGGTTAAACTCGGCCAGGCCGTTCACAAAGTCCCACACCTTTTTGTTCGAGGTATGGAAAATATGGGCGCCGTACTGATGCACATGGATTCCCTCCATCTCCTCGCAGTATATATTTCCGCCCAGATGGTCCCGCCGTTCCACCACCAGGCAGCTTTTCCCATGCTTCTTCGCATACCAGGCAAACACGCCCGCGAACAGGCCGCTTCCGATCAGAACATAATTATATTTCTTCATAAAAACCCCCTGGTTTTATATTTTTGAGCATCCTGCAATACTCCTATTCTACATCAAACGGGGGGAAATGTAAACTTAAACAATTCTTCATAAATTTTTCCGTAATTTTTCACGTGCATTTTTTCCGCGTATCATGTAGAATAAATGCGGAATATATTATTTAAACGTCTTGTTTTACCTGAGCCCCGAAAGCAGGCGCCGGAAAATTTCAGGCGTACATTCCACCCTTTAGGAGGAAATCATAATGCATATCTGTCAATCCTGTTTTTATCATACAAAAAAACGGCTGGCTTTCGCCGTACTGATCGCCGCCGCGGCTGAAACCGCCGGCCTCTGGTCCATACATACAACCGGCTTCCACCCCGGCCTTTTTGCCCTGCAAACACTGCTGGCCATCGGCGCCGGCTTTTTATGGATGCTCCGAAAAAAACCGGGCCGCAGGCTGCAGCTGCTTCTCTTTGCTCTGATCCCCGCAGCCGCCTTTTATGGTTTGGAAACCTTCACCCATAACCCGCTGAAAATGGAGCTCTCACCCCAGATTATCAACCTGTTCCTGTTCTGGTTTTTCTACATATTATTATTCGCGGTCCTGGGAAATTTAAAACGGGCTCTGATCACAGGGAATCTTATGACTGCCGTCGTCGGCATCGCCAACCACTATACCATGGAATTCCGGGGAAATCCCATTCTGCCCTGGGATCTGCGCTCCGCCTCCACGGCTGCCAGCGTTATGGACAATTTCACCTATAAAGCGCCGGCCTCCATGGTATTTACTCTGCTTTTGTTTCTGTACCTGTGCATCCTGGCGGAAAAATGTGACTTAAAAGCGCCGGTTCTGAAACGGAGAGCAGGCCTGGCCGCCGCCTCGCTCTGCCTGCTGTTTATCATGAAAACGGCGCTGTGTACCACTGCCTTTACCGACCGGGCGCTTACTTTCAGCAATCTGTTCACCCAATGGGCCACCTACCGGGACAACGGCTTTGCCGCCAGCTTTATTCAGAATACAAAATATTTAAAAATTGACAAGCCGGCCCGATATTCCGCTGATGCCGTCAGACAGGAAGCGCAAAAGCAGAAACAGATCAGCCAGGCATCGGCGGCACAACCCAGCCATACCGTTTCCAGGGCAATCCGGACAAATCCGACGGCCACAGACCAGAAACAGCAGAACACACCGTCCGCTCCTCTGTCCGGATACGGCGAAACGGCAGAATGCACCGTGTCTGGCAATAGTGCGTCCGCCCGGGAAGCCCGGGCCGAAAGTCCCAATATCATCGTCATCATGAATGAGGCTTTTTCCGACCTGTCTGTCCTCCATGAATTTGAAACCAGCGAGGATTATATGCCCTTTATCCACAGCCTGCAAAACGGAGGCGAAAACGCCGTCACCGGAAATCTGTTTGTCTCGGTAGTCGGCGGCAACACGGCGAACACGGAATTTGAATTTCTGACCGGAGACAGCATGGCGTTTCTGCCTTCCGGAAGCGTCCCTTATCAGCAGTATATCTCTGAGGAACTGCCCTCTCTGGCCGGCAGCCTGAAAACGGAGGGTTACCGCACCGTCGCCATGCATCCCTATCATGCCAGCGGCTGGAAGCGGGATGAGGTCTATCCTCTGCTGGGCTTTGACGAAGCCTATTTTAAACCGGATTTTAAAAATCCGGAGATTATCCGGAAATATGTCAGCGACCGGTCCTCTTATGCAAAAATCAAAGAACTGTATGAGGGAAAAGAGACAGGCGAAAGGCTGTTCATTTTTGATGTGACGATGCAGAACCACAGCGGCTACAGCGAAATCTTTGATAATTTTCCGCCTACGGTTTCTCTGACCGGCATGGAAAAACCCCGTCCGGCCACGGAAAATTATCTGACGCTGATCAAAGAATCCGATGCTGCGTTCAGGGAACTGACAGAATACTTTTCCAAAGAAGAAGAACCCACCATTCTTCTCATGTTCGGCGATCATCAGCCCAACGATTATGTCGCCGACTGCATCGCCTCCCTGACCGGCGTTCCCCAGGAAGAACGAAGCCTTGAGGAATCCCAGAACCGTTTTATCGTGCCTTTTGTAATATGGGCCAATTATGACATCGAAGAACAAAACGCCCTGCAGCTAAGCGCCAACTATCTGGGACCGCTGCTGCTGAAAACCGCGGGTCTTCCCTTAACCGAATGGCAGAGCTATCTGTCCCGTCTTTCCGATACCCTCCCGGTGGTCACGTCCAATACGGTGATCGACAGCCAGGGAATTTATATGCCGGTATCGTCACCGGAAAACCCCGCAGTTCAGGAAGCGTTAGAACAGTATCAGCGATTCCAGTATAACCATTTGTTTGACCGGAAACAGTATCCGGAAGACTTTTTCACACGGTAACGGCACATCTCAAAAACGCCGTGAAGGATGAAAATGGTTCGGATTCATCCTTCACGGCGTTTTTATCATAATCTCTTTTTTTGCTATGTATCTTCTTCCACATGCATCTGCTGGATCTGCTCGTTCAGCGACAGCATCTTGGCATCCAGCTGCTCCACGATATCCGCGCAGTCCTTTAACTCCTCATACATCTGCGCAGGCGCGTTTCCTTCATATTTGTAATAAATCTTATGTTCCAGACTTGCCCAAAAATCCATGGCAATGGTCCGGATCTGAATCTCCACAGTGGTATGGACAGGCCCGTCTGACAGAAAGATCGGCAGAGACACCACCATATGGTAGCTCTTATACCCGTTAGGCTTCGGATGCTTCATATAATCCTTCACCTGCAGCACCATCACATCGTCCTGATTGGCAATCATCTTGGCAATCTGATAAATATCGGAGGTAAAGGAACAGATAATCCGGATTCCGGCGATATCGTTCAGATGCTTCATCATATTGTCAATGGTTGCCTCAAATCCCAGCTTTTTCAGCTTTCTGACAATACTTTCCGGGGATTTGATCCTGGACTTCACATGTTCGATGGGATTGTAATTATGAACATGGACAAATTCCTGATTCAGAATTTCAATCTTCGTATTTATTTCCTTCAAAGCGGACTCGTACAAAAATATCATTGTTTTCCACTGGTCCACCTGCTCAAACTTCTTAGGCAGTTCCATATGCTTTCCTCTATAGCGGCCGCATCAGTCCAGCTTGATTCCCTTAAGCAAAGCGCCTAAGCTGGTAGAAGCCCTGCCTTCTTCTCTGTAGGGGAATACTTCTTCCTGCACTTCTCTGGGACTCTCCTCCAGCGCCTTCATGCTCAGGCTGATCTTGCCGTCTTTCACGGCTATAATCTTTGCTTCCACCTCATCTCCGGCTTTCAGCACGTCGGAAGGGTCTTTCACCCGCTTCTGGCTGATCTGGGATACGTGAACCAGACCTGTCATGTCGTCTCCGATGTCCACGAAAGCGCCGTAAGGCTTCAGGCTCTCCACAACGCCTTTTACCACAGTTCCCACCTTCACAGCGGCGATTCTAGCCTTTCTGGCTTCCTCCGCCCGCTGTCTTGCCACCCTTTTGCCGGACAGCACCAGACGTTTCTCTTTCGCGTCGGCAGTGATCACAACCACGTCAAGGGTCCTGCCAAGCCAGCTCTCCAGGTTTTCCACATAGCCGATATCAAGCTGGGAAGCAGGGATAAACCCTCTCACGCCTTCCACATAAGCCACCACGCCGGCCTTCACGATGCCGCCTACCTCAACGTTAATCACCGTCTGGTCTTTCAGCATATTCTCAAGCCGTACCCAAACCGGGTCCACATCCAGCTGATCCGCATAATCATCCATCGTCTCGGTTACCGCAGGCGCTGCGGGTTCCACAGTTTCTGCCGCTTCCGCAGCCGTTTCTTCCAGTACTTCGTCATTCCTTAATTCTTCGCTCATAAAACCCTCCAAGACATTCATTACAACGCAATGCTCCCGCCAGGAAACCCTTCGGTTTTCCCAGCTCACGGGCTTCGCCCTATGAATCCGCAATCTGGGAAAAATATCAGCAAGCTGCTATTTTTCCCATCTTTCGAATTCGCATCGCTTATTGCTTTCGTGAACATTATACCATCTTTCTTCCCGTTCTGTAAATAGCCGTAATCGCTCATTTTTCCGATGTTTCTTCATAAAATACGTACATTTTCACTTTTATTTCCTATATTCGGCTAAAAGTTTATTAATCCGCCCTACCGGGTCCAGCAGCTCGCTGATGGAAATATCATGATTGATATTGTCGATCAGCAAAGCGATATACTTGCTCATATCCACATTGATATAATAGGGTCTGGACAGAAGCTCCTCCGTCTGATAGATCAGATTCGTGGTGAGAATGCGGCTGATCAGCCCGCTCTCATAATAGCTGTCAAACTTTTTCAGGCCGCCGGTAAACAGACCAAAAGTGGCGCAGACAAATACTTTGTTGGCTTTTCTGCTTTTCAGCTCCTTTGCCACGTCCAGCATACTGTCTCCGGAGGAAATCATATCGTCGATAATCAGCACGTCCTTGCCCTCCACCGAAGATCCGAGGAACTCATGAGAAATAATGGGATTCCTGCCGTTTATAATCTTCGAGTAATCCCGACGTTTATAGAACATGCCCACGTCAAGCCCCAATACGTTCGCCATATACACGGCCCGGTTCATGCCGCCCTCATCGGGACTGATTACCATCATATGGTCATTGTCTATGGTCAGGTTCTGCTCGTATTTCAGCAGATATTTGATAAACTGGTAGGCAGGGCGCACCGTCTCAAAGCCATGTAAGGGAATAGCGTTCTGAATCTTGGGGTCATGGGCGTCAAAGGTAATAATATTATTCACACCCATGCTGACCAGCTCCTGCAACGCCATGGCGCAGTCCATGGACTCCCTTCCGTTTTTCCTGTGCTGGCGGCTCTCATACAGGAAAGGCATAAATACGTTAATCCGCCGGGCATGCCCGCTGGCCGCTGCGATCACCCGTTTCAGATTCTGAAAATGATCGTCGGGGGACATTCGGTTGATATGTCCGTTCATGGAATAGGTCAGGCTGGAATTGCACACATCCACCAGGATAAACAGATCGTCTCCCCGGATTGACTGAGACAGCTGGCACTTGGCCTCTCCGCTGCCAAAACGGGGAAAGGCGGCGTCGATAATATAGCTGTCCCTCTCATAGCCGTCGAATACGAGACGTTCCTTGTGATCGTGGAGGCGTTCCTTTCTCCATTCCACCAGATATCGGTCCACCAGTTTTGCCAGCGGCTGACATCCGTCTACGGGAATCAGCCCCAGCCGTCCCACCGGTATCGTCTCATAATTTCTCTCGTCTCTCATAAATTCCTCCATTTTCAGTTCCGCAACTCCTCTCCCAAGCCCCTTAAATCTGGGAGAATTTTCTGCCACAAATGTGTCAGAAAATCCTCCCGGGGCTTGTCCGATCCGTTGCTGTATCAGTTCCGCTCTTTAAGTTTCTTTTTAATCCTGATATCCGCCCCGTACAGCTCCATAATCCTGTAATCGCTGATCATCCGGGAGGTAATCCGCTCCGAATAGCAGTCCCTGAGAGCCGCCAGGGACAGATTTGTGGAAATAATCATCGGCCTGTGCCGTTTCTCGCGCTCGCTCATGCAATAGAACAGCTGAGAGGTGGTAAACGTATTATTCAGCTCTGTTCCCAGATCGTCGATGATCAGCATATCACAGTCCAGAATATATTGGTACATATGCTCCGATTCCTCATTCTGGCCGTAGTCAAACTTTTCCTTTGAAAAGACATTGAACAGGTCAATGGCCGACAGATAGATCACCGAATAACAGCGGTTTAATAATTCCCTGGCAATACAGTGTGTCAAAAAAGTTTTCCCCACCCCCGCAGGGCCGGTCAGCAGAAGACTTGTCTTCTCCCGGCCAAAATTTTCCGTAAGCGCCTGGCAGACCGCCACAACCCTTCTCATATTTTCATAGGGACTCGGCCTTCCATTTTCCTGTTCCCGATCATACCACTCATAAGAAAAGGTGTCGAAATTCTCCGCTTTTAAAATTTCTTTGAGATTGGACTGGGTATAGAGAAGATCCACCACGGCCTGACGGAAACAGTGACATTTCTCCGATCCGATATAGCCGGTGTCCTGACAGTCCGGACAGCTGTAATTCATTTTAAGATAATCCGGCGGGAATCCCTTTGATAAAAGCAAAATCTCCTTCTGCTCTCTGCGGTCGCCGATCTGCTTTTTCAGCTCATCCAGCGCGCGGGCGTCGCCCGCCAGCAGCTTCTTCGCTTTCTCCAGAGCCAGCGCCGCGATCTCCTCCTCCAGCGCCTGATACTGAGGAAGCTTCCTTCGGACCTGTTCGACCCGTTCCTGCTGCCTGCGCCGGTTCGCCAGCTGCTTTCGGTTGTACTCCCGCATAATCGTCTGATACTGACTGTTTGATAATGACAATGCTTTCCTCTTTTCCTAACCGTTGATCTTTCGCATCAACTCGTCGAAATCATAGTCTCTCTGTTCAAAATTGTGAAACTGGTTGGAACGGATCGGCGTCTTCTTCTCCGTCACCCGCACAGGTTTCTTCTCTTTTTCCCGGCTCCGCTTTTCATCCAGCGCTTTCACGTCCGACAGAACCTTTACGCCCTTCTCCTTCCAGGATCCCAAAATTTTATCCGTATATTCAAAGCTGGGCCTGTGAATGGTCGACATAGTACGACCGCAGGCTTCCAGCACCATCTCCCGGGAAAACCCATAGGAGGAGAACCATTTGTCCATCATCTGCTTTTCTCCCGGAGCCGGCTGGCGGCTGTTCAGGCCAAATGCTTTCATCACGGCATAGTGATCCTTTTTCATGGCAGGCAGGGCCGTTTTGGCCTGTTCCACCGTAGCCACTCCTCTTTTATGCAGATCCAGCGCCACCGTCTCCATATAACGCACGCTTTTATGCCCCATGGAAACGCAGTATTCGATCAGATATTCCAGAAATTCCGCCGGCTGCTTTAGCTGGTCATACAGATACGCGAACGTATCGCAGTCTTTTCTGGTCAGCGGCGCCCCTATGTACTGACCGGCCACAAACAGCAGCTGCTTAAACTCCCCGTCTCCCTCCAACCGCTTTAACGAAAGGGGATCCTTCTGGGGCTGTTCCGGCAGATTCTGCCCGGAAACCGCCGGCGGATTCCCTGTTTCCGCGGCAGTCGACAAAGGGCCTTCTTCTTCTGGGCGAGCCGGCTGCGCCTTCTTCTCCGGAAGCGCCGTCAGGACAATGTCGTTCAGCTCCTCTCCCTCATAGCCCAGCCGCAGCAGCTGCATCCGCTCCCAGTATTTCAGCGCACGGACCACATCCTTCTCCGTGTGATTCAGCGAATCCGCCAGGCCGGAGATGGTCAGTTCTCCGCCGCCCTTCTCCATATTTCTAAGCAGACTCAGGTACACCTTCACAAATTCACCGCTGGCCTGGGGCATATAATAATCGATAAAATCCCCGGATACCGCGACGACATCCGGCTTCCATTCATTGCGCAGCTTCAACTCTGACATCCGCTCCTTTCCCGCTTAGAAGCAACATTTTTCCTTTCAACAGTATACCATACCCTCCCCAAAAAGAGAATCAATTTATTATCCACAGGCCTGATTGTGGATAATGTGGATAATCTGCAAATTTTGCGGTCCGCCACCGTCGAAAAAAATCTAAAATACCTGATTACTGCTGATACTCCGGACTTTTTGTCTGTTTCGGATGGAGAAAAAAAATATCCACATATTTATCCGGGAGGGAATGTGGATAAAAATGTGGATAATGTGGATAACTCGTCAGATTCCCAGTAAATATGCGCTTTGTCAGCGGTGGATAAAAAATTTATAAAATTATTTTTTCAACAGGTCCTCTCCCACTTTCACCACGTCCCCGGCGCCCATTGTGATCAGCATATCGCCGGGCCGGCAAATATCCAGCACAAATTTTTCAATCTGTTTAAAGGTGGGAAGATAATGGGAGTCCACGCCCATTTTCACCAGCAGTCTGTGGATATCCTCAGAGCTCACTCCCAGAGTATCCGTCTCTCTGGCCGGATAGATATCCGCCAAAATCACATGGTCCGCCGCAGATAAAGCCACGGCAAATTCATGCAGAAAAGCTTTCGTCCTGGTATATGTATGGGGCTGAAACACACACCACAGTTCATGATAGGAGCAACGTTTTGCCGCCGCAAGGGCCGCCCTGATCTCATCAGGGTGGTGGGCATAATCGTCGATCACCGTAATGCCGGCCACATCCCCTTTATGCTCAAAACGCCTGTGGGCGCCATGAAAATTCTCCAGACCGGCCTTAATGCTGGCAAAAGGAATCCGCAGTACAAAAGCCATCGCCGCCGCCGCAAGGGCATCCGCCAGATTGTGAGCGCCGGGAACCTTTAAGGCGATCCGCTCAAAACTGACCGGCGCCGACTGCCGGGCGTCCTGTAAAATAAAGGAAGAACACCCGTCCTGATCATAAGTCACATCTGTGGCATGAAACTGACTGTCCGGCTTCTGTCCGAACCGGATCACATTGCAGGAAAGACCCTCTGTCAGTCTTTCCAGTTCTTCGATCTCATCATTGATAATCACGCTGCCATGAGGGGGTACCAGTTCCATAAAACGGCGGAAAGACCGGCGGATATCCGCAAGATCTTTGAAAAAATCCAGATGATCCTCCTTCACATTCAGGACCGCCGCAACCGTGGGATAAAAAGACAGAAAGCTGTTGGTATATTCACAGGCCTCCGTCACAAAGCAGTCGGATCTGCCGATCCGCACATTCCCCCCGATGCTGTCCAGCATGCCTCCCACGGAGATGGTCGGATCTTTGGCAGCGGACAGCAAAATCTCTGTCAGCATGGACGTTGTAGTGGTCTTTCCGTGGGTCCCCGAAACGGCTACCGCCTCGCCGTAGTTTTTCATCAGCTGCCCCAAAAGCTCCGCCCTGCTCATCATGGGAATGCCGGCGGACAGCGCCGCCTGATACTCCTGATTATCGGGATGGATAGCCGCGGTATAGACGACGGCTTTTATATCCGGACGGATATTCTCCGCCTTCTGGCCGATCATCACCTCAGCGCCTTTTCTTTGCAGATGCTCCGTAATCTCGGATTCTCGCATATCCGAACCACTGACCCGAAACCCCCGGTCCAGAAGAATCTCCGCCAGACCGCTCATGCTGATCCCGCCGATGCCCATAAAATGAATGTATTCCGGATGGTTGAAATTTATATGATACATAGTTCGATCCCCTTTTCATATGACAACGCCCAACACACTGTCGTACTGTCCGCCCCGTATGCAGGCGAACTGCGCGCCGTGCCGTCAGATTGTGATATTCTATTATATTATAATGAATCGGAAAAAAAATCAATCGGCCCGGGGAAGATGAAAAAAATTCATCCCTCTCCGGGCCGTGCTCTAACGATTATGAAAATACTGACAATCATTTGTCAGAGGGTTTCCTGTCCCCTGTCCTTTTATATCAGATTAATTCTGAAACAACGCTCTCCCGCACCGCTCCAGCGCAAGCAGCAGCATATTTCCAAGAATCCCCACAGCAAACACCTCTCCCAGTCCCACCGTAAACATCATCACCGGCACCAGATCCGGCACGCCATAGGCAAATTTCAGGACCCACGGGATAATCAGCGCATTCGCCAGAATCGGCGGCACGCAGACCAGATACTTATGTACACGCAGCCGATAAGAGAAGATGGCTCCGATCAGGGTGGCGATTGTTCCGAACACGATATCCGGCAGAGGAGAGCCCATCATTACATTAGACAGAAGACATCCCAGCGTTACCCCCGGCACCGCCGCCGGCGTAAAGTAAGGCAGAATGGTCAGAGCCTCCGAAATCCGAAACTGCACCGGCCCGTAAGCAACCGGCGCGAATGGCAGCGTCAGCGCCACATACAGCGCCGCGATCACAGCTCCAAGAACGATTGCCATGGTTTTCCTGTCGTCAAATTTTGTTTTCATTGTACACACTCCTTAGTTTTGTTTTTTCCGTGAGGATGGTTTCGAACTCACGTAATTCTACAGCTATGGCAGACTGCCTTTTCCCGGCAGGCCTTTGCCTACGATTATTCTAACATATAAATTAAAAAAGTCAAGTTCCGGCCTGCGCCGCGAAAGACAGAAACCTCCGCCAGTGATTTATGAAAACCGGATACTGATTTCGCCGGAAGAAAGGGTTTCTCTGCTGCCGTCTCCATACTGGACAAGCAGACGGCACTCCTCATCCACATCAAGGGCCAGCCCCTCTCTCTGCCCCGCCGGAGAAATCACCCGTATTTTTTTTCCGATAACCAGACTCCTTGCCCGGTATTCTTTTGCGTAATCCATGTTATCTCTGGCGGCATAATACCCCATAAAACGATTCAGAAACGCCGCCGCCAGATGATTCTTTCCGTCGCTCTGCCGCGTCCTGAAAACGGTATTGGCAATCTGTTCCACCTCGGGGGGGAATCCCTCTTTCGGCGGATAGGCATTGATCCCGATTCCAACCACAATATAGTCCAGACCGTTATCTTCCAGACTGAACGCCGCTTCCGTGAGAATCCCGCTGACCTTCTTATAATCTATATAGACATCGTTGACCCACTTGATCTGCGCGTTCTTCCCGGACACCTCCTCGATTGCCTCGCAGGCTGCCACCGCCGCCATCGTCGTAAGACGAACTGCCTGGTCGGGGCAATATCCCTGAGGACGGAGCAAAAGGCTCATATAAATACCGGTATCGGCAGGCGAATAAAAGCTGCGGCCCAGTCGTCCCCTGCCCCCCGTCTGAGTATTTGCCAGGATAACATGTCCCTCCTTTGCGCCGGCGCCCGCCCGTTCTTTCAAAAGCACATTTGTGGACTCCGCCACAGGCAGCACCTCCAGCTCCAAAAACGAACAGACCGGTTTCAGATATTTCCGAATCCCCTGCGCAGAAAGAATATCCGTGCTGGCAGAAAGACAGTAACCTTTATTTTGAACCGCATCGATTTCATACCCCTCGCTCCGCAGACTGTTTACCGCTTTCCACACTGCGGTCCGGGAAACGGAAAGCCGCTCCGCAATCTCCTCGCCGGAGAAATAAGCTCCTTTGTTTTCCTCGAAAAAGGCGAGAAGCTTCTCTTTTGTTCCTGATTCTTTCATCTCTAATCCCTCCACAGTCTCCTTTTCCCTTACATTTCCGTTCTCTGAAACAGCTTCCAGAAATCGACCGTCTCCTGCAAATCCCGTTCATCCTCAAATAAATCAAGAGCCTTCCCCGCCTCAATGGCAAAATCGACATACGCATTCGCCCTGGCCGTAACGATATTCCCGTCCCGGATACAGTCTGCGTCGACAGAATGGGTAGATTTTCTGCCGTCTTATACTCCCGCCCGCTCCAATATGTCCACTCCCGCACAGATTGCACTCATCTTTTTTCTCTGTTTTTTCTTCAGATAACCATTTTATGTCGTCAAGCGAAAAATATATAAAATCCGTAAAACTGATTAGCCGTCTGCAAAATACAAAAAATGGCCAAAACCCTCGATTTCCCTAAGGTTTTGACCATCTTCTTTCCCATGAGACACCGGGGACTCGAACCCCGGACAACTTGATTAAAAGTCAAGTGCTCTACCACCTGAGCTAGTATCCCATATCATATAAGATCGACAGACTTCCTGTCCCAAACTGGGCTAGCTGGATTCGAACCAGCGAATGCAGGAGTCAAAGTCCTGTGCCTTACCGCTTGGCGATAGCCCAACGCCATTCACAGCCAAGTTTTTTGGCAAAGGGTGGGTACAGGGACTCGAACCCTGGACCTCCAGAGCCACAATCTGGCGCGCTAACCAACTGCGCCATACCCACCACAAAACGTGCCTGCAGGGATTCGAACCCCGGACACGTGGCTTAGAAGGCCACTGCTCTATCCGACTGAGCTACAAGCACATCCCACAGGCATCGCCTGCTGAGAGCGGGTGATGGGAATCGAACCCACGTATCTAGCTTGGAAGGCTAGTGTTCTACCATTGAACTACACCCGCATATCAGTACTGGTTTACGCCATCGGGGTGACAGGATTCGAACCTGCGGCCTCCTGGTCCCAAACCAGGCGCTCTAGCCAAACTGAGCCACACCCCGGTATCACCAGGTTCCCATCGCCTTTTCGGTGACGCAAGACACATTATATATTAGAGAAAGAAAAATGTCAACTATATTTTTCAATTTTCTTTATTTTTTTTATACGGTATGACGTTAAGCCCGCTATCGCCGTCATAAATCCCGTAAAACACATCCCCGGTACAGGCTTCGGCCCGTGCTTTCAGTCAAATACCCCGCAGTAAGCTACGGAGCGGAGCAGCAAGCTTGATGCGCAGCAGAGCTGCAAGGTATTTAACCCTTGCGGCAGCCGCCCAATATCCGTGCAAACACAAGGCGAGCCCTTTGGAGCGAAAGACTGGCACGGGCCACGTCTACTTGGCTCGTTGCTCGCGTGAGTAAAGCTTTCGTCAGGTTCCGCCGGCGGACATATGCCGGCGGGTACACGCAGCCGGCGCGCAATCCTGTCGAAAGGGTTATTGCATATGTTTCTCTATTCTTTACCCATTTTTCTTTCCTGTTCTACTTCCTCCACAATTTCCAGGCAGCGGGCGGCAAAAGGAGCGTTTTCCGCCATCCATTCTCTTCCGTTTTCATCGTCAAGCTCCCTCATTTTCGCAACCCACGTATCAAAAAACTGCTGACCGTTCTCCGCTTCCACTCCCATAATCTCATTGCCGCTCATCTGCCGTATAATGTCGGCCATAACCTGGCCTTTCAGTCCGATCTGATTGCCCTCAATGAACTGATGAAACATATACTGCAGCGCGTAATCGCCGTAATACGCCAACTCCCGCTCCCGCGCTTGAAGCAAATAGGCCTCCTCATAATCTTCGGGAGAAGAGGAAAAGTCCGGCGCAGACATAATCTCCTCAAACAGCCCCTCGATCACGGGATCGGGATCTATCCCGGCATATTCGATGGCCTGCCTGTAACAGTCCTGTGTCTGAGACAAGATATATTTCTGGGTGTCCAGCGCATCCGACACCACGGTTCCCGGAAACTTTTTACGAACATTGGAAACATAGTAGCTTCCATCCCCGGGCGTCCAATACTCTTTCAGCGAATATCGTGCCAGACCGGCGCTGTCTGTCCCGTCGGAATCCTGTGCGAGAGGATGGACCCGCCCATCTCTTCCGAAACGCCCGATATCATCCGGAGCCAAACTGAACCTCCCCTTGCCATCCTTTGCAAAAGTTAGCGCCACAGGCATATGGCTTCCGGCATGCTCCTGAATTCCGTTCTCGCTGATCTCATACTCCTGATACAGCGCCATGGCATACACGGTGATGGTATCCGCCATCCCTCCCTTCGGCGACTTCTGCATCTCCGTCACAAGAATCACATGACTTTCCGCACAGACATACTCCCATGAATCATCCGTCATGTTTTCCTCAAAAATCGCTTTCCTGACAGCGGATTCCAGCAGCAGACCGCCATAGGCCCGAATAAAGTCTTCCACATCCTCGTCCCGAATATCGATGCGGTCCGTCTCCTCATTGGCCGCTGCCGTCACTGGCGCCTGCAAATACATATACATCGGCTCCGCTCCGGGACTGCCGCCGCCGATCCAAAGTGTAAAAGGAGAATCCGTCTCATAAACCCGGATATAAAGTCCGGAGCCTGTCTCCGTATAAGAAAATTCATCAAAATCCGACCAGGTCAGAGCATCCCCTTTTTCTGACAGGTCGATAATTTCCTCCAATGTCAGAAGCCTTTCCGCCCGGTTTTCATCCTGCGATACGCTGCTTTTCCCATCAGATAGCACCTTGTTTTCCTCTGACAGCGTTCCGTTATTCTCTGGTAATGCTCCATAATTCTCCAACGGATTTCCTCCCTGAGCAAATCCGCCATCCTGCACCGAATCAGTGTCAGAGGGAAGAATCATATCCTCCCCTGCGGTATTCCCCTGCGCCTGCTCATCTCTTTGCGCCGGTACCTCTTCATCGCTGAAAATCCCTCGAATCACCACCAGATACTCCGCACTTTCCAGCCGTTTGGGGTCTTGCTCCAGCGCCTCGCAGGAAAAGCTTCGCGCGCCCCTTCCCAGATCAAAAGTCATGGCCGCCAGTATCCGGTTTTCGCCGGGAGCGACATGAATATATTTCCCTTCCTCAAAAGAAGTAAAGGAAAAGCCTAATCCCCGGCCAGACGTCCCATCCGAAGGATCTTCCGGCAGAATAAAACGGGTAAGCAGATCGCCGCTATCGTTTGCCGACGGGCCGATCTGAATATCGAGCCCCGTCCATCCGCCGTCCGTCTCATCCTCTACAATGGTGCAGAGCAATGACAGCTCCTTCGTATCCTGGTTGATTCCGATAAATGCGCTCTGTGTACATTCCCCATTATGCCACTGCTCGGCGTAAAGCTTTCCGCTTTTCACCTCTCTGTCCAGATTCACATCAAACCAGCCGCCATACATCTTTGCTCCCGCATCCGCCCGAAACCGCAGGGTGTCGTGATGCCCCCTCGGATTAGTCAGAAAACAAACCGCCACAGCCACACAGACCACGACAGCAGCCACAATTGCCCAAAAACCTGGTTTTTTATAATTCAGCACGGTTTTCACCCGCTCCTTCACCCCCGTCTCGCCGAAAGCCAGAGGACAGACCGCAACCATTCTGCGGGAAACACTGCAGGACAGCAATGCCCTGGAATAATCCTTCTTTTCCTCCAAACTGTATTCCCGCACCGCCTTTTCATCACAGGCCAGCTCGATATCCCGGCAAAAGAGAATATAAGCCAGCCAAATCACGGGGTTGAACCAGTAGACAGCCAACAGAACAAAGCCCAACGGTTTCCACCAGTGATCATGTCGTCTGAGATGGGTTTTCTCATGGGCCAGCACATGAGACAGCCCCGTTTCCTCCCCTTCCTTCATATAAGAAGGCAGATAAATCCTAGGATTGACAATCCCCAGAATAAACGGCGTTTCCACCTCGTCGCAAATCCAAACGCCGGGAGCGATCGGTACGGCCGCTCGCACCTTCCTGCGCAATCGTAAATAGCTGACCAAGGCATAGACAAGCATGATCTCCGTCCCCGCAAGCCACACCAAGGCAGCAATAAACGTCCATATCTGCAATGGGTTCGCACTGACAGCCGGGTTCGGCGTAAAGGACTCCTGAAGAATCGGATTCACCGCACTGTTAATCGCCGGCACGCCGCTATTGATAGACGGCGTCGGAGAATAAACGATCTCCGGGCTGATCGTCTCCCCGCTGGGAATCAAACTCCACACGCTCTCAAGGGAAACAGGGCAGATCAGCCTAATCGCCACCATCAGCCACAGAATACAATGAACCCATCTGGGCGCTCTTTTCAGAAATAACCTGAGCGCTGCCACTGCCAGAATCAGCCAGCCTGCGGCGATACTCATATTTAATATTTTGAGAAATACACCCTCCATACATCTTTCCTTTCTATATTTAGTTCCGCTACAAGCACCTCTGTTCCGGAAGGATTTCCGGCCGTAAGCGTCCATAAATCCTTCCGGGGCCTTCTGCTACTCACCGGCGCTATCAATCATCTGTCTGATTTCTGCGATCTCTTCTGCTGTCAGCGCCTTCCGCTTTGTAAATGCGGCGATAAAGGCAGGCAGGGAGCCGTCGAAAGCTTCTTCCACGATCGCCTCCCCCTGGGCAGCATAAAACTCCTGACGGGAAATCAAGGCGCTGACGCTGCCGTTCTGATTCTGAAAAATCCCTTTATCACATAGTTTGCGCAAAACATTATAGGTAGTGGTTCGCTTCCAGGTCAGCTTCTCCTCACACAGCTTCGCCAGCTCCCCGGAAGCAATAGGCTCATGGCTCCATATAATATCTGCAAAACGAGATTCCACAACACCAAGCTTCATCTCTGGTTCCTTTTCCGCCTTTATTTCTTCTTCTGTTTTTCTTCCCTCTAACTTTAATTTTCTCATATGGCTCCCCCCTTTATTTTTGCTTCTCAACTTATCTAATCCAATCTTTTCACTTTTGTCTATTTGTAATAGACAATTTTAGTCTACTACGAATAGACACATTTGTCAAGAACGAATCTCTGATTACCGCCGGAGCCTTATACCATGGAAGTATGGGCCATGCCCGAAAACCAACTGCTTCAGCGAACAGAACAGGCACTGATCAGCGCCTCCAACGATCTGGTTCGATTTGAGGATGTAAATGAAGACGGATTCCTCGACCTTTCCATAGACCAGTACTGTCCTGTACATGGATTTTACAATACGAAGATCGATCCCCATTATTGGCTCTGGAATCCGGCCAAAATATGCTTTGAACCGCTGACTGACAGCGATCTTAGCCGGCAAAGCAGAGAAGACCAGGAACGCCTCGGCTCTGACCCGAATCAACTTCCGGTGGGTCTCTGGCTAACTCTGCCACCTGCAAACTGACCACTGTCATGAGAATCCGGTTTTTGCGGACCGGATTCTCTGATTTAAGGAAACGCTTTCAGGAAAACCTTTTCAAAAAACGCTTTCAGACCCAAAATTACTCTGTTAAAATCCGCTCAAATCTGGTATAATAGCGATGATTATTATATTTGAATCTGGCGAAACGCAGCATCCTTTATTTGCCGGCGCTGTGTCGGCGGGTTTTGCCGGATTCCTCAAAATAAAATCGAGCCGCAGGCCCCGCTAAAAAGCGGCGGCATGGCAGCTGAAATTTAGAATCAGGAGGAACAAGTAATGTCAGAAGAAAGAAGACGCAATCAACGGCTGGATCTGGATGTAACCCTGGAGCTGGAACGGTTGGACAAAGGCGGCGTTACCACGCTGAAATATGTTCATGTAGAGGTAGACGACCTCTCCAAATCCGGGATCGGCTTTCACTGCGCCAGAGAACTGGAGCTGGAAAGTATTTACAACACCCGGCTGGAAATCTGGACCAAAGAGGTGATCAATACCGTAGTACGGATTATTCGCTGCAATAAAATGGAAAATGGTGAGTACCGATATGGCGGCACCTTTATCGGTATGACGGATACCGACGCTTTGAAGATCGGCATTTACCAGATGCTGAACGCGCCTCAGGCGGAAGACTGATGTCCCGTCTGCTTTTGTCTTTTCTGGCTGCCTTCTGGGCAGTCTGTTCAGTGACCTCATTAATCGGTCCGGAGACAAACAGTGTGGTGATGTCCAACAGCTTTTACAGTGTGATCAGCTTTTGTGGAATCGCTTTCCTTATTTATCACAGTTTTTCCTGGGGAAAATGGAGAGAGAATCCGACAAAAGAAACTGCCGGCCCATTCAACCGGCGTCGCCGGCACAAGAAACGCATCATCGCCGGAACCGCTGGTTTTCTGTTCAGTCTCTGTATTGTTCTCGGAACGGATCTGCGGACAAATGGAGATATCATTTACACGGCCGGAAACGTGATCAAAAAACTACTGCAGGCGACAGGGCTGACCTTTCCGGTGTCGGCCCTGCTACTGGCCGCGATGTTCTATCTCCCAAAAGCCGGCAGATGGCTGGCCAGAAGCTCTTTTTCGACAAAGCCCGAGGGGTGCCCCTGGCTGCAGGGAAAACGGCTGTTTTTTCTGTCCTGGGCCGTCATTTTTCTCTGCTGGGTTCCCGGTTTTCTGGCTTACTACCCGGGAATCTTCTCTTATGACGTGCCCCGGCAGGTAGTACAGGCGGTGGAACATACCTATTCTACCCATCACCCGCTGATCCACACATTGTATCTGAACGGCTCTATGAGGCTGGGACTGGCGCTGACAGGAACATACGCGCCGGGCGTCGCCTTTTATACAGTGACACAGATGGGCATCCTGTCCGCCTGCTTTGCTTTTTTCTGTTCTGTGACAGGCCGGAAGCTGTCCGCCGTCTTCCGGGTTCTGGCCATCGGGTTTTTCAGCCTGAATCCCATTATCCATCTGATGGCCTTAAGCGCCACGAAGGATACCCTGTTCGCAGGATTTATGCTGGTATGCGCTGCCCTTCTGTGGGACATGGCCGGCGATCCGCAGCTGTTTTTCTCCAAAAAGAAAAACGGCGTGCTTATGATTGTCAGCGCCGCGCTTATGATGCTGTTCCGCAACAACGGTATGTATGCATTTTTGGTGATGGCAGCAGTATTGCTTCTGTTATTAAAAGATTTTCGAAAGCCCGCACTGATAATTCTGCTGGGGGCCCTTTTTCTGTACCAGGGCTCCAACCGGCTTCTGATCACGGCCTGCGACGCCTCGACGGGCAGTATCGCCGAAATGTTCAGCATTCCGCTGCAGCAGATCGCCAGAACGCTGCAATACGAACCGGACACAGTCACTGACGAAGAACGAAACACCTTTTACGAAATTATCCCGGAACAGGCCGCCGGCCAGTACTATGACCATCTGGCCGACCCGGTAAAATCAGACTTTAATGAGGAAGCCTTTAAACATGCGCCGGCCAAATATATCCGGCTCTGGCTGTCTCTTGGCAAAAGGCACCCCGGCTGTTATTTCAATGCCTTTTTAGCCACCACCCTGGGATACTGGTTTCCCGACGATACCAGCCACGCCTATATCTATGCGGCAGAGCGCCACGGCTATCTGATGACCCAGCATATGGGGGAAATCATCAATATCGGCGACACCATCATTGTAGAAAAGCACAGCTTCCTGCCATGGCTGGAAAATCTGTACGAAGAGATGGCTACCTGGAACAAGCACCAGAATGTTCCCGTCGTCTCCATGTTGTTCAGTCCGGGACTTCACTGCTGGCTTTTACTGTTCACCGCCGGGTTATGTCTGTCTCAAAAGGAAAAGCGTCGTTTACTCATCCCACTGGCTCTGCCCTTTGGTTTATGGCTGACATTGCTTCTGTCGCCCACGGTGCTGATGCGGTATGTGTTCCCGATCACACTGTTTCAGCCGCTTTTGCTGTTTATATGGACGGATGAGGACAGAAAAGCAGGTTCATAAACCATTTTACACACATCTTATCAGGATGTTTTTGCCCGCACATCCTATTGAAATGTTTTGTCCCGTAAGGATGTTCGAAAAACATTCTTAATCATATGCTAAGAAGAAAACACGCATCAGAAAAGAGGTGCTTCAGACAATGGACCAGATCGCAGTGTTAATCCCCTGCTATAATGAAGAATCCACTATCGAAAAAGTGATCACAGATTATCGGCGCCGGCTTCCTGACAGCCGAATCTATGTCTACGACAATAATTCCACCGACCGCACTGCCGCCATCGCCAGGGAATCCGGGGCCATTGTCCGCAGAGAGCGGCAGCAGGGAAAGGGAAATGTTATCCGCAGAATGTTCCGGGAAATCGACGCCCAGGTTTATTTGATGGTGGACGGGGACGATACCTACCCGGCAGAATACGCGCCGGAGATGGTCCGGCTGGTGTTAGAGGAGCAGGCCGATATGGTGGTGGGAGACCGGTTGTCCTCCACCTATTTCACCGAAAACAAACGACCCTTCCACAATTTCGGCAACCTTCTGGTACGCAAAAGCATCAACGCCCTGTTTGGCTGCCAGATCAAGGACATGATGACCGGCTACCGGGCTTTCAGCTATCAGTTTGTCAAAACCTTTCCGGTACTGTCCCGGGGGTTCGAGATTGAGACGGAGATGAGTATTCACGCCGCCCAGCACCATATGCAGATCGAAAATGTAGTCGTCGACTACAGGGACAGGCCCGACGGCAGCGTATCCAAACTGAATACTTACAATGACGGAATCCGTGTGCTGTTTACGATCCTGAATCTGTTCAGAAACTATCGGCCCCTCTCCTTTTTCTCACTCCTTGGCTTCCTGCTGGCTGTAACAGCGGCCGTTTTTTTCCTGCCGGTCCTGGTCACTTACGCGCAGATAGGTCTGGTTCCCCGCTTCCCTACACTGATCGTCTGCGCTTTTGTGGCGGTAGCGGCCGTCCAGTGCTTCTTCACGGGCCTTGTGCTGGATACCAGCGTGAAAAAAAACAGGCAGGACTTTGAAACGCGCCTGCTGGATACCAGCCGGCAGTACAAAACCCTGCTGAAAGAAAAAGAAGAATCCGGCAAAACGCATTAACGACGCATTCTGCCGGATTCCCTGAAATCAGAATATCGATGGTTTGATAAACTTTCTGTAAAGGGCATATCCTCCGGGGAAAATATACTGCATGCGGATTTCCAGCCGTACCTTCCAGGTCACTTCAAACATCCTGTGCAGAATGAAGATAACCGGATAATCCGATTCTGTCCCCCGGTACAACTTTCTGTTTTTCCACAGCCAGGGCCGCAGACCGCAGGGAAGGCCAAACTGAGTAGCGTCCCGATACGGACGGACATTCCGCTTTTTGGACACCAGACTCCACACTGACTGATCATGGCGGTGGTCCCGAAAGCCTTCGTAGTTGTCTTTCCCCAGACAGTTTGGCGCGTCGGTAATCAGATTGTCCTGCTGGGCCAGCGCAAGCCATTCCCTGATAATCTGTACGGAACGGTCTGTTTTTTTCAGGACAATCGTACCTGCCATCCGCTGATGCGTCCGGGCATATTCCTCCCGGTCCGCGTCGAGAGCCAGAAACACATCCCGTTTCGTATACTCATACTCCATATGGTCGATGGCAAAAGCCATCATATCGTCTCCCTGCCGCTCCATGGCCCGAATCAGATTCTTAACGGGCGCATTGTAATAGATTCCTGCGTCACAGTAGACCAGATAGTCTCCTTCCTGCAAAAGCCGCAGCGTACGCTCGATAAAATAGGGTTTCCACAGCCAGTAACCGTTTCCCCTGGGCCGGGAAAGGATATGTTCATTTTTTTTTCGAAATTCCGGATCGATATCTGAGAGAGAATACTGATAAACCCGATCCGCACCGCCTCTTTTTCTGGCCGTGCGGGCATTATACTCCATAGCCTTTCGATACCGCTCATCCGCGCATGTCACCGCCACAATCATATTTTCCATACCTGTTATTGTTATAGTTTTTCAATCTCCCTCCCGGGGCTTTGCCGTAAGCATTCAGAGCCTGATCCGTCGCTGTTTTATACCTCGACAGGATGCCATCCTTCCAGTTTCCGGATCCGCAGATCTCCGCCTCTGGTAAAATGATCCGGGTATACCACCCTGCGTCCGGGATTTTCATTTAAAAGCCCCGCCCATGTGCTGAAAGTGGAATTGGCAATAATATTGTGCCGGCACAGGCTCATCAGCTGCATATCCCGAAAGCTGTTTTCTCCTTTGTTATGAGAAACCACCGTCTTGTGATCCAGCCAGGAAAATGCTTCCCCGGCATATTCCTCATCATCGGAAAATAAAAAGAACCGGTCGCCATCCGTATGTTCCCGAACCCATTTCACGGCCCTCCGGTAATAATCCATAGTCAGAATATCAAACTGGCTTCCCACATAATCCCCCCGGCGCACATGAATCGACACGGAACGGCTGTCCCCGATCGCCTCGCTTACTTCCTGATTTCTGGCATCCTGAATCTTTGGAAAACAGAAATCCCGGCGCAGCTCCGGCAAAATACCGGAATAATAATTCTCATGCTCCCAGTAGCCTCTCACGCTCCAGTTTTTACGCGTATCCAGACTCATCAGCCGGTCAAATACCTCTTTATTGTACCGGCACTTTTCACAGAGAAAACTCTCGTCGATAATCCGGTAGGTCCCCAGAATCCTGCTGATATGATCTGCTTTCCGGTTATACCAGACCCGTGTCTTTTCCAGCTTTCTCATCAGCCGTGAGTCAGACCATATGGGAATGCCTCCGCCGGTTTTAAAAATCTCCCAATTATCGGCCACTTTCAGATGAAAAGGAGAGCCGGAATGCGCAAATACCCGTTTCAGCTCAAAACCCTGATGAGCGCTGTATAGACGAAACCGGGTAACATCTGCCTTTACCGTCGTCTCAGGGTATCTTAAGGAAAGCTGCTTACACATGGCATACTGGTACATCTGATTGCCCAGGCCGCTGGTGATCATTACGATAATCACGATGACTCTTCTCCTTTTTTAATATGAGCTCCTGCCGTCCGCCGCATATCAGATGCCGTCTGCCTGCCATCTCTCCATCCGGCTTTCTCATCCAGCATATGAAGCAGCCCGTCGGACTGCCCGGTACACACCTTCCTCACAAACAGCTCAGGCCGCCGCTTTAAAAATTCATAATCTTCTTCCCGAAATATTCTGATCTGCTTCGGATACTCAAAATAATGGAGATTCCGCCAGTTTACCAGATAGCGTTCTTCCGGCTCCGGCCCACCCGTCGCAGTACGTTCCATATACGCCGAATTATACAGAATACTGGCAAAAAAAGTCTCGTCGCAGGGAAAGATATGACTGTAATATCTCACAAAACCGGGATGTTCTTTCACAAAGTTCAGAATAAACGCTCCGCAGTCAGCAGTCAGCGCCCACTGGGCGCTGCCCCAGTAACAGGGATAACTTGTTTTCCTTTCCCGGTAACAGCCGGAACGAATATAAAATGGATGATAGTCATTCAGCCGGTTCCAGAGCCTGGCCGGCAGACTGTTATTTAACATCCAGTACCGTCTGCATCTCCGGTAATGATACTCATCCTGAGAGTCCGAGATACGGCAGGCCCGCAGATATTCCGTCTCCGGATGCTCCCGAAAAAAGGCCAGAATCTCTTCATTGGATTTCAGCGGATAGTCAAGCCCCTGTAACAGTACCAGACGGTCGCATCCGGCCCCGACGCCGGCCTCCAGCAGCTTAAGCTCCGCCCGTACCGTTCCCATTCGTCCCCATTTGCAGTCCTCCCGTTCTTCGATCCACCTGATCTGGGAACTTTCGGGAATCTCTCTGCGGAAAACCGTCTCCTCCGCTTTCCTGTCCACATGGATCAGAACATAAAACTGCTCCGTATCCGCAAGCCTTCTCGCCAGCCTGCCGATATGGACCGGATCCGTATGACATAAAATAAGAAAGCCCACCTTCAATATCCGTTTCCTCCCGGATTACTCCACATCGCCCAGCTTGACTACAATCAGATCGTCGATGACCTGAATGGAATCCGGCATTTTTATGCACTTTAGGGTGTGCCTGAAAAATACTTTTCAAACACACCCTAGTATAGCATGGGCAAAATCAGAAGTCAATTTATACGCCTGCAGGGATCGTCCCTTCCGTTATGTATTTCAGCCCCGCCTGCATCCTCTTATAAACCAGATACCGTCTCTCACATTCTTCGGAACGAAACCGGTCCGGAACAAAACGCCGCTCCACCTTAACATTCCCCTCGGAAATTTGTTCCAGAGAAGACACGCATCCTTCCTGATAAGCCGCAAGCAAAGCGATTCCGAAAGCAGGCCCGACCATGCCGTCCATTTTTTCCACGGGCATTTTCAGCACATCGGCCAGAGTCTGCACCCACACATGGCTTTTTGCGCCGCCGCCTACTACCTTCACGCTGCCGAACCGATCAAGGGGCAGATGCATTTCCTCCGCCAGTTGCCGGAAGCTGAAACATAAACCCTCTACCACGGCATACAGCATATCTTCCCGCTTCGTCTCCGCGCCAAGGCCCACGAAAGCCCCCCGGATATCCGGGTCTGCGTACAGCGTTTTGTCCCCCATCAGATGGGGGTAAAATACCAGGCCGCTGCCGGAAGAACATGCGCGCCCCTGTTCCAGCATCCCGTCGATCCGGGAAAAATCTGCCTCTCCCAGCATGTTTCGCGCCCACCACTCGAAAGTATTTCCGTTGGACTGGACAACCCCCTGCACCAGATAGGAGCAGGAAACACCGTCAAAGGAAAACAGGATCATTTTTCCCTTGGCCTGTTCCTCCGGTTTTGCCACCGGCATCATCAGCACGCCCGAGGTCCCAAGAGAGATCACCGGATATCCCCGCCCCAGGCAGCCGGTAGAGACTGCGGTGGCCGGATTATCTCCGGTTCCTGTTAAAACTTTGACATTCCCGTCCAGGGAAAACAGTCCGGACATTTCTGCCGTCAGCGTGCCGGCCGTCTGAACGCTGCCCCGAACCGGTGGGTATACCTCTTCGGAAAGCCCCAGAAACTCTCTCATCTCCTGAGACCACTGCTTTTTATGAATCTGATACAGGCAGGAGGTGGAAGCCTCGCAGTAATCGGTTCCGTAAACGCCGGTCAGCCGATAGACCAGATAATCGGGGCCGATCAGAAATTTCCGTATTCTTTTAAAATTCTCCGGCTCATTTTTTTTCATCCAGTAAAGATTCGCAGCCGGGCTTCCCGTGGAAATGGTTTTTGAGAGATATTCCCCCTCGTCGAAGGTCTCCATTCTTTTTTTCAGCTCCGGGATCAGCTCCTTTGTCCGGATATCATTCCACATAATGGCCGGACGCACCGGCCTGCCGTCCCCGTCCAGAACGACCAGTGTGTGCATCTGCCCGGTAATGCCGATTCCCCGAAGCTTTGTTCTGTCACAGCCGGATAAAACCTTCTCCATCGCCGCCCGCATACAGCCAAACCAGATTTCCGGATCGATCTCGATCCATCCCTGGTCCGGCTGCGCAGTATGGTATTTTTCCGTAATCTGTGCCAGCACATTTTTCTGCCCGTCCATCAAAACCAGCTTCATGGCGGACGTCCCCAAATCAATACCCAAAAACAGTTGTTCCATTCTACAGTCCTTTTCCCAGAACATGTACGTCTGAAATCCCGCCGCGCCAGATTCCAAACGTACAAAACAAAAGGGATCGATTAATTCTCGTTGATCATCGTCACCAGTTTCCTGGCCTTTGCGGCTACATTTTCCACCGCTTCCAGGCTCAGATGGATCACGTCATGCTCATTGTGATTCTGCTCATAGGCCCACCCGAAGGTAGCGATATATTCCTTGCGCAGGTCGGAACCATAATTGATCTTGATCAGCCCGTGCTTTTTCGCCTCCCAGATCACTTCTTTGGGGATGCCGGAGCCTCCGTGAAGCACCAGGGGAACAGGGCATACTTCATGAATCCTTGCCAGCAGCGGAATGTCGATTTTGGGATTCAGGCAAAGGCCGTGGACATTTCCCACGGACACCGCCAGCACGTCGCAGCCGGTCCGCTCCACAAAATCCGCCACCATATCGGGGTCTGTCTTGCATTCTTCTTCGTTGACCACGTCCTCTTCTTTTCCCTGTAAAGCGCCCAGCTCCACCTCCACGGGAATTCCGTAAAAATGGCAGTACTCGGCGGCTCTGCGGCTCTCCCGCACATTCTCCTCAAAGGGCAGGTGGGAGGCGTCTACCATAATAGAAGTAAATCCGGCGTCCACGCAGGCTTTTACGTCGGCAAAGGATTTGCCATGGTCCAGATGGAGGCCAATGGGCGTCTCCGAATCCTTCACCGCGTCCCGGGCGATCATGGCGATCACGGCAGGATTGGACAGGCGCAGGTTGTTGGAGGAAATCTGGATATAGCCCGGCAGATTCGCCTCCATAAGGCCCTTCGCGATTGCGTAGGTCATCTCCAGGTTGGTGGTATTAAAAGCCGGAAGCACATGATGGTACTTCTCTGCGTATTTCATCAGGTCATAACCGTTTACAAGCTTCATAATGCTGTCATCTCCTACATAAAACTTTTTTAAATTCAGTCTCTTGCTAACATTTCATTTACAGGCCATTTTCCATGCGCGGCCGTCCGTTACGCAATCATTTTTTGCGGCTGCCCATCATTTAAAGTCATACATCTTATCATAAAACACTTTATATTTCTCAAACTTCTCCATATAATACTCATGCATCCGGTCATCGGGATAAAATTCTTCTTCCACCTTCACCGCCCGGCGGATTCCTTCTTCCAGCGACGGATAAGCCCCCGTGCCGGCCGCCGCCATCAGCATACATCCCAGCGTACCCGACTCTCTGCTTTTTAATGACAGTACCCGCTGCCCAAACACGTCCGCCCGAATCTGCATGGTCAGCCGGGAGGCCGCGCCGCCGCCGGTGACGGCGATGGTATTCATCCGGGTGCCAAGCTTCTGAAGCCGCTCATAGGAAAGGTACATCTGAAAAGCCATTCCCTCCAGAATCCCCCGGTACAGCTCCTCCGGCTTTGTGTGAATCGTAAGCCCCGTAACCGTTCCCCTTGCGTCCATGGAAAGATCGGGATTTCCCGAGGAACCGAACTGGGGAAGCACCATGACCTCCGTTTTCAAAGGTCCGGCGGCCCGGTCAATATAATCGTAAAAATTCTCGCCTCTGGCTTCGCACGCAAAAGCCGTCCCTTTCAGAATCGTATCCCTGGCCCAGTTTTTCAGCGCGCCGCAGGTGGTCACTTCAAGGCTTGACAGATAGGTATCCGGCAGCACATAGGGAATGCAGGTAAAATCGTTCCGGATCATATAATCCGTCATGGACCGGTCCGGCATCCCCGGCAGCATGGCAAACAGAAATTCGCAGGTGCCCATGCCGCACTCCCCGGTCTCCATGTTCACAAGCCCGCTTCCAAGGGCCGCCATGGACTGATCGTGTCCTCCATCCACCAGCTTCATCCCCCGGGGGAGGCACAGCTCCTCCGCCATCTCAGGCAGAATAGTTCCGATGACCGTAAGGGGCGGTACCGGCCGGGACATCTGTTCCTTTCTCACATGGGCCAGGGAGAGAAGTTCCTCCGACCAGTCCATTTTCCGGATATCAAAGGCCATGCTCCTGGCCGCCGAAGAATAGCTGACGCACCGCTCTCCCGTCAGCATATAGCCGATAAAATCCTCATAATGAAGAATCGCCGCCGCCCTTTTGACCGCTTCGGTATTCCGGTTTAGCCACATATACTTCGGCAGGCCGTACAGCTCGTTGGGCGGAAGGCCGGTAATCTCAAAGATCCGTTCCGCCCCCATCCTTTCGATGATTTCCGCCGTCTCAGGAATTCCCCTGGGATCTCCTGTCAGCATGGAATTCGCCAGAAACCCCCCGTTTCCATCCATGCAGACGACGGACTCGCCAAGGCTGGTGACTGCCATGGCCTCAATCGGCTCCGGACAGCGCTGCCCCGTCTCCTTTAACAGAAGCTTCACCTGCTCCCAAACCGTCCCCGGTTCCAGCTCCCGCCGTCCCTTCGTCCCAAGCTCCTGATAGGTCCGGGATGCCTGGAACAAAACATTCCCGTCTAAATCATAGACCAGTATCTTACTTCCGCTGGTTCCAACATCCAGTCCCGCATATGCCACCGATCCCTCACCCCTTTCTCTTAAAAGCCGCTTATTATTCCCGGCTGCTTCTCTTCTTCCTCTGTACGTCGATAATAACGGCCAGCATAATAATCACGCCCTTTAACACGTTCTGCCAGAAGGAATTAATCTGCATCAGGTTCAGGCCGTTGGTGATCACGCCGATGATCAGAATACCGATCAGGGTGCCGCCCATGGTGCCCACGCCGCCGGACATGCTGGTGCCGCCGATGACCACCGCCGCGATGGCGTCCATCTCAAAGCCGCTGCCAAGGTTCGCGGAAGCCGAGCCCAGGCGGGCGGACCAGACGATGCCGCCCACGCCGCAGAGCACGCCGATCAGCATATAAGGAAGCATGTTGTATTTTTTCACATTGACGCCGGAATACTGGGCCGCCGTCTTATTTCCGCCCAGCGCGTAAATATAATAGCCAAACCGGGTCTTATTCAGCAAAAACCAGGTCGCAATCAGCACAATCGCCGCGTAAAGAATAATGATGGAAATGCCGCCGATACTGGCATTGCCCAGGGACGTATAGTCGTCGTTGCGGACACGGATGGTAATACCGCCGGATATAATCTCCGTCAGCCCCCGGCCGATACACTGGGTAGCCAGCGTCGCCACAAAGGCGGGAACATGGAGATAGGCGATGGCCGTGCCGTTGACAGCCCCCACCAGGGCGCCTACCGCCAGGCAGGCGATCACCGTCACCCACACCGGCGCGCCCATATTGGTCATCATATAAGCGCCGATGATGCCGGTCAGGCCCACCGTGGAACCCACGGAAATATCGATCTCCCCCATCAGAATCGCCAGCAGCATGCCGCAGCTGATAATGGCGTTCACCGAATTGGAACGCAGCAGGTTTAAAAGATTGGACGACGTGAAAAACTTTGGCGTCGAAAAGGAAACGATCGCCGTCAGTATAAGCAGGCCGATGATGGTGCCCGCGTTTCTCTTTAAATAGGACCCCACAGCGCCGGGGCTCTTTGTTTTTTCCATAGTGACAGATACCTCCTAATTCAATCCTTACCCTTCCACAGTTTCCCGCTTGGTGGCCAGAGCCATCATGGCTTCCTGGGAAAATTCCTTCTCCGCCAGCTCTCCGGTGATTCTGCCCTCGCACATCACATAACACCTGTTGCACATATTGATAATCTCCGGCAGCTCCGAGGAAACCATAATAATCGAAACCCCGGCTCCCGCCAGCTCGTCGATAATGGCATAAATCTCCGCTTTGGAGCCCACGTCGATTCCCCGGGTAGGCTCATCCAGAATGATAACCTTGGGATTTTTCGCCAGCCATTTGCTTAAAACCACCTTCTGCTGGTTGCCGCCGCTTAAATTCCCCGTCAGCTGTTTCGGAGAGGTAATCTTAATGGAAAACTTTTTCCGGTAATCGTCCACCATCTTTCTCCAGGCGGCCTTTTTCACATGGATGCCCTTCACGAAATCTGACAGGCACACCAGCCCCATATTGAATTCCACGTCGTTTTTCAGAATCAGCCCTTCGCTGCGCCGGTCCTCGGACACATAGACGATTCCATTGTCGATTGCGTCCTGGGGCCTGTGGATGGAAAGCCTTTGCCCATCCAGGCAGATCTCGCCGCCGGATTTCCGAAAGGCGCCGAAGATGGTCTTCATCAGCTCCGTCCGCCTGGCCCCCACCAGGCCGGCAAAGCCTACCACCTCGCCGTAATGGGCCTGAAAACTGACATCCTTAAAATATTTTTCATGGGATAGTCCCTTTACCTCTAAGGAGACGCCCTTGATCTCATGTCCATTTCTTGTGTAATAGCTGCTCAGCTCGCGGCCTACCATCATGCGGATCAGCTCATCCTTATCCGCCGTTCTGGTTTCCACGTCGCCCACCATCCTGCCGTCCCTTAACACCACGATCCGGTCCGTGATGGCAAAGAGCTCCTCCAGCCTGTGGGAAATATAGATGATTCCCACCTTCCGTTTCTGTAAAAGGCGGATAATGCCGAACAGGGTTTCCACTTCTCCCTGGGAGAGAGAGGATGTGGGTTCATCCATTACCACGATCCTGGCCTCCGCCGAAACCGCTTTGATAATCTCCACCAGCTGCTGCATGCCGATGGATAACTCTCCCACCAGCTGGTCTGCCCGCAGGTTCAGATGCAGCTCGTCGATTACCTTCTGGGTCTCTGCCTCCATTTTTTTCGCGTCCACCAGGCCCATCTTATTTTTCAGTTCCCGTCCCAGGAACACATTGGCCGCAATCGTCCTGCCAGGCACCAGGATAATTTCCTGGTGGATAATCCTGATCCCGTTGGCGCCGGCCACCGCGGCCGAATGAATCTGCTTTGCCTCGCCGCCTATGCGGATTTCCCCCGAATCCGCCCGGTGAATCCCTCCCAGAATCTTGATCAGCGTAGATTTCCCGGCACCGTTTTCGCCTAAAATCGCCACAACCTCTCCCTCTCCCACCGAGAGATTCACGCCGTTTAATACCACGTTGGAAGCAAATGCCTTCGTAATCTCTTTCATTTCCAAAAGCTTTGTCTCACTCATACATTCCTCTTTCCTGAATCAGTAATTGGTATCGTAATCGGTATAAAAAGGTTCGGCCCAAAATCAATCTCTGAGCCGAACCCTGTAACCAAAGACTTTTTACGTCAGCTAATTCTCAAGTCAATATTGTGATTTTATATGGAATCCGCCCCGCAGGCTTATTCCAGCGTATCCCATGCGTCCAGGTCGTAATCGTCAATATTGCTGGCATCGATGCTGTAAGAAGCAATGCTGGTATTAAATTCGATGGTCTTGCCATTCAGAAGGTCCACGCACTCCTGCACGCCCATATAACCCATGTATGTAGGTCTCTGGGCAGAGCTCTGTACCATGGTGCCGTCCTTGATCGCATGCTTGCCGATGGGAGCGCCGTCCTTGCCCAGCACGTCGATGGTGCCGGTCTTCTTCGCGTCCTCGATGGCCTGTACCGCGCCCAGGGCGGAGGTATCGTTGATGCAGTAGATCACGTCGATATCATCATGAGCCTGCAGTGCGTCGGATACTACGTTGAAGGCGGCGTCGGTGGAGCCTTCGCCCTCTACTACCTGTACTTCCACATATTTGGAAGGATCGGCGGCATTTTCCTCGATGCCTTTCCAGAAACCTTCTACGTTAATGATACAGGACTCCGCGATCTGAAGGTGTACGATCAGGATGTTGGCGCCGTCGGGATGATTTTTGGCAACCCACTCGCCGGAAAGGTATCCCAGCTGGGTATTGTCAGAAGCGATAATGCCGTCTACCAGCTCATAATCCTCTTCCGCAACCACGTTGTCGATGTTGATCACCTTTACGCCGGCATCCTTGCAGGCCTGCAGTACGGTCTGTGCGCCTGCAGAATCATAAGGGATGTAAACGAGGGCGTCGATGCCTGCCGCGATCATATCGTTGATCTGATCGGCCTGCTTCGTGGGATCGTTCTGAGGATCGTAATAAATCAGCTCACAGCCCAGCTCGTCGCAGGCAGCCTGGCAGCCGTTTAATACTGCCGTAAAATATTCGTTTGTCAGCGTATAAGGGGAAAAACCGATGGTGTAGCCGCTGCCGCCTTCTGTTCCGACAGTTTCCGCAACCGTCTCCGCAACGGACTGCTCGACCGTCGCCTGGGTCTCTCCCTGTGCCTGGGTCTCAGGAGCCTGAGTCTCGGGCGCTTTCGTCTCCGCCGGCTTGCCGGAGCAGGCTGCCATGGAGAAAGCAAGAACGCCTGCTAAAAATACAGATAAGATTTTTTTCATTAAGATATCCTCCTTATTTCATAGTCCATAGTTTCAGTTCATTTA
Organism: uncultured Lachnospiraceae bacterium; assembly: GCA_910579325.1. GTDB lineage: Bacteria > Bacillota > Clostridia > Lachnospirales > Lachnospiraceae > Paralachnospira_A. The sequence continues at coordinate 17,603 of CAJTTU010000011.1, read as the reverse complement.
GAATCAGCTGAACTCTATTTGATTGTACGAACATATTAACACACTATATTTTGTACTTCAATGATAATTTTGTCCAAAAAATTCAGGTTTATTTGTCTATTACGCTTAGTTTACGTTTGGTTTTCCCGTTATTACTGTTTGATTATGTTTGATTTTCGACTAAAAACGAATCATATCTCTTTTTTTATGCATAATCTCTAATTTTGAATGTTTATTTCCGTTTGTTTCTACAAATACCGATGATCGTTTGTCCCGATATTTTCAAGCAGCAATTTCAAAAAAACTTTCCATGATACAAAAAAGGCGGAACAGGCAGACATTTTACGTCCGCATGCTTCGCCTTCTTTCGCTTTCGCACAGGTCAGCTTTATTCCGCGATCATCATATTCGCGTTATATTTTTTCAGCAGATTCCGTCCTTCTTCGTCAATCCCCTCGTCGGTAATGACCCCGTCGGTATGGGACAGGGCGCCAAACTCATTCAGGTCATAGGTATTGAATTTGGAGGAATCCGCCAGCAGATAAATCCTTTTCGCCACGGAAAAAATCGAGCTTTTAAAACGGGCCTCCGGCGAATAGCCATCGTAAAGCCGCCCGTCGGTTCCCACCGCCGCCGCACCCAGAAAGGCGATGTCCAGCTGGTACTTCCGGATCTGTTCCTCCGTCACCGGGCCGTAGCTGCAGTTGCTGATCCGTATCATCTCGCCGCCCAGCATAATCACCGAAAGATTGTCAAAAGAGAGGGCATGCTCCGCCACCTTCAAATGATTGGTCACTACCACGGCCCGCACGTCCTTTTCCAGATAATTGGGGATAATCCTGGTGGTAGAGCCGGCGTCGATAAAGATCCGCTGCCCGTTTTTCACCAGGGAAGCCGCTTTCGCCGCGATCCGCTCCTTCGCCTCCCTGTGGGAAATCCGGGACTCGTCAAAGGAAATCATCCTGACCACCGACTGATTGGCCATCATGGCGCCGCCGTGGGTTCTGGTAATATTGTACTGTCCGGCCAGAAAGTTCAAATCCCGCCGTATGGTCATCTCGGAAATCTTAAAAATCCGTGCCAGCTCGTTGACCTCAACCCTGTGTTTTTTCTGGAGCATCTCCAATATCGCAAGACATCGTTCGCTTTTGTTCATATAGTCCCTCCGCTCATTTTTGTATGAAACCATTATACACGATCCGGCAGGTTTTTTAAAGCTTATTGGATTTGACTGGAAAGGGGATATCTGATATGATTGTAGATAAATAAGAATCGGCAGGCGAAGGGACGGCAGCAGATTATGACTGGCAAATATGATATCAAAGTAAGCAATAACAAGTTTACCTACACACTGACGATCAGCAGAAACATCACAATTATAAAAGGAGACAGCGCAACCGGAAAATCTACCCTGATTCAGCTGATCGACGATTATTACAGAACAAAAGGACGTGGAGATGTGCAGGTTGTGTCTGACGTTCCACTGTATGTACTCGGCGATCCGAGTCTGTGGAAAGTCAGCCTGAGCCAGATCCCGGCCTCGATTGTGTTTATCGATGAGGAACTGGCCGAGGTTTACAAATCCGGAGACTTCGCATCTTTTATTAAAAATACGGAACATTACTATGTGATCGTCACCCGTGAAAATTTATATATGCTGCCTTACAGTATCGATGAAATATATTATATGAAGGAAAGCGGAAAATACATTGACGCCAAACATGTGTATAACGAACTGCACAGAGTATATTCCCGCAACAGCTTTCCGGGTAAAATTACCCCGGCAAAAGTGGTGATCGAAGACTCAAATTCCGGATATCAGTTTTTTGTCCATGCTTTTCATAATGGCAGCGAGCGATGCGTCAGCGCCGGCGGAAATGCGAATGTGACGGAAACAGTTATGGAAAATCTTTCTGATCTGACGCTGGCCATTGTTGACAGTGCCGCATTCGGCGCGTATATGTCGGAATTTGACGAATATGTCGGAAAAAACGAACAGATCGCCCTTTATGCTCCCGAATCTTTCGAGTATCTCATTTTAAGCTCGGGCATTGTCAAAATGAAAGATTTACGTAAAATGATAGACCAGCCTTACGATTATGTGGAATCAAACCGCTTTTTCAGCTGGGAGAATTTTTTCACCTTCGTAATCACTGAATCCACGAATAAAACGCCGCTGCAATATAAAAAATCCAAACTAAACCCCTATTATATCAGCGGGAAAGCATTTCATGATATCATCAGCACAATGGATATCATCAATTTTCAATAAAAGGAGACTGCCATGGTAAACATACATTACGGTTACAGGGATGACGGAATCATAATGGCGGACATATCGTTTAAAAATGCATTTGAAGAAGAATGGTTTCAGGACAGATTTATTCAGGATATGATTCTCGATGTGGACGGCTGCGAGGTAGCGGGACCCTATCTGATGATACACCCGAAAATCGGAGCCATCTCCCCTTATATGCTGTCGGGCGGGGTAAAAACACTGATTCTGATGTACAAATTTCCCGACAGAATATACCGCGGCTCCAACTGTGGGGACAACTGTGCCAAATGGATTCTGGAAATCGGGAAAAAACAGGATTTTACAACTATGCTCACCCACAACATGCAGTTTCC
>CAJTTU010000011.1:0-14983 GCA_910579325.1 uncultured Lachnospiraceae bacterium | reverse complement strand
TATGTGAAAAACGTAAACAAAACCGTAACGAATATGTACGATTTAACACGGATCGCTTATCCCTGCATCCGCCAAAGCGATGCGGATTATTTCGGGTATGAATTCCCCGGGCGGCCTGAACATTGATTTCAGCATAATCAAATGAATATTAGTAAAATTTGATTAATATCAGTGAAACTTGATTAACATCAGGGAAACTTGATTAATGTCAGCAAAATTCGATTAACATCAGGGAAATCTGATTAACATCAGGGAAATTTGATTAACATCAGGGAAATTTGATTAAAAGGAACAACACATTATGATCTTAGCATGCAGCCATATCAGCAAATCTTTCGGAACCGATTCGATTATCACGGACGGCTCCTTTCATATAGAAGAACGTGAAAAAGCCGCCATCGTGGGCATCAACGGGGCGGGGAAATCCACCTTGTTAAAAATGATTATGGGGTTAGAACCCTGTGATTCGGGAGAGATTGTCCTGGCCAAAGGAAAAACCATCGGCTATCTGGCCCAGCATCAGGATGTGCTGGGAGAACATACGATTTATGAAGCCCTTCTGGATGTAAAAAAAGATATCCTTGGGCTGGAACAGCGGCTCAGAACGCTGGAGCTTGAGATGAAACAGGCCGGCGGCGAAGAGCTGACCGCCCTGATGGAGGCCTATACCAAAGCCAGCCATGAATTTGAACAGAAAAACGGCTATGCCTGCCAGAGCGAAGTCACAGGCGTTTTAAAAGGGCTGGGATTTGCGGAGGAAGAGTTTACCAAAAAGATTTCCTCCCTCTCCGGCGGCCAGAAAACCCGTGTCTCTTTAGGCAAGCTGCTTTTGTCCAAGCCGGACATCATCCTGCTGGACGAGCCGACCAACCATCTGGATTTAAGCTCCATCACCTGGCTGGAAACCTTTCTGATGAACTATCCCGGCAGCGTGGTGATCGTGGCCCATGACCGGTATTTTTTAAACCGGATCGTCACAAAGGTGGTGGAGATCGACCAGGGGAGAGTCACCGTATTTTCCGGCAATTATACCGACTATGCCCAGAAAAAAGCCCAGATGCGGGAAAATCAGCTGAAAGCCTGGATAAACCAGCAGCAGGAAATCCGCCATCAGGAGGAAGTCATCGCCAAGCTGAAATCCTTTAACCGGGAAAAGTCCATCAAGCGGGCGGAAAGCCGGGAAAAGATGCTGGCCAAAATCAACGTGCTGGAAAAGCCCACCGAGGCAAATTCCGAGATGAACATCCATCTCACCCCCCGAACCACCAGCGGCAACGACGTGCTGGCTGTGGAGGAATTGAAAAAAGGCTTCGGGAAGGAGCCTCTTTTCGCACATCTGAATTTTGAGATCAAGCGGGGCGAACGGGTGGCCGTGATCGGGGACAACGGCACCGGAAAGACCACGATCCTGAAGCTGATCAACGGCCTGCTGCCTCCCGACGAGGGCATGATCACACTGGGCGCCAGGGTGCAGATCGGTTATTATGACCAGGAGCACCAGGTGCTTCATATGGATAAAACCCTGTTCGATGAGTTGCAGGATACCTACCCTGCGATGGACAATACTGCCATTCGTAACGTGCTGGCTGCTTTTCTATTTACCGGCGACGATGTGTTTAAGCAGGTGAAGGATTTAAGCGGCGGCGAGCGGGGCCGTTTATCTCTGGCCAAACTGATGCTGTCCGAGGCCAATTTCCTGATTCTGGATGAGCCTACGAACCATCTGGATATTGTCTCCAAGGAGATACTGGAACAGGCTTTAAACCAGTACGCCGGCACGGTTCTGTTTGTCTCCCACGACCGGTATTTTATCAACCAGACCGCCACCCGGATTCTGGAGCTGACCGGACGGACGCTGATCAATTATATTGGAAATTATGACTATTATCTGGAGAAAAAGGAAGAACTGACCACCGCCTATCTGCCGGAGGCCGGCCGGGAAGCCGCTTCCCCCGCAAAGCAAAAGGAAAGCAACTCCCGGCAGGACTGGATCGCCTCCAGGGAAAGGCAGGCCAGGGAACGGAAACGGCAAAACGACCTCGCCAAAACCGAAACCGCCATCACCGAACTGGAGGAACGGGATGCGCAGATCGACGAGCTGCTGACCAAAGAGGAGGTCTACACCGACGTTTCCCGGCTGATGGAGTTAAATAAAGAGAAGGAAGATATTAAGAGCCGTCTGGAACAGCTTTATGAGCTGTGGGCGGAGCTGGCGGAATAGGGCAGAGACCAGTTAGTCATCTAAGTCAACAAAATGTGTTATCGGCATATTTTCAAATATTTCGTAATCCGACAAAACGCGTCATCGCGAAGCATACCCCTGGGTATCGCGGGGCATGCTCTTGAGCACTGGCGCATTTTGCCGGATACTTCGTAATAAATATACCGGCGCACAACATGGTACACCATACAAAAATGTTTCACATCGGTGTATTTCATCTTATCCAATTATCAGTAGACACACTCATCTATAGAAATGGCACCATATAAACCGGCAGGCAAAAAATATCCTTATCTTTTCTAATATCTTTCGTATAAATCAGATACCTGTTTAATATTCTCGAAGAAAACTTACTTTGAAACGCGTCTAATGAGACATGTTTTCTATAGCCGAAAGATTTCACTTCCAGAGAGCAGATTTTATTTTTCCTGGCCAGCAAAAAATCTATCTCATAATTTTGATTTGATGCCTCTTTGGGAAAAGTATAGTAAAATAATTCATTTCCCGCTGTTTTCAACATCTGCGCAACCATATTTTCATATAAATAACCCAGATCCGCACTTAATTTATCATTTAAAAGCTTTTCATATATTTCGTTTTCCGAAAATCTCTGTCTTTAAATGCCAGCGTAACAAACAGCCCCGTATCGCACAAAAATAATTTAAATCTGCGCGGATCTTTGTGAAGCGACATTCCGACGCCGGGATCATCCGCATGATAAGAAATATAGATCGTCATCGAATCCTGCATATCAGCAAGAATTTCCCGCACCCGTTCTGCCCTCTCTCCTGCGATCACGCTGGACACCTGATAGCGGGACGCATTTTTATTCAATTCCGCCGGAATCGCGTCAAATAGCATTCCCGCCCTTCCGGAAGGATCTATTTTTCTAAAATCATCCTCATACAATTCCAAAATATTTAGTTTTACCTGGTCAACCATGCTCAAATTATTTGTCTCTATATAAGCATCCACCGCCTGCGGCATGCCTCCGACAAGCATATATAAACGAAAATCCCGAAGCAGCTTTCGATTGATATCATCCCCGACAGGCAGCATTTTTTCATAAGTGTCCAAAAGTAACGGCACGGTGACGGCATCCCCCAGCGCCCATCGAAATTCCTCATAATCCACCGGAAACAACTGAAGCCTCGTTTCTTCACTGGGAATCGCAATATTCTTTATATTCTTCTTAATTAACAACAGCGAGCCTGTCTCAATATAATCATATCGACGATCCTTCACCAAATGTTTAATCGCCTGTCTGGCCAGTGGCTGCATCTGCACTTCATCAAAAATAATTACCGAATTTCTTTCGGCCAGATTCACATGATAAATCATCTGCAGACGCAGAAAAAGATAGTTCAAATCTGACAGATCGGAAAATAGTGTATGGACTTCCCGATTCTTCGCGCACCCTTAATTAAAAGAGCCGTCTTTCCGTCAAATTCTTTTTTCCACTCTAACATTTTTTTATAAAGCTTCCTTTTAAACACCATATTCAGAACCGCCTCCATGGTAAAGTATCCGTTTGTCAAAAATCCCTCTTTGTTAATACGGTTAAATGTCAAAAATCCCTTTTTTACAACCGGAATATTCATCATCAGAAAAAGCCTCTGCTTACGCAGAGACTCCTTCTATTTCAATCTATGTGTTTATGAGCCGAACCGGCGGGAATAGGGCAGGGCCAGAAGCTTATCGATATTCAGGCTTCCCCAACTCGGTTGTGTCAAGCTATTATCACGAATTTTTTACTTATTTTTAACCAAAGCCCTTAGAAAATCGCGTATTTCCGTAAAGCTTATATTAAATCAATGTCAGGTCGAGACAAAATTGATGCTCTATTAATGTCAAATTCTTCTCTCCATCAACACCCTGCGAATTTCTTCAAACCGATATATCTGCTCAGTCCCGTAATCCTTGCTGATCGTCCGCTCATTCACAAATCTTATAATATGTTCCAATGATTCTCCGCTTTTAAACAAAGATTTTAAATGTTCTTTGTCTTCCTGCCCAATATAGCGATACGGAACCACAAGGTCTTTAAATTCTGTCGGCACAAGCTCACATACCCCTCCCCCATAATATCGGCCATTGAATTCGCATTGGGCAAGTGTGATGGAATTAAAAAAACAAAACACCAGACTTTCTCCATCAAACCCGTCCATCAGCCGTATATGATACCCTGCATCCGTAGTATGTACCCCTGCTGAATTATAATAAATACGAGGTAAATAGCCATAACGTTTAAAAAAAACAACTTCTCCCTTTTTCACAATGGGCACACCATACCACGGCATCCGATTTGAACATTTATAACAATTTTTCAGTGGTATATCGCCCACTTTCTGGTTTCCCGCCCAGTCCAGATATCTTTGCAGTGCAATTGGCAGGCTTCGTATATCTTTCTCCCGGGAAAGGTTCAACAGATAAACCGGTTTATTATCCCTGCTTATTTCTCTTATTACTGTCTCAGAAATTTCCATGGTGTTCTTCGATATATAAGAAGCCTTCTGAACAATCGGAACCACAAACTCTCTGCACTGATACCTTTCTACCTTTTCTTTTGACAAAATAAAATAGCGGTTTCCTCCTGTTACAATGCCAGGCGCGATTTGCCCCATATTTTTAATTCGAGGATATCTGTTCATAGCATTTTTCAATAAAGAGATATCATCGTCACCGAGAATTGCATTTGACCACTTTTTTAACGGTTTATTCCAACGGATACTATTTTCCTGTATTGGAACCCGCTCCGTACAGTCCTTATAGACCTTATAACGGATATGTCTTTCCGCACAGCTTTTATTTGCCAGATATACCAGACAGACCTCCTGTTCAATCTCCGGAAATAACGCCTGTTGAAAAACAATAATATGAATCGTATTAAATATCTTTTCCAGATACTCCCGCAGTTTCTCTGCATATTGCACCTGCAAAAACTCCATTGGTAATACAAAAAAAATACTACCTTCCGATCGAAGCAAGCGGCAGGAGCCTATTACAAACGCCAGCCACATATTCTGCACCACCGTTTTGCTCAATCCTGTCTCCGTACAAATTTTACGTGCTTTCTCAAGATCCTCCTCACTCATCAACTTTTTATTAATATATGGAGGATTCCCTATGATCAGCGAATAACGCTCTGATGTATTGACAGCGAAGTCAAGAAAATTATCTTTTACGATTGTACATAGGTTCCCTGTATATTTCCGGCGCATCTGACCTACTTTTTCCCGAAATAATTCAATAGCCGTTATATGCGCCGCATTCTCCTGCAACAAAGGAAGGAACCTTCCATCACCTGCCGAAGGTTCCAACACATTAGAAAAATCCTGCCGTTCTTTTTTTAAATACTCCATCATAAACTGAATTGCATCGGGCGGAGTATAATAGGTACCTGACAATTTATCACTATTCATTTATTCGCCTTTTATAAATGCCTGATCTATGTATTCATTAAACATCATGTTAGTCTCAATATAAATATCTTTTTGCCGCTCTGTTAATCTTCCTTCCTGAAATAACTTCTCCAATTCTTTTAACTGTCTCTTTAATTGCGCCGCATTCCAATAGAGATCTGTCCTCCTGATATCCAGATGCAGCATATTGCACATACTGTTTCCGACAGATGTTTTCCCAACCACATATCCTTTTTCATTCCGCTCCAAATGCTCGTCAAATTCCGGAACCGCCGGATCCACAAAACCATCCTTCCCATTATGGGACTGCGTAATATCTCCTGTCGGCCATTGGTCCGATTTGGACAGATTACATCTTGAACAGGCCAGCACCAGATTATAATAATCCTTTTCCCTGCTTTTATCCAAACTCTTCGGAACAAAATGATCCAGATGAAATTTTTGATGCAACATTCTTCCATCTTTTCCACAGTAACCGCACAGATAATGAAAATCCTGTTCCAACTGTTCTCTGCCATCCTGATATTTTTCCAGTTTCGAAACGCCCTTTCGTCTCCGTATCATTTTATCACCGTGTACTCTCAATATGCTCTCCTTCATTTATCACCAGCTATTCTGTCTTATGCTCCGTAATGATTGCGCTCCCCAATTCCAGTATCCGCCGCAATTGATCTTCAAATTCTGAACACAGCATATTTTTAGGCAGCTTTTCTACCATCCCGTAGGACGACAAAACCTTATATAACTCCAGAAATTCTTCCTCATCCGCCCCTAACGCTCCACGATGTTTTTTCTCTAAAAGTTCTCTGTATCGCCCCAGCTTCTGCTGGCGGCGAACCTGAAATACCTTTGCGCTCTCCAATAAGATCTGGATAAAAGCACTTAATTCCGCCTCTTTTTTCTGATCTGCACCTTCCGTATCAAAAATACTTTTAGAATATTTATCCCGTTCCGCCACAAGGCCATCCGTAATCTGTTCAGTATCTACAGCGGTCATAATAAAACACTGGATATCACGCATAGAATCATTGATATAATTAATCAATGTAGTGCCGTTAAATCCATAATTTTTTACCATTTTATAGTCAATTAACAGCACGTCAATCTGTTTTTCATAAATTTTATCCAAAATATCCTGCTTGGTCTCACAATCATCTATCAGCACCAGTTCCAGTTCTTTCAAACTGTGTCGGTTCATCATCAATATATCCCACTCTATACATTCCGGCCTCCCAGTATAATTTTCACATAAAATCCTGTCTCTTCTTTCCGATTTCTATCCAAATCAATGGTTCCGTTATACTCGGATATGGTACGATTTACGATCCACATCCCCATCCCGGTTCCGTCATCTTCATCTCCTCCGTCATAATGATGCCCGCTCTCAAAGGGTTCTAAAATAAGCTCCGGCCGTTTTTTATATTTGGGAATCAGCCCCCACCCACTGTCCTGATAATTTATGGATAATCCGTTTTCGAGCCTGCATATCTCCAAATTAATCTCTCGTTTTTCCAGTTTTCTATCCATTTCCCTGTCAAAAGACGCCAGACTGTTCGCAATTAAATTACTGATGATATTCTCGATGTCAAACTCAAAGCATAAAAGTTCTATATCCGGATCGCATTCATAAAGTAAAACAGTGCCGCTTTTATCCAGAATATCATTCCACGTATTCATATACTGTTCCAGCATATTTTGAATATTATGTTTTCTTCTTTTTCGTTTATCTTTTTTGATAGATTCAATGGTGATGCCAAACCACGATGAAAAATTTTTTTTAACCCTGATCGCACGTAAAATATTCTGTAAAGCATACTCCACATCATTATCATATTCTATAGCTTCGTAGGCTGCATTTAATTCAAGGCCAATATTATTGGTAGAGGTTCGAATCTCATGCATAAACATATTGGTAATAATTCCTGTCGTGGCCAATGTCTGAAGCATTTTATTCTCATTTCGCAGTTCTTCCAGCTCTTCCTCCTGCTTTTGCTCCATATTGGCCACCAGATTCATAACATCTTCCGGATTGGCAGAAGGCGGTAAACTAGATTTTGAAGACTGAACCTCCGGACTTTTTGTTTTTTCCGGCTGCTGCCTGGCTAACTGTTCTGTTTCCCATTTTTTCCGTTCTTCTGCAAGTTGACGCATTTTTTCCAGTTCAGCCGCCAAATGATCTTTTTTATCCGCATATCTTGCCAGCTTACGCCCCACAGACTGCCGATCCCGTTCAAACTCTGCAATCACAAATAACAGAATCCTTTTCAGCTGCGAGAAACCGATTCCTTCCTGAATACCGTTACGATTCGCCGCATCCTCCAGGTTTGAATTCTTTCTGGATATTAACACCATTCCCAGCATCTGTTCTGAACCGACACGCCAATTTCCCTTCTCCTTTCCAAGACCTGCCGGAGAACGATTCCTCCTGGCTGAAAGCTCTAACCAGTCAAAATCATTATCCCCATACTCCCCATAAGGACGTACGCGAAATTGATCCCGGTATAACTTAATCCCGCCAAATTCTTTAGCAAGGTTTGCCCGTCCCGCAATATCTTTATAATAAAATCTTTCCCGATCTTTTTTATTAGCACTTATTTTATAAAAGTATAATACGCCTCCAAAATCTCCGATAACGTTTTCTTTCTCCCCTATTTCTTCCATGGTAAAAGACTCTTCCTTCTTTTTCCCCTGCAAATAGGCCTGCTCCAGTTCATCAAAACCTGCCTCCTTATATACCTCCTGTTCTTCTCCGCGAAAATCAAATTCATTCCGTGTAATCTGAATATCCACTAAGTCAGCGATAACCTGAAAATCAATCCGGTAATCATAGGACTCTACATTGGCACTGGTTACCAATGCATTTTCCACACTGGTCATATCGTCAAAAAACCAAATGTGAAAATTCTGTATTACATCCGGTGGCAACAGATTCTCCAAATGATTCCTAAGACTGCTCATTGTCTTCTCGTTCCAGACATCATGAAGATGGTCCAGGCAAAATGCTGTTCCGGTTTCTGAAAAATTACATTTCTCTATCTCTGCTGCCACCGCCCTGTTTTTCCATCTTTCAATTCCTACATGCTCCAGCAGACGGGCATCCGTATCATAAACTCTTGCTTTTACCTCTGATATTCTTTTACTTCCATCAAAATCCCGCCAGTTTACGATCCATTCCAGGCCCCCTTCGGCCGAAATCGTAAGCATATCGCATTGGTCAGACATACGATCCAAAGCAAACCGGCCAATTCCCTTTGCCCCCGTCTGGATTCTCCCATTTTTTGTAATATAGGAACTTTTCTTGGAAGAATTGCCAATTGTCATCCAATGGGTGTGTAATATCTCTTCCTTCATCCCACAGCCATTATCCAAAATGTAGACACGATCTTCCGTATTGGAATAATACAGGCAGCATACGCTTGCATCCGCATCATAGGCATTTTTCACAATCTCAAACACCGCACCCTCTAGTTTTGACACATTCTCCCGCCCAATCAATCTGGCAGTATAAGCATCTACATCAAACCCAATTTCCCTGACTCGTTTTCGCATAGGAACTCCTTTGGTGACAATATTGCTATTATTGTACCAAACTACACGCATTTCTACAACTTTTAGTTCGGAAAAATTTTCTACTCCTGAAGCCACCGTCACCGCCATCCAAAACCTGTAATATTTCCAGCAGAAGAGCCATAACGCCGAAGATCATAAGAGCTGCCGGTTTTCATTGTGCAGGGCCTCGAATGGCAGGGAGTACCATATTACAGGAAACAACAGACATTTTTTCTTTAAAATTCGACAAATCGCATCATCGCGAAGCATATTTTGGGGTACCGGCGCGTTTTGCCGGATACTTCGTAATAAAAACTTCAGGGGCAAATATGACCCATATGAGCCACATCTGCCCCTGCTTGAGACTACTTATTTCCCAACAGACAGTCCTTTTTTGAGAATTACTGATACCCTTTCTCCACCTCATAATCACGGATAAACACCGTATTCACCCGCTCATAATCATTCAGCATATCCTCCGTAAATTCTTCGGGAGGAATGGTGCCGTGATACCACTCTTTTGCGTCAAAATAGGATTGCAGTCCCTCGTCGCTGAACAGGCGGCCGCAGCGGGCATATATTTCATTTCTGGCGTAAAACAGCTCTTCGGCGCTGAGCTCTTCCAAGTCCTCCACGTAAAGATATCTGGAATCGCTGTCGTCTATAATATACGCTCTGTCCGCCTCCGGTTCCTCATATGCATCCCCGTCCATCTCCGATCCCTGCGCAGCCTCAAAGCCCTCGCTGTTTCCGGCGTTTTCCCCCGCCTGGTCGTCCTGTACGTCTTCGGCATAGGTTTCCCCGCCGTTTATATTTACGTCATTTACATTCCCGCCATTTATACCTGCATCATCTGCATTTCCTTCATTTACGCCCGCATCATCTGCATTTCCTCCATTTACGCCCGCATCATCTGCATTTCCGTCATAACCATCCTCCTGCTTCTGCACAACGGACTGCTGGTTATTATAGCGGTTTCGATTTGCGCTGCTGGCGCGGCTTGCATAGCTGAAATTAGCTACGATCACGCCCACCAGAAACAGCGATACCGCCGTTGTCCCGAAGGCGGTCAAAAGCTCCTGCAGATCGCTTTCCTTTTTCGGCGGATACAGCGGATTGTGACTCATATCTACCTTTACCTTTTTTACGGTCTGCTGAGGCTGTTCATGTTTCGCCTTTTTCTTCTTTTTTCCAAATGCCATGCCGCGTCCCTCCTAACCTTCTATACGCTGTGTCTGAATCATTTCCTGTAAACGGGCGATCCGGTCTGCGCTTGCCGGATGGCTGCTGGCCAGATTCGCAAACAGTCCTACCGGCCGCGCGCCGCCGCCAAGGGACGCAAGCATGGAGCAAAGCCCCTCGCCGAATCCCAGCTCAAAGGAAAACTGATCCGCAAGATACTCGTTTCCTCTGCTTGTCTTCATACAGAGCGCCACGCCCAGGGCACTCCACACCTTCATAAAGCCTTTTATGATAAACAGACCGATCACCTTCGAGATTGTACTCATAATCGACATAAGCCAGCCTTCCTCATCTCCCTGTATGGCGCATACGATCTGCATAAAAATATCTGAGATAATCAATCCGATCTGGAACAGCACCAGAACGCCGGTGATCACGGTATTTCCCACGGATACCACCAAAATCCGGTCCGTATCCTTGTGGGACAGATGCCCAAACTCATGGCCCAGCGTGGCCTTGATCTGCTCATCCGTCATTGACAGCAGGCCTCTGGTAACGCAAACCGTTTTGCGCCCGGTGGCAAAGGCATTCGGACATTCGTCGTCGTTGATAAACAGCCTCACATCGCTGGAAATCATCGGATTTTCCTTTTTTGCTTTGTAATATACCTCGCGGAACAACGGCTCCAGACGGTCGATTACTTCTTTTTCGTCGATCCTCACGCAACCGGTCTGACGGCGCAAAAGCCACTCGCCGATCGGCGAAAGAGCGATGGAAACCGAGGCCAGATAGAGCAGAAATCCGGCCGCAATCCCCCATCCGACCGGCAGTCCGAAAAATGCGGTTGCAAACAGCCCGATAATAACGACATTGATCATCAGATAGATAAACAGCGGGATATTGGAGCTTTTCATCATTCTCATAAAGAAATCGACCACATAAATGCCGTGGATTCCCTCAGGTCTGGCTGTAGCCAGGTTCTCATAACGATAGCTTTCTTCTCCCGGAGACGCCGAACCGGCGGATTCCGTTACAGTCAGACTCGTCTGATCAATGGACTCCCCTGCGAACGGACTCACTTTGCCGGTAAACTCCACCGCAGCCGGACTCGCTTTTCCGGTAAATTCCATTGCGGTTGAACTCGCCTTGCTGACTGTTTCTTTCACAGGTTTTTCAGATACCTTCTCCACATCCGGTTTCGGCGCGGCCTGCACAGCCTGCGCTGCATTTTCTTCCTTCAGCCTTGCGCCGCAGCTCCTACAGAACAGGTCGCCGTCCGATACTTGATTTCCACATTTCGGGCAAAACATAAAACTTCCTCCCACTATAATAATGATGCAGTCAAAACAACTACATAACAATAGTTACAAAATCCAATCCGCCAAACCGCTGGCTCACCGAATCCCGCACAATCCGGACATCTCCATCAGCGATTCAGTTCTCATACTCCACAATATACCCGATCTTGCCGCTGTAATAGGGAACCACCTTTAAAATATCATCGGGAATATCGTTCCATACCCAGCGCTCCTCGCCTGAAAAATAGAATATATCCAGACAGTTTTCTTCGATCTCTCCATCCTGATAGCTGGGTTCATTTTCCATCCAGAGGGAATGATTCCAGTATTCAGGTCCATTGACCAGCTCTCCGTAAAGACGATTTCTTTCATTTACCCAGTAATATTCCGTATCTCTCATATTTCGGCGGCCGCCGATTCGGAACATAATATTTTCATATTTCAAAGCTGTAATCTCATTGGTGATGTAATCAAATTCCTCCTGGCTGTTAATATGCGCCAGATAGCCGCCCATCATCTTGGCCTTCTCAAAAGCTTCGGACCAGGTACAGTCCTCCACAATGTAATCATAGCGGTGGATTCCCCCCTCTGTTATGTCGTAAGGCAGCTCCGTTTCGGCCTCCGTAAGGGACTCCGTTTCCGTCTCAGGCTCCTGCGGCTGAGCCGTTTCGGTTTCAGTCTCCTTAAGAATGGTCTCCTCATCCGGCTTCGCGGCCGCTTCCGCAGCTTCTGTGGTTTCCGCACTGTCTGTCAGCACTTCCATCGTCGGTTCGCCGTTTTTCTCACTTTTTTTCTCTCGCCTGCCTGAAAGTACAACAACGATTACAATCACCACAATCAGCGCCGCCAGAAGAAGCATCCACAAGCCGGAACTCTTCCCGGGCTTTTTCTCCTGCCCTGGGCCGCCGCCTGATATACCGCCGCCCTCGCCGGGCTTCGCCACCGGCTTTGTGATGATCTTCTGCGTGCTCTGCCCGCTGCCCGCGCCGCTTACGGTGCTTCCCTTTGTCTTCTCTTCAAGCCATGCGCGACAATCATCACACATATTCTCATTGTCAGCACAAGGCTTTCCACAACGTATACATTTTCCCATTATCACATACCTCTCATATAAACAAATAGAGAATGACCTTCGCCATTTCCATTTGCATCGTCTGCGAGCTGCATAAACGACTCAATTCTTTATGTCAAAAATGTGTAAAAGCTTCTTTGATTCTGTCATAATACGCGTCATATTCCGCAAATATTCTTTGATATGCCCGATATTCGCCAAACAGCTGATCCATCAGCTCATTTTTATTCCTGATATTCAGCTCACAGGTTTCCATGATATGCTTTTTCTGCCTGCTGTTTGAGACAATATTGTAGACTGCCAGCCCGGCTCCCACAGCGGTCGCCGCCAGACTAAGAAGTCCCAGATAAAAGATGCCGGCTACCCCTGCCGCCGCCAGGACGGCTCCGATCACTGACAATACATATTTAATCTGGCCAAGCTGCCGGTCCCGTTCCTCCTCATAATGAGCGGATATCTTCCGGGCCTCTCCATCCCGGTTCCGAAAGTCAGCTTCGGTGGAATAATCTCCCAGCACCACAGGATGGACATCTTTGACCCTGCTTCTGTAATGCTCCGCATACCGGGCGGCCGCTTTTTCCTGCAGGGACACCGTCAGCGTAAACATATTTTTCCGCACCTGACCGTTGATTTCCTCTTTGCCGCGGTTGTAAATCCAGTCTATCATCTTCGCGACCAGATTCAGCTCCCGGCGTTTTTTCTCCTGTCTCTCCTGATAGACCGCCTCTGTCCTTTCCATATCCCCGTTGCAGGAAATCACCAGCTCATTGTACTCGATCTCGTCATATACCGACAGCTCCGCCTGATTCGGCTTCGCGATCTCGTCATTGATAAACTGGTCCAGATATTCATTTTTCTCAACCTCGCTCACATTTCCCACATCCATGATAAACTGCAGGATGCGGATATTGTTCTCTGCCGACATGACAATATCTGCGATTTCGGAATAGTCGGCCAGGCACCGCTTCAGCATATTCAGCTCCAGCTGGTCGCCGCCCTTCATCCGCTTCAGATCATTCTCTATGGTATCCAGTATCTGTTCTTCGCTGAAGCCCTCCGACTGGGCGTTCAGGGCGATGACCTTATTGATAAAATCGATCACCTCATATTTGATCTTGTCATTCACATCGTCCTTCAGCGTTTTGCTTAACAGTGAGAACAGCATCAGGAAGGTCTCCTGGTCGCTGCCCTTCAGCTCGCACTCCTGATAGAGATAAAACCATTTCAGCGCGGCCTCCTCCCTGCCCATACGGATATTGAAAAGCATGTAGAAAATGGCGCTGTTTTTCTTATCCAATTTAACGGAAACCTCGACCGCCCGCTCCGCCAGAAGGCGATCGTCATTTTTCCAGGCCATAATGCCAAGCAGCACGGAGGTCAGCCAGTAGTCCGGCGTCTTTAAATGCTCCTTCTCAATCGACTTATAGATGACGGCGTCCGAGATCATATTCACATTCAGGTTATCCAGCATTCCCTGCACGATCTTTCGCACCGTGTTATAGTTGGCAAAATCATAGTACTTTTTGTTATTGCATTCACGGATCTTTTTATTGGCCAGCTCCATGTTTTTGAAGCGGACATACATTTTATCGATGTCTGCCTGTATCTCATGGGCGCGGATAATATGTTCATGAGACAGGTTCATCCGCTGATTGCTGTCCGCCAGAACCTGCTTTACCTTATTCTGATAATTGGACATCCTGTTTTCGGCCGAAACAATACCGGAAGCCAGCTCCGCCACATAAGACCGAAGCTGACTGTTTCTGGCCTGCTCCTGGCTTAACCGCGCCTGGAGCGAACTGATATCACTCATGTTTCTCACCCCCCTAATTTAGTCCCGCAACTCCCCTCCCATCGCTATAAATGCTTAGGGCCTGTTCTTTAAGGCCCTTACATGCGATGCATGGCAAATCCGACAAAATGTGTCACTGGCACATTTTGCTGGATACTTCGTAATAGTTCAGCAGGGTTCTTTTAGCCGCTTACTATTTTGTTGTCCGGTCCGTTGCTGTTTTCATTGCTTTCATTTAACACTATCTTTGTATTTTCCATTTCCGACGCGGGCACGGCGCGTGTTCTTCCCCATTCCCGAAGCCGTCTCACCGTCTCCGGGTTCGTATCCGCAAAGGATAGATTCTGTCTGAAAAATTCCATAAGCTGCCGGATTCCAAGCTGCGCGCCCGGATGCAGCAGCATATATTGCGCCGCCTCCTTGATTGCGCTTTCAATGTCCGAATAA
>CAJTTU010000010.1:2888-64134 GCA_910579325.1 uncultured Lachnospiraceae bacterium | reverse complement strand
GACTCCCTACGACAGCCAGTTTCTCCGGGACCGCCTGCGGGATAAGCCTTATCTGCCCCTGGCCTACTTTGAGGGAGCGGCACCTAAAAACAACTATACCCCGGCACAGCCCTATGTACTGAATGTGCTTCCGGATCCACGTCCCCAGGACATAGAAGCCGGGTATATCCGGGTATTCCTGAAAACAGCGGGGGCGGATTCTCCCAGGCCGGTCAAGCTCCGGCAAAAGGGCAGCCTGTGGTATCTCTGGGAGTATTCCACCATCCTCAGCGGGATACGGTCCCTCGCGGAATGCGATCCTTGGGGGTGAGAATATGAAACAATGCTGGATAGGCATCCTGCTGGCGCTTCTCCTGATTTTTAGCCTGACTGCCTGCAAAGATGCAAATAATGCCGCACAGCCGCTTCCAACAGCCGGAAGCGGCGGGAAGCTGCCGGAAATATCCAAGACGGAGACGGGTGATATGAACCGAGACAGTTCCGAAAGCAGTGCGGTTCCGGATGGTAAGCCAGATATATTTCCGCGATTTCATCATTACATGCGTCAATGTCATAGTCTGGGTCAATTAGATCCTGTCCTTCTAAACTGCCGATTCTGCGCATATCATTTCTAACTATCCCTGATTTATCATTACTGCTTTCCCCGATTTCCCTGGGCTTCATAAAACGCTGAATCATATCAAGCAAAAATTGTAAGTTATCCTCTGACAAACCATTCAGAGACTGTATTACCTGTTTCTGCAATGCTGACATACTAATTACCACCTTCCTGCATGTAATCTGGGAAACAATAGATATTACTGGACTGACTTTTTTCTCTTTATTGTTTATTATACAGATAGATTAGCTCTCCTGCAATCAAATTTTACTTTGAAAGCCTACGTCCTTCATAATATGGAGGGCCATGCGGCCACTGCCCGAAGGGATGGCTACATGATAAGTTTTTACTGCGGAAGCTTCCCACCTGGTTTATTCAGCCCGGCAATGCAAAAAACCAAAACCAATTTATAACAGAAGGGACATTTCCGTCTGCCGCTCTCCCGCTTATCCAATCCGCCAATTCAGCCGATATATCTTATATAGACCATAACAGCTGGCAGACCACTCATGCCTGTGGACACACCACATGACGACCCGCCCGGGCAAAAGAGCAGCCCGAGCCGCGGTCATTTGGCTCATTGCCCGCGGGAATCAAGAGGAAAATAAAATGTCAAATATCAAAGAAACGGCCACCCGCCCCGAAGTATCGCCCCTGGCGGGAAAAGACCTTCAGCTGGCAAAACAGCAGATCGAAATGGAGGCCGGACAGGCCATGCTCCGGGAAACCGCAAAAACATTCAAAGCGCAAAAAGAACAGATAGAGCAAAATCAGACCTCCGCAGCCAACGACCAAAAGGAAGCTGAAGCCCCAAAGGACACCTCGGAAATCTCCGAGATCCACCACTGGCCCGGCGCGAACAAAACTGCCGCCGCGGATGCGGCCTCCAAATGGTGCCTGGAACTGGATACCAAAAACTGGGATGCCCTTCTTGCATGGACCCCCACGCCCGGCGCGGAGCTGTCCGAACAGGTGCAGGAGCTGTCAAAGCTGTATCTTGCCCTGCTGGAATCCATCCTGAAATATACGGAGGGAGAATGGCAGGCCATTCAACTGGAACAGCTGGACACGCTGCTGGCGGAAAAGCTGCAGCTTTTGATGGACGCGAATCTGGACGAAGTGGCCCGGCTTCTGGAACAGACCGGACAGGATACCGCGTTAGACGGCATCAAATCCAGCATGTATCAGCAGGCCACCGGTCAGTCTATCTCTGCCCGGGCGGTCAATGCCCTTTTTACACGGGCAAGACGGTTTGGCATGGGCCGCGGATTTGATTTTATCGGAAACACTTCCGTGCACGGCGGGCAGGGCAGAAACGCTTCCGGAGCCAGAGTCGGTTCTTCCTCCGCCTGGTCCTCTTCCTCCTCCCGGTCTTCCTCCGCCTCTCTGTCTTCCAAAGAAGGCCGGATCTACAACCGGGCCGGAGAAAGTAACCGACACTTTTCCCAGGCCAGCGCCGCCAGCCAGAAAAACTGGAAAGCCCAGATCCGGCAGCGGACCGAGGTCATCAACCAGGCCCGAAAAGGCATCGCAGGAAACAGCCTGACCCGGGGCGCTTCCGTCTCCTACACCGGAAAGGAGCTGGCGCGGGCCAACCGGTTCGCCGCCCATATCAACGGCAGCGGCAACCTGTTTCGAAATCCGAAGATCAGCGCCCAAAACGCGGAAGTAACCGGGCTGCTGGCGGCTGTTATGTCCATCAAAGGCCGCGTATTTGCCGGAGCAGGAAAAGAAAACGCCATCGCCCTTCCGATCCAGAATGCCATCGACAAAATCATCGATCAGTATCTGCGGCAAAGGGATGCTTCCAGAGTCTATTATTACACGATTTCCGCCTATGAAAAACAAAAAGATCCCGGGCAGGCCATGAAAGAGGGCCAGGCTTACGCCTATCAGCAGTTTAAAGAAAAAAAGGAGAATCCCGCCTGGCAGAAATCTCCTCATTATTCCAGACAGGCCGGCTTCTTCCAGGCTCTGTTAAAAGGCCAGAGTCCGGAAAAAGAACTGGCTTTCGGTTTCAATATCCTGCAAAAAGACTGGCGGAGCTTTCTGGACACCCTGGCAAAAAGCGGCGGCTTCTCCTACCGGTCGGAGCCGGAGCGCTACAGTCCATGGGGCGCTATGGCCAGATCCGGAAAGGCACGGACAGACAGCGGCGAAAGCATCGGAAAACTCCTGCTCATCGGAACAGCCGCGCTGATCGGGCTGGGGGTGCTGTATCTCTGGGTGCTTTAAAAAGATTCAAACATTTTTTTATCAGTCAGCACAATATACCGCAATCGCCCGGTACGCAAACTCCGCCGTGCCTTCGCCGCCGGCCTTGTCGATATTCTCCGTCATGCTGCCGCCCCCGGCGTACATCCGGCCAAGGGAAAACAGAATCTTTTCCGAGCAGGTGTAAAAATGCTCCGTGATATAATCCTGCAGCTTTTTCACCTGTTCCTGGGCCGCCTGGCCCGCGGGTTCTGTTTCCCGCATACTGCCGAATTCTTTGAAAATCTCCATCATTCCCACAGAAATCCGGTTATTTTCCTCCGCTGTCCGTCCTTTTGATTTCACTTCAAACTCCCTGTACTCCGGCGTCTGTCCCCAGGACGCCTTTGCCTGTCTGGCATATTCGTCCAGCTTCTTTGTGTCAAACGCCTCAAAACTCAGATTTTTTATTCCTGTCATCTTAATTCCCCGGGCTAAATCAATCAGATTTTCCAGATGCTCCTTTTTCATCTCAAGCAGGGTGATCTGCTGGTCAAGGGCTTTGTTCCGGTCAAAATTCGAGCTGTCCAGAATCTCTTTGATTTCTTTCAGGGGAAACTGAAGCTCCTTAAACAGCAAAATACATTGCAGCCGCTCCAAATCCCCGTCGTCATACAGCCGGTACCCCGCCTCCGTAACTCTGGCAGGATGAAACAGCCCGATCCTGTCATAGTGATGGAGGGCGCGTATGCTCACCCCTGACAGCTTACTCACCTCATGGACGGTCATCATGATTGCCCATCTCCTTTCTTTCCTGTTGTTTGGAATCTATGAAAGCAAAGATATTTTACGGAACCTGCCATAAGCAGCCCCTGTCATCGCCGGCGTGCTTTCATGATTTTATCATACACTATGACGTAAAGTCAGAGTCAAGAGGGAAAATGAAAAATTATTTAAAACAGAAATGTTTCTACACAAGAATCTATTTCCGTAAAAAACTGTTTCCATATAAAAACTGTTTCCGCACAAAAAGGGCTGTCATTTCCTGACAGCCCCTTCCGGTTTAACATATGATTGAATCTTAACAGAAACAGGCGTCGGACAGGTTTACTTTTTCCAGTTAATCTTCCTTTCCTGAACACAAAGGCGCCGCCCAAAACGCCTCCGCCAAGCACGCTCAAGGTGGAGATAATCATTCCGGTACGTTTTTTGTCTGATCCGCTGACATCCTCCGGCTCTGTTTCTCCGGCAGACATCTGCGAAAGCTCACTTTTATCATTCCCAGATAATTCCTCCGATGCCGGATCGGCTCTCTCCTACCTTGCGGCGACGGCCATCCTCCCTGTACCGGCAGATCCGCTTCCGCCGGCGGGATACGTCCCGGAACTGTTAAGCCGGATTTCCGAAGCAAGAGGCTCCTGCTGCTGTAAATCCCCGTATCGAACATCCGAATCTCCGGACAGATCATTCCCGCCCGTACTGTCAGGTTCGCCCGAACTGTCAACATGATCGTTCGAATCGCCGCCGTTATCGCCTGAACCGCCGGCGCTATTGTTCGAACCGTCAGAAGATCCCGCGGCGGGGATAGGCTCGGTCTGACGATAGCCGCAAACCCCGCAGTCCCGATGCCAGCTGCCGTCCTGGGAAGCCGTTGCGTTTATATCGACCACCCAGCCGCCATAGCTGTGCGCTCCGTAACCGGCTTTCTCACGATTATCGGTTATGGAGCAGCCAACGCCGTACTCATGCTAGTGACCCGCCCCGTCGCTGTTCCATGTTTCGGACCAGCTGTGTCTGTGCGCAGGAGCGCCATCGTCAGGCCGGAAATCACCCGGGTCATCGGGGTCCGGAGCGAAGGGGTTGTCAAATACGGCGTTGAAAGTCACCGTTGTCCCTGTAGACTTCAACGACCCTTCTAAATATGGAGTCATCATTTTTTTCCATTCCGTCTCGGTACCGCCAAAGTATATAGATTTCAGAAATATGCATGAAGTAAACAGATCGCGTCCAATACTGGTTACGCTTTCCGGAATATATAATACAGGAAGCGAAGTACACGACTGAAACATGTTATCACTAATACTGTCTGCCGTCTGAGGCAACGTCACACTCGTCAACTTCTGACACTGCGCAAACAAACCTCCCCCCAGCGTTACCTTCCTGCTGCTAGGCATAAATCTCACGCGGGTCATTTCTATACAGCTCGTAAACGCTCCTGCGCCCACCGACGAAATATTTGCCGGAAAATCAATATAAGCCAGACTCGTACAGCCCCGGAAAGCTTCATTTTCGATTGTTTTTACTCCCTCGGAAACAGTTACGGAAGTAAGATTCTTGCAGTCATGGAAGGCGTTATCTCCGATGACTTCAACCGTACCAGGAATCGTCACGGAAATCAATTGAGATCCATAAAAAGCATGCCGGCCAATCCTCGTTATACCGTCAGGAATATATACGCTGAGCGCGCTGCTCTGATAAAACGCATAATCCCCTATGCCCGTTACACCGTTCTCAATAACGACCGTGCTGACACCAGGTTTGTTCCATGGCGAAAGCCGATCCGCGGAGTAATCCGGAATCGTTCCGCTTCCGGAGATGGTCAGGGTCCCTGCTTTTGTCAGTGACCAGCTTAGACTCCCCTCCGTTCCGCTTTCAACCACTTTGTCAGCCTCCGGTTCATCCGAAGGAACATACGCTTTCGGATCGCGCGTAATCACATAGCTTGCGGTTAAAACTTCCGCTTCGCTGATCGCGCGTCCCCAGTGAACGGACTTGTTGTGATTCCCCTCGGCAACAATCACCCTTCCTGCGCTCTTTTGCAGCACAATCACACGGTGACTGCCGCGGTTTGCCCCATAAACCTTTCCGCCGTTCCAGACATAGGCATCGCCAAGGTTCCCCTGACTTCCGTAGGGCGTAAAATTTGTCCATGTCATTCCTTCCGGATATTTGTCCTTTAAGGCGATCATGGCCTCATAGGCCTCCTGGTATGTGGGGACAGCGCCGGACACTGTTCTGGCAAGCCGGTTCGCCGGCTTAAAACAGCCGCATTCGGTACATACGCCGTCATCGCCGTAAATTGTGCTCCCCATACCCATTTTTCTCACTGCTGACAGTCTCAGGACAGTCTCTGGCCTCGCACTCATGCCAGTGAAAGCTTTCATCACAGCCCCAGTCCGCAGACCAGCTGTGCTCATGAGCGTCAGGCGCAACACCTTCGCACGAAATACTGCCGGGATCTTCCGCATCGGCAGGCGGTTCATCATTTGAATTTCCAAGTGAATTCTCCGATACGGTCTCGGTTTCGGTTTCATCTCCGTTTTCTCTTTCAGTTTCTTTTTGAATTTCTTTTTCAGAAGCTTCGGCGGCATTCCTTTCCGTCTCTGATTCGTCTTCCGCGTCTTTTTTGCTGTCCGATTCAGTCTTTTTCGCAGTCTCTGATTCCATTTTTTCCTCAGTACCTTCTCCGCCCTCTGATTCGGTATCCGCCATCACAGTGGACCGAACATCCGGTCCGTCCGGCTCGGTTGCCGCTGCCGTCAGCACGGCAGAAAACAGCAGGGTGAAAATCAATACAAGCGAAATCGGCCACTTCCATTTCCGGCTCATATTTAATCTCCTCCTTAATCCATATACCCCGGTTCAATCAAAATACAGAACCATTAGAATCCAGCTTTTATAATGCTTCCGCTTTGTACACGGCATATCCTTCATAATAATAGCTGTGATCGATCCCTTTCATATAAATAATCTCCCGGTCATTTTTTTATATTAAAATATACGCGAAAGCAGGTTGTAAAGAAAAATTCCGATGCGGCGCAAGCATCCGCGCTTTCACTTTTTGATCGCCAAATTTCCAAAAATGCTGTATACTTATGATATTACATTCACCCTGACAAACATCTTTTGGAGACTCTTATGCATCCTTCAGACGAAAAATTCCTGCAAAGCAAACTGCCCGGACGTAAGCTGGAAATCGCCCTGGAGCGGCTTTTTTCCGGGGATGATTTATCCGCGAACTGGCAAAAAACCTACGCCGACTACATCCGCGCCAGAATCTACCCCGCCCTTTTATACCTTGCCAGTCAGAAAGACTACGAGCGGCTGCGCAGGCTGCTGGCGGCCGGATGGGCCGATCAAAAGCAGCGGCTGCGGTTACTTCAGGAAGAACAGATTCGGGATGTTCAAGTCCGCGCCATGCTGCTGACGGCAAATCAGACATTGACAGAAAACATCTTCACAAATACAAACGAGAGTACTGTTTTCCCTGCCCCGCCTTTTTCACAAAATCATCTTTCCCGTCATCATTACGAAAAGAGCTTGTCCGCGCCTGCGCTGCTCACCCTCTGGAGCCGTCGGCTGGGCCTGGAATATCCTGCTCTGCGGAATGTCCTCGCTTCCATGGGATTTGAGGAAATTCCCGACAGACGGCTTCCGGGAACGGACGGGGAAACCATCTTCTATCATACGGAACAGCTTACGGAACTTGCGGTATCCCAGACAGGATATTCCGCCTATCTGCACATGATGATTCACTGCCTGTTTTTTCATATTCTGCCGCCGAAACAGACGGACGGCCCGCTGTGGGACCTGGCCTGCGACTGCGCCGCGGAAATACTAGCGAATCAGATGTTTCCCCACTTGTTTTCAGACAGAAAAAAAGAGCTGAGGAACATTCTGCATGCAGACGAACAGTTTCCGCTGGCCAGTGCCGCCGCCATCTACCATTTGCTGAAAAAGCATCCGGAACGGACCGCATCCTTTACCGGCCAGTTTGTCCGAGACGACCATAGCCAATGGTACCGGCCGGCATCGCCTTCTCACCGGAAAAGCCGCCCCCTTGACCTCTCTGCCCAGTCCTGCCGCCAGCGCATGCTGCGCCGGTGGGCACAGGCGGCAAATGACAGTAAAGGCAGCGCAAAATCCGCCGTGCCCCGCTTCGGCCTGATGCCCGGCAGCCGCCAAGACCGGATGGAGAAAAAAGAGGAAGGGCAGTATGACTTCGGGCGATATCTGAAACGTTTTTCTGTCACAGGAGAAGAAATGCAGCTGGACACCGACAGCTTTGACTACATCCCCTATCACTACGGCATGGAACATTACGGCAACCTGCCTTTTCTGGAACCGCTGGAATATACGGAAACCAATAAGGTAGAAGAACTGGTCATCGCTATCGACACCTCCGGTTCCTGCTCCCTGGGGCTGGTTCGGCGCTTTTTAGGAGAAACCCGGAAAATGCTGACGGAAAAAGAACACTTTTTCTCCCGGATGCGGGTCCACATTTTCCAGTGTGATTCCATGATTCAGGACTACCGGCTGATTCATTCCAGAGAGGAATGGAGCCGGTACGAGGACCGGCTGTCCATTGCCGGACGAGGCGGCACCAATTTCATACCGGTATTCGACCGAGTCGGACAGATGCTGGAAAACGGAAACATCAAAAAGCTGAAAGGACTGCTGTACTTTTCAGACGGGGACGGCGTTTATCCACGGGAAAAGCCGCCCTGTGAGACGGCTTTTATCTTTCCCGATTTTCGCTTTTTAGAACTGGAAATCCCAGAATGGGTTGTAAAAATCTGTATAAATCAACAGGAACATCTGTAATTTCGCTGCCTTTCACCAGCAATAACAGGCGGCTTTGAAAAATGATTATTTACGGCCGCCTTTTTCTCTCTCCTCCTTCATGGCCCGCTGCCGGCTCAGAAACGTGTTGAGCCGCTGGGCGCCAAACAGGCAGAAAAAACAGCAGAGAAGCGGCAGCGCCATCGTAACGAATCCGTCCTCATGATAACAATAAGGCATTTCTCCCACAGGCTACTCCTCCCGCCCGTAAAATTCTCTGCTCTTTACATACATAATCTCGCAGGCCGTCTCGTTCATACAACGGCGGGAAATAATCAGCTGTTTGCCCTTCTCCAGATGGGCGATAATATTGTCCACCCAGCTCTCCGCTTCCTTTTTTGAAATATCCGGCACCTTTTCATTCAGTGTCATCGCCAGCCGGTCGCCGTATTTCGCGTACAGACCCCATATATCATTCAAGGGCTGTCCGTCCCAGGCATCCGCTCCCGCTTCGATCATCAGCGGAACAAACTCTTCCACCTTGCCGCAGCAGTGAAAATTCAGATATATATCCCGGCTATGGGCCGACTCCACCACACGTTTCAGGTAGGGCAGCAGCATTTCCCTGCACAGCTGGTCATAATAAACGCAGAGCCGGTCAAACAGCCGATGAACCGCCTATTTCTGATCCTCGTCGATCATGGCCACCGCCGCATCCTCAAAACCGACCAGAGAGATCAGCCTCTCAAAAAATCCCGTATATACCATAGTAGAGGTAATCATATCGGGGCAGATCACTTTCTTACTGCTCTCTTCGATCGCCGCCCAATCCCATTGCTCCGGCTCAGGAAATGTGACGTTGTCCTCCCAGTTCTCGATATCCTTTACCTTGCGTGTGCCGAGCTTTTCCATAGAGCCCCTGGCCACATTATCCTTGATCTGGCGGGGGAACACATGGTTCAGTTCCTGCCACAGCCAGGCCGGGGCTTTGTGGGAAGCTACCAGGATATCATTCTCCCTGGGCGTAATAGGCGTCCGAAACTTCGTCCCCGCTCCGTCCGCTCACAAGCACCCACTTCTTTCTCATAATCAAATTGATAGTTCGCCATTATTTTCAATCTTCCTTTCTAAACAGAATGCCGTTAAAGCAGACATCCTTCCGGTACTCTTTTTAATTTAACAACCCGTACAGGCCGGTCACGCCGAACAGGATAAAGAACCCCCATACCACAAAAGTAACCATCAGCTGCCAGTTGACCATCCTGTTTCGCTCTTCCTCGTCGGGAATCCCCGCGACAACCAGACTGACTCCGGTAGAAAAGGGAGACATCCCCGTGGCCTGCGCGCCCAGAGCGGCAGCTGAGGTCATCAGCGTCAGGTTCGCGTCCCTGGCGGCCGTCACCGATAAGGCAATGGGCATCAAAAGCGGAATCACTACCGTAACACCGCCGGTGAAAAAACTCAGAAAGCCTCCGCACACGATTAAAACCAGTACGATCATTCCCACGCAGATATCACTGTGCAAAAACGTCTCCACCAGTTCCATGATCCCGGCCTCGGTGGCTACGCCCAGAAGCATATTGATCCCGCAGACAGACAGGATGGTCCCCCAGGGAATCACATCCCGGATAATTTTTTTCTCATTTCCCAGTCCCAGAGCCGAGCATACGATAGCACCCAGAATCGAGATCATCTGCGGATCAAAATACTGGTTCAGATAGCCGGTCACCGGATTCGGCGCCAGTATCTCCACTACCGCCGGAATCAACATCACGGCCAGCGCTGTCAGCACGATTAACAGATTGGTCTTCTGAATCTTATTCAATGTTTCCGGCTTCTTCAGATACATCGGACGGACCCGATATCCTTTTAACGCCACATACAAAACGATCAGAACCAGCAGCGCGGCCGCCAAAAAATTAAAACAGATTTTAACGGATATCCCAAAGGCATGCTCTGAAAAAGGGGTATCCTTTGCCATCCCGCAGATCACTGCGCCGGCAGTTCCCCAGGACACACAGGCGCCCGCGCCGGAACCCGTGGCAATCAGCATCCCCATAATCGCAGGATGAATTCCTGTCTCCGCAGCAATGGCAAAACAAATGGGCGCCATACAAGAGCAGACCACCGGCGGCGGCGCTCCGAAAACCGCAAGCATAAAACAGACAAAATAAAGAATAAACGGAATCATTTTTGCCCGGTTCTGAAAACGGTAAATAATCTGACTGGCCAGAACCTGCAGCATACCGTTAACCACCGCGTAACCGTAAAACAGGCTGACTGACATTAAAAGGAATAAAATCTTCACGGAAAAAAGCTGCGTTAAAGCAGATACTATCATTCCCATGCCAAAACAGCCAATGAGAAAAGCAAAAGCAATGGCATACAGACCTGTATTTCGTTTTGTCTTATTATTAAGCACAATGGCGACAAACACTGCCGCCAGGCTGAGAATCATGAACCTGTGGTTATTCATCCAGGAATTACCTCATCATACCTACGGTGTCCGTCGTTCCAGCACTTCCATCTCTATAACAGCATATTAGAAAAAAGCGGAAGAAATCAATTGACAAATCAAACAAAACCAATTTTAAAGAAAAGCACCTACTCAGGTCTTGCATAGCGTTACGGCATGACCAACGGATTTTCCACATTGCTGACGACCGTCGCGGCTACCTATTGGGCACTGTTCCTGACCGGAGCGGTAGGTATGGAACCGGCCATGATGGCCACCATCCTTTCGATCAGCAGCACTGTCTACCTGATTTCTATTCCGGTCTGCGGTATTGTAATGCAAAAAGTCCGTATTGGCGGCGGCAAGTGGGGTATATTCCGTCCCTGGCTGCTGGCAGGCGGCGGCATCGCGGCGGCCTGACGCTGGCTCAGCTTTACGGATATCGGCCTGACGGGAACCGCATCGGCAGTCTGGTTCGGCGGCCCGGGCATCTTCGAACAGTGCCACAACCTGATGAAGATGGAAAACTGCCTGATCTCTTTTTATGAGTATCCTGATGAAATGCACGGACTGATCGATTATATCGCGGACTGGGAACTGGAATACGCCAGACAGGCCTGCGCCTATATCAAACCTGACGCTCTGTTCCATCATGACGACTGGGGCAGCATGATCTCCTCCTTCATGTCTCCGGACATGTTCCGGGAGTTTATGGTTCCTGCCTACAAGAGGGTGTACGGATATTACCGGGAGCACGGCGTGGAAGTGATTGTTCACCACAGTGATTCCTATGCCGCCAACCTGGTTCCCGCCATGATCGAGATCGGCATCGACATGTGGCGTCCCCAGCCTATGAACGACCTGAAAAAATGTACGAGGAATATGGCGACCGCATCAAACTGGGCGTACGGGCTCCCATGTTCCCGCCGGGAACGCCTGACAACATACAGATACAGGCGGCCAAAGATCTGGTGGCCCAGTTTAACATACCGGGCAAGTATGTTTTCACCAGCAATTTTATGGAATCTGACACATTCAGAAAAGCTTTGTATGAAGCGATCCGGAAAGCATATCTGGATCATTGAGAAACCGTCAGAAGCAATACAAAAGACAAATAACACCCCCTTAATCTGAAAAAACCGAAACCCTGCCGGAAATTTACAACGGCAGGGTTTCGGTTTTCCGGTGGAAATATTCTATATCCCGCAACAAAAACATTTTTGGATCTTCAGACGTATTTCGGGGCAGAAAGGGAGTTCTATGACGCGTTTCTGACCTTTACTTTATGGTCGCAATATTTGGCAAAATGCTGTATACTTATGGTAATACACGCAAGAACAACAACCGAAACATATATGAAAGGGGACTTTTCCCGTCATGAACATACAAGAAGCCAAAACAGAAATCATCCACACCTTCCGCGCCTATATGAAACGGCGAGCGAACGGCGCATACCGCATCCCGATCGAGAAGCAGCGCCCCTTGCTGCTGATCGGTCCGCCCGGCATCGGCAAAACCGCCGTGATGGAGCAGATCGCAAAGGAGGAACAGATCGGTCTGGTATCCTATACCATGACCCACCATACCCGGCAGAGCGCCGTGGGGCTGCCGCTGATCCGGGAAAAAAAATATGGCGGACAGACATACTCCGCCACCGAATATACCATGAGCGAGATCATCGCCTCCATTTATGACTGCATAGCCAGAACCGGCAGGAAACAAGGAATTCTGTTTCTGGATGAGATTAACTGCGTCTCCGAGACATTATCCCCGGTTATGCTGCAGCTGTTGCAGAATAAAATGTTTGGAACCTATACCATTCCCGACGGATGGGTCATTGCCGCCGCCGGAAACCCGCCGGAATATAACAAATCGGTCCGTGAGCTGGACATGGCTACCCTTGACCGGGTAAAGCATATGGAGATCGAGGCCAATCTGTCCGTGTGGATGGACTACGCTTTTGCCCACAATATTCACCCCTGCATCACTGCCTATCTCACGGCGCATCCTGCGCATTTCTATCAGATTCAGGACACTCCTAAAGGGCAGCTTTTCGTAACGGCCAGAGGGTGGGAAGATTTGTCCTGTATCATGCGGGTTTATGAAGAGGATGAGGTTCCTGTCCGGGAATCGCTGATGATTCAATATTTACAGCATGATGAGATCGCACGCAGCTTCTATCTGTTTTATGATTTGTTCCGCTATTTCAGAAATACTATGGTAACCGGTTCCGACCATCTGTCTGAATTATGGCATATGAACCTGGCTCACGCCGACATTACCCAGGGACTGGCCGCAGCCTCCCATCTGACGGCCTGTGTCCGGCATCATGCTCTTTATTTGAAGGAACAGGCCATACTGGAAAAGGAATTGAAAGAAACGCTGACCTCCTGGAATGCTTCCGGAGCTTCCCCGTCACTGTTGTCTCAGACGATTGAAAGCCGACGCTCCGCCCTGAAAATAAAAAAAGAGAAGCAATTAATCGAACAGGAGGATTTCCACAAAGAACAGCGCCTGATCCGAATGCTGGAAGACCTGCTTCAGCGCCTGAAAAAAGAAGATTCGGCCGATTTGGAAGAAGATGGGACGACCGATTTGGAAAAAGCCGTTTTCCGACACGCGCGGATCGCGGATGAACTTTTACAGGAAGCCGGACGGCAAAGTACCGAAGCCCAGAACCGCCTGGCAGAAACCATCAGCCGTTCCTACCAGCTATTGGAGACTTTCCCCGGTGACGAACCCCTTCTGTATTTCACTGCGGATTTAACCGGCGAACCAGACTGCGCGGAACCTTTAGCCACAGGCGCCTGCCCGGAATATTCTTATCATGCCCAGCGGCTTTTGCTGGTCAGACAGGAACAAAAGCTGCTTCAACCTCTCCAATCAGGAGAAGAAATGTTTCAGGACAGAGAGGACACTTTTCAGTGATCCTCTCTGTCCTGAGACACATTGTATATCGCCCTTTCCGACCAGATTCTTTCCATACCTCTGTTCACTTCGCCTCCGGCACAATCTCCCCTGCCTTAGTCAACGCAATCTTGGTCAGTGTCGGCCCGACCAGTTCATAGACCAGCACGCCAAAAAGCACAATATTCCGTATAATCATCCCCTCCGGCCCCAGACTCTCGGCCATTATGGACATGCCCAGCGCCACGCCGGCCTGGGGCAGCAGCGTCACGCCCAGATATTTCACAATTGTGGGCGCGCACTTCGTCGCTTTCGCGCTGAACCTTGCGCCGAAATATTTTCCGGCCGAACGGCTGACAATATAGACCAGGCCGATCCCGATAATCACCACGTCCAGAATCACG
Organism: uncultured Lachnospiraceae bacterium; assembly: GCA_910579325.1. Classification (GTDB taxonomy): domain Bacteria; phylum Bacillota; class Clostridia; order Lachnospirales; family Lachnospiraceae; genus Paralachnospira_A. The sequence goes on along the minus strand of CAJTTU010000010.1, from coordinate 50,015 downwards.
CTGAAATCCAGCTCGGCGCCGCTTAAAACAAAGAACAGGATACTTAAGGGGTCCGTCCAGTTCTCCGTCCGCTCCATCAGATCCTCCGACACGTCGCACACATTACAGAAAACGGTTCCCAGCATCATACAGGTAAGCAGGGAAGAAAAACTGATATGGACGCCGCCCACATCAAATTCCAGCATGGTAATGGCCGCCACCATCAGCACATAAGTAATGGAGATTTCCAGCCGGTTCGTACTGGACTGAAACAGCCGTTCCGTAAAGCTGAACAAAAGACCCATAACAAAGCCCAGCGCCAGAGACAGCACCACTTCCAAAAGGGGCTCCGCCACAACGGAAACCACGTCGATCTGACCGTTTTGGAGCGCCTGGGCGACACCGAAGGAAACGGCAAAGATCACCAGGCCGACAGCGTCGTCCAGCGCTACAATCGGCAGCAGAATATCCGTCAGCGGCCCCTTGGCCTTGTACTGCCGCACCACCATCAAGGTCGCCGCCGGCGCGGTAGCCGCCGCGATGGCGCCCAGGGTAATAGCCGCCGACAAAGACATCCGGTCCGGCATCAGAAAATGCAGCCCGATCAGCACCGCATCCACCAGAAGGGTAGCCACCAGCGCCTGAAATGTGCCCACGACCGTAGCCTGCACCCCATTCTTTTTTAAATCGGACAGACGAAATTCATTGCCGATGGCAAAGGCGATAAAGCCCATGGCCGCGTCGGACAAAATTCCCATCGACCGCACCTGCTCTAAGGAATTGAATCCCAGTCCGGGAATCTGAAGCCGTCCCAGACAGAAGGGCCCGATCAGAATTCCCGCAATCAGATAGGCCGTCACCGCCGGCAGGTTCACCGCCTTCGCCACCCGGGACATAAACAGCCCCGCCAGCAGGGCAATCGAAATAACCAGTAATGTTTCCATACTCTTTTTTCCTCCTCATTTGTTCAGCCGCAGTCCTCATATCACTTCCGCCAGCTCATCTGTCAAGCCGTTCAGGACTTACGTGAACTTTCCACGTCAGGGTTCCGGTCCCTGACACCTTCCGCCAAACCCTTACGCCATCGGCGTAAACTTTCTTCCTTTCAGCATATGATCTCTTTTCGGCACTGCCGCCTTTGCCATCCGGCAGAAGGTCTCCTGGGAATTGACAGGCGTTTTTCCCTCCCGGCTCACCTTCTCGTAGCTTCCGTCGGGCATCAGCACATGGGCCTTCACGTTATCTTCCAGTTCAAGGTCCAGAATCTTTGTCACCCGCTCCCGCAGCATTTCGTCGTCCACGGGGAACAGAATCTCCACCCGCCGGTCCAGGTTCCTCGGCATCCAGTCGGCGCTGGCCAGATATACCTCCGGATGGCCGTCATTGTCAAAGCAATAGATCCGGCTGTGTTCCAGAAAATTGCCCACGATGGAATGAACCGTGATATTCTCGCTGACGCCGGGAATCCCCACCTTCAGGCAGCAGATCCCCCTGACCACCAGTTCGATTTTCACGCCGGCCGCGCTGGCCTCGTAGAGGGCGGCAATAATCTCCGGATCGCTTAAGGAGTTCATCTTTGCCTTGATGCCGGCCTCCCGGCCCGCCCGGGCATGCTCCTGCTCCCGGCGGATCAGCTTCAAAAACTTGCCCTTTAACCAGAGGGGCGCCAAAGACAGCCGGTTCCAGGACAAAGGCTCCGAGTAGCCGGACAGCATATTAAACACCGCCGTGGCATCCTCGCCCACCGACCGGCGGCAGGTGAACATCCCCAGGTCCGTATACAGCTTCGCCGTGGAATCATTATAATTTCCCGTGCCCAGGTGGACGTAGCGGCAGATGCCCTCCTCCTCCCGGCGCACGATCAGCGTAATCTTACAGTGGGTCTTTAAGCCCAGCAGGCCATAGATCACATGGCAGCCGGCTTTTTCCAGCATCTTCGCCCAGTTGATATTATTTTCCTCATCAAACCTGGCTTTCAGCTCCACCAGCACCGTCACCTGCTTGCCGTTCTCCGCCGCCTGGGCCAGTGAGGCGATAATCGGCGAATTGCCGCTGACCCGGTACAGGGTCTGTTTGATGGCCAGCACATCCGGGTCCCGGGCTGCCTTCCGGATAAAGTCCACCACCGGCTCAAAGGTCTCGTAGGGGTGGTGCATCAGGATATCGCCTTTTTTGATATTGTCGAAAATGCTGTCCTCATTGTCAAAGGCGGGCACAGGCTTCGGCGTATACTTTTCACTGCGCAGATGGTCATATCCTTCCAACCCGCTGATCTTCATGGTGAAGGTAAGGTCAAGGGGGCCGTCCACCAGAAAGATATCCTCATCCTTAATGGAAAAGTCCTTCTTCAATATTTTCAGAAGCCTCTTGTCGATTCCGTCCTCTACCTCCAGCTTGATCACCTCGCCCCACTGGCGCTTTTTCAGCTGCTTTTCAATGGTTTCCAGCAAATCCTCCGCCCCGTCCTCGTCGATGGACAGATCGGCGTTTCGCATGACCCGGTAGGGATGGGCGCAGACCACGTTATAGTTCAGGAACAGCTTGCCCATATGCCGTTCGATGATTTCCTCCAGAAGAATCAGCCTGACCGCCTCGCCGTCCCGCTTCACCTCATAGACTCTCGGCAGCACGGAGGGCACTTGCACCGTGGCAAATTCCAGCTCCTGGTCGCCTTTTTTCTTCTGCAGCAAGGCCGCGATGTTCAGCGATTTATTGCGGATCAGCGGGAAAGGCCGGGACGGGTCCACCGCCATCGGGGTCAGCACCGGGTACACCGATTCCATAAAGTACTGATCTACGCTGGCCGCTTCCTCTTCGGTCAGATCCTCATACCGGGTAATCACATGGATTCCGTTCTTTTTCAGCGCCGGGAGCAGGGAGACATTGTAGGTATGGTACTGGGTATCCATCAGCTCATGCACCGATTTCCCGATCAGCTCTAACTGCTTCTGGGGCTTCATCCCCGCGATATCCGTCTTATGGTATCCCGCATGAACCATATCCTTTAAAGAAGCCACCCGAACCATCACAAATTCATCCAGGTTCGACGCGGTGATCCCCAAAAATTTCATCCGCTCCAAAAGGGGAATGTCCGGGTCCATCGCTTCCCCCAAAACCCGGTAATTAAAGGCAATCCAGCTTAATTCCCGGTTCTGATAATATTCCGGACGAGTAAAATCCATCTCTTCCTCAACCATCCTTTCTCTTTCCTGACACAACCTGCTGCGTCATCCAGGCAGATTTGAAGGTTTACATTCAAATTTTCACACACCTCTCTTCCGCTTTAACACCGGCTTGATCCCATAGACCTCCTCAAAAAAGCGGGCCCGGTTCTCAAAGGTATTCTGCTCCAGGGAAATGTCCTCCGACGTCTCCGTGACGATCACCAGCTTCTGCTCCTTTAAGGACATTTTCACATGGTCGAATTTCTGCTTATGGCTCTTATCAAGGGCATTGCCCACCCGCATAATGGCCACCAGCTTGGCGATGATATTGGTGGTTTCGGGGTTGCGCACCTCGTTCATAATCTTTTCATACTCATATTTGGTGGTATTGTACTTGACAATATAGGCCACAATCTCCCGCTCTCTGTGGGAAATGCCGATAATCTCCGTAGCCATAATAATATGATAAGAGCTTTCCGCCGGCTCCCGCATGCTGATATATTTTCCGCAGTCGTGGAGGATCACTGACAGCTGCAGAAGCAGCCGCTCCCGCTGCCCCAGCCCATGGTATTTTTTCATGCTGTCAAAGATATCCAGCGCCAGCTTTTCCAGGCTCTGGTTATGCTTTTTATTCCCCTGGTACCGCTTGGAAATATTCCTGGCGGCTACCAGGATATCCTCGGTAAAGTCATGGGTAAAGCTGATCAGCCGTTTTTCCTCGCCGTACTCCGCCACGATACCGTCGCACAGGTTTACCCCGGGAATCCATAAAAGCTCCGCACCGGTAATCTCGATCATCTTGCGGAAAATCATGACCGAAGGGGGCATCAGGTAGGCGTGCTCGATGGGAATATCCATCTCCAGCGACAGCTTCTCCGGGCTCATCCGCTCCATCCAATTGTAGAAGTCCATAAATTCCTGGACGGTCATCTTGTCCGCCCGCCTGTCCCCGCCGCCTTTCCGGTTCAGGTACAGAGCGCACAGCCCTGTGGCGATAATATTTTTGATATCCCGGTCCTTCAGGAACATTTTCCGGAAGGTATCGATATCGCTGTCCACCAGCTCCTGGATCAGCATCCGGTAATTCACCCGGTCATAGTCCAGATGCCCTAAGGTCTCCTTAATCCGCAGCGCCCCCAGCTTCAGATACTGGGTCGTGACCAGGGCGTCCTTGTCGAACAGGGAAAGCTGGGTGCTGCCGGAGCCCACATCCACAATCGCCGTTCCCTTTTTGATAATGGACTGAAACTCATTTTCTTTGACGGCGATGGCTTTGTAGCAGAGGAATCTCTGTTCCGAATTGCTCAGCACCTTTACCCGGATGCCGGTCCGCACCCGGATCTGGTCCAGCACGATCTGCCTGTTGCCCGCCTCCCTTAAGGCGCTGGTGGCATAAGCCCGGCAGTCCTTTACCTGGTATTCCTCCATCACCTGGCAGAAGCCTTTTAAAATCGTACACATGGAATCGATCAGATGGGTGCTGATCTTCCCGTCCGCATAAGTATCCGCCCCCACGCCCACGGTTTTCCGCATATGGTCCAGACACCGGATTCCGTTCTTTTGTGAAATCTCATAAATCGCCAGCTGCAGGTCAAAAGAGCCTACGTCGATGGCTGCAAATGTAGTGATTGCCATATATCTTCACCTCTATTAAAGTACCGCAACTCCATCCCCCACGTTATTTATATTCCTACCGACCGGAGATGGGTCACAAACTGTTCCGCCGTCCTTCCCGACAGACCGCCGTGGTTCAGCTCCCACACGTTAGCCTCCGCCAGCAGCTTTTCCTCGGGCATATCGATCCGATGCCGTTTTGCCAGCTGCCTGACGATCTCCTGAAATTCTTTTTTGTCCGGCTTTCCATAATAAATCTGAATACCGAACCGGGATACCAATGACAGCTTTTCCTGCACCGTATCGTTCACGTGAAGGTCATCCTGAAGCTCACGCTTATCGCTGTATTTTTCCCGGATCAGATGGCGGCGGTTGGATGTGGCATAGATCAGTACATTGTCCGGCCGTTTCTCCAGGCCGCCCTCGATAATCGCCTTCAGATATTTATATTCGATCTCAAAGTCCTCAAAGGACAGATCATCCATCAGCAGGATAAACTTATAGTTCCGGTCCTTAATCTGGGCGATGACAAAAGGCAGCTCCTCCAGCTGATGCTTATATACCTCGATCATCCGCAGTCCCCGGTCATAATACTCATTCATCAGCGCCTTGATACTGGAGGATTTTCCGGTGCCGCTGTCGCCGTAAAGCAGGCAGTTATTGGCGCTGCGCCCCTCCACAAAGGCTTCCGTATTGGCCGTCAGCTTCGACTTCTGCCGCTCGTAGCCCACCAGATCCTTCAAATAGATATGGGCGATATTGGGAATGGGCCTGATCTGGGCCGCCGCCCCCTTCCCCTCGATGCGAAACGCCTTGTGGAGCCCCAGCTTGCCCACGCCGCAGTCCTTATAAAAACCAGTCACAATATCCAGATATTCTTCCGGGCTCCCCGCTGCGGCCAGATGGACGCTCAGCGCCTCGATCCGGTCCCGGATACGGCTGTTAAAGATTTTGCTGTTTTCCCCGGAGCCGTCATAATCGGCCACGATCCTCATCAGATCCGTATGGAACGCCTGATCGATCCGTTCCAGCGGATAGTCGAACATTTGCTTAAAAATCTCAAAATCATGGCAGGCAAAGGCATTGACGCTGCCCGGCACCTTTCCTCTGACCTCACAGGCCATGCTGAACGCGTTTTCATGGCTGGCCAGCTCATAGGCCAGATAGCTGTGCCAGATATTCCCGCTAAAGCCATGGGAGCCTGCCAGCTCCGCCAGGCCGTTTACCACGCCGAACAGGCATTCCCGGTCTTCCTCATCCGGATTCCCCCGCTTCGCCGCCGCCATCACCCGGACCATGCCGTCATAAATCTCCTGCCGTTCCAGGGCACGGTAAAGGGTTCTGTTATTTCCGTCTGTCATTTTTTCCTCTTTCCTGATGTCATGCAGGTTGTTTCCAAACCCGCTGCTGCACGCTTCCCTTGCTTTTCCGGCAGCGAATCATTCTTAATAATTCCCCAGTATCTTCATACTGACCGCTTCCTCAGAAATCCCGGTCAATGCGTTACGCACGCCGCTGTCGCTTAAATTCCCGGTAAATTCCACGAAAAACCGATACTCCCAGGTCTGGCCCGGCACCGGCCTGGACTCGATCTTAAACATATTCAGCCCGTTGAAAATAAAATGAGACAGAATATTGTACAGGGAGCCGCTTTCATGGGCCACCTCGAAACAGATGCAAACCTTGGAAGCTTCTTTCGTATACACCTTCCGGCTGCTGGCGATCACGAACCGGGTGGTATTGCTGCTGTTAAAATTTAACGGCGCTTTGATGACAGACAGTCCGTAGATGCTGCCGGACATGGCGCTGGCAATCGCCGCCTTGTGGGGATCTCCCTCTTTCAGCACCCGCTTTGCGGCCACAGCCGTATTCTCCACGCTGACCTGATGCCAGTTTTTATGCTCGTTTAAAAATTTCTGGCACTGCATCAGCGCTTGGGGATGGGAATAGACCAGCTCAAGCTCCTCCAAAGAAGCTCCCGGCAGCCCTAACAGGGCGTGGTCTACCTTAATGTCCACCTCACCCACGATATAATTATCATATTTCGCCAGAAGATCATAGACGTCCCCCACCATTCCGGCAGTGGAATTCTCGATGGGCAAAACGGCGAAATCCGCTCTGCCGCCTGCCAGGGCATTCATGGCATCCTCCCATGTTTTCACATAAAAACCGCTGAAATCCTTCCCGAAATACTCCATGGCCGCAATATGGGCATAAGCGCCGGGCACACCCTGGTATACCACACGGGCGCCCTCCTTCGCCAGCCCGTCGATCCGCTCAAAGGGCAGACGGCTTCCCATTCCCTGCTCTTCCAGAAGCTGATACTGGCGTTTCCTGCTGATGGCCATCATCTGGCGCATCAGCTCACGCAGACCTGCTTTGTTAAAAGGCGTATCCGCCAGCGCTTCTGTTCGATCCAGCTTTTCCCGCTCTCTTGCCATGTCCCGGACCGGCTTGCTTGTGCCCATTTTATACCGGGCCACCTGATCGGACAGCGCCATCCGCCGCTCAAAGATTTCCGCCAGCCGTCCGTCCAGCTCATCCAGCTCATCACGAATCGAGGACAGATCCCGGACCTCCAAACTGCTCTCCCTTTTTTCTTTCCCGGCAGATATCTCCGCACCCCGGGAATCGCTTTCCCCCGGGCACAGCAGTTTTACTTCACAGCCATTCGCCTGCCCGGCACACTCTTCTTTCTTCAATTTTTCCAGAATATCCGACAATTCATGCAAAAAGGTCAACGAGCCGAATACCACAATCACCCCGTCCCGGCCTGCTGCCGCCAGCGCCTTACGGGCCGCTTCCTCATAGGAGTCCGACGCCTCCGCCTTCCCCCCCTGCTTCCGGATCACCTCCGCCAGGGCATCGGCAGAAAGGGCTCTGGGACTGTCGGGCGTCAGCGTAAAAATCTGCTCCGCGGCGCCGTGGGTGATGGACACCACCTGCTCATAATCCTTATCGGCCAGTATCCCCATCACATATACCACATGGTCCTGTCCGAAATAGTAATCCACAGACTCCCGCAGCCTTTTTGCCGCAGGCGGATTATGGGCCCCGTCGATAACCACCCGGGGATTCTGCCCCACCAGCTCAAACCGGCCGTGCCACCGGGCATTGGCCAGCCCTTTATAAATATGCTCCTTCTCTATCTCAAATCCATTCCGGGACAGCTCTTCCGCCACCTCCACCGCCAGACTAGCATTTTCCGTCTGGTAACGGCCCAGCAGGCCAACCCGAAGTCCCTGATAGTCCTTATAATCAAACACAATAAACGATCTGCCGTCCATCTCTGTCAGCCCTTCATGAACCGCCAGCCGGTCCGGCTCTGTCTTTGTCAGGGAAGATCCCACTGCGGCGCACTGCTCCTCCACCGCACGCTCCGCCTCCTCCGACTGGGCGCACATCACGGCAGGAACGCCGTTTTTGATAATTCCTGATTTTGTCCGGGCGATCTCATACACCGTATCTCCCAGATACTGCATATGGTCAAGGCCCACGGCGGTGATCACGGCGCAAACTGCCGTGGTGATCACATTTGTGGCGTCATCCCGGCCGCCCAGTCCGCATTCCAGCGCCACGATATCGCACTGATGTTTTGTAAAATGTAAAAAGCCAATGGCAGTCTCCACCTCAAACAGGGTGGGCTGGGCAAACCCCTCCGCCAGCATGGCCTGGCAGGCTTCCTTCACCCGGGCAGTATATTCGCAGAATTCCTCCCGGGTAATCATCTCCCCGTTGATCTGCACAAATTCCTCATACACGAACACCCGGGGAGAAATATACCGGCCCACCCGGTAGCCCGCCTCGCTTAAAATCTGGCTGACAAAGGCCAGGACAGACCCTTTTCCGTTGGTGCCCGCGATATGGACAAATTTCAGACGGTCCTGGGGATTTCCCAGCCGGCGCAGCAGCTCCTTCATGGAATCCAGTCCCAGCACCCATCCTAAAGACAGCTCCACCTCCCTTAAATATGCCCTCGCTTCCTCGTAATTCATAATTGCTTCATTCCTCCAAGAAATAATTTCAAATGTCCACAGACGCCCCTATGCATATCCATATGATACTGATCCGCTGCATCTATGTCCATTTTTTCACTGCATTTATCACAGGTTTATTTATTTTTTCACTGCTTTCAATCTACTGTCTATTTACTTTTTCTACTGCTTCCATCGCACTATCTATCCATTATCTCACTTTTCCACTGTATCAGCTATTCATTTTTTCCTGCCGTAGATCACTTCATCCAGCGTCTGATACAGCTTCTCCACCTCCACCGGTTTGGACAGATGGCCGTTCATGCCGCATTCCACCGATTTTTTCAGATCGTCGTCAAAGGCGTTGGCCGACATGGCGATAATCGGCACGGTATGGCAGTCCTCCCGGTCCATACTCCGAATTGCCCGGGCCGCTTCCAGCCCGTCCATCACCGGCATCATAATATCCATCAAAATCACGTCATAGGTTCCCGGCTCGGTGGCGCGAATCCGTTCCACGGCCTGGGCGCCGTCATAGGCGCAGTCCACCTCAAATCCCCGATCCTCCAAAAGACACTGGGCAATCTCGGTGTTCAGCTCATTGTCCTCCACCACCAGCACGCGACAGCCCTCAAAGGAAACCTCTTCCTTTTCCTCTGTCTCGGTTCCCATATCTTCGCCGTAAGCCAGCAGAATGGCAAAACTGAAGGTACTTCCCTTCCCCGGCTCGCTCTCCAGCTGAATGTTGCTTCCCATCATCTGTACCAGACGGTTGCTGATGGAAAGTCCCAGGCCGGTTCCCTTCTGCTTTGACGAACTTGCCCCGGAAGCCTGCTCAAAGGACCGGAATACCCGCTCCTGTTCCTCTTTGGCGATGCCGATTCCGGTGTCGCTGACAGCGAAATAAAGAATGGCTTCCTCTTTCTTTTCCTCCCGCTCTTCCACGGTCAGCGTAATCCTTCCCTTCTCCGGCGTAAATTTCACCGCATTGCCCAGCAGATTGATCAGCACCTGGCTGATCCGCATCCGGTCCGCCACAAACCACCTGTGGCGCAGACGGACGCTGCTGACAAAATTGATCTGCCTGGCCGTGGTCTGGGGCATAATCAGCTCTTTTGCCGTATCCAGCATTTCCTCCATATTAAAATTGAAGGGGTCCAGCTTCATTTTGCCGCTCTCGATTTTAGACATATCCAGAATATCGTTAATCAGTCCCAGCAGATAATCCGAAGAAGACCGTATCTTCTGTAAGCAGTCCATAATCCGCTCGCTGCTCTGCCCCTGCTGCAGGGCGATAGCGGTCATACCGATAATGCCGTTCATGGGCGTGCGGATCTCATGACTCATACGGGACAAAAATTCCGATTTCGCCTTGCTGGCAATGTCGGACTGACGCTGGTTTAACTGGCTCTGAATCACCCTGCCAAGCTCCGCAAGATTCTGATACCCTTCTCCATTCTCCAAAAGCTCCGGTCCGACGCCGAGCATACAGAGGTTTCCTATATAACTGCCGCTGTCATACATGGGCAGCACAATGCCCTGCTGTCCGGGTTCGATACACAGAAAGCACTGAACCACCCGCTTTCTGCTATCCCCGTCGGAAACATAGCGAACCTCCTTCTCTCCAAGCCAGTCATAAAAGGCATTCTTTTCCTCTTCTCTGTATTTTCTCACGCTCTCCCGCACATTTCTGCCATCCTTATGCCACTGATAATTCAGATAGTTGGAATTGAAATCAGACCGCAAAAGAGAAACCTGTACGCCGTACGCCTGATAAAACCGGCCGATCTTGCGGATCATCAGCAGCATCTGGGCCGGGAAATCATCCCCGTTGCCAAACAGATTCAGCGCCACGGACACCAGGCTCACATCCTCGGTGTAACCCAGAGAATTAAGGGCCTGTTCCTTAAGGGCCGGCAAAGGCGTTCTGTCCTTTTCAGGAATTTCTTCATAGAACAGACACTGCCGTCTGGTTTTGACGGTCCCGGCATTTTGCGCCAGCTTCGCCATGCGGATTAACTGCTCTCCACCAAGCCCCGCTTTTCCGCAGGCCAGCCCCGCCCGCATGCGCAGACCGAAGGTTTCCTCCGCAAACAGTTCCGCTGTCTGTTCCAGCAGCTTTTGGGTAAATTCCACCGCCTGCTGACCGGACTGCCCCGAAAGCCACAGCGCAAACTCGTCTCTGTTTAACCGCAGCGCCGCAATCCGGCAGCCGGTCCGCCGGGCCAGATCCCGGCGCTCTTTCAAAATCAGCCCTCCGATTTCCTCCAGGAGCAGATCGCCGAACACAACGCCGTTCTTCTCGTCGCTCTCCTTTAACCGGTCCAGGTACAAACTGATCATGACGCCGTCCGGCCGGTCTTTTCTGCATTTCTCCACATACTCCATGCCGGCTCTGAAGGCATACAGGCCGGTGACGCCGTCCGTCGTATTCCTTCTGTACTGCTCCTCTTCCCTTTCCTTCTGCTCCTGGATATCCCGGATGCTTCCCACCAGCTTCCAGCGCCTGCCGTCCGTGTCATACACCGCCTTGCCCGACAGGGCCACCCACACATAATCCGCATCCGTCGGCCATTTGATCCGAAACTCCGCATACAGCTGGTCCGCCCCGCTTCCCAGTTTATGAATCGTTTCCTCCCGGTCCGCCTCATGGAGGTAATTGGGGTTGATAAATCCGCCGTCATATTCCTCGCACTGCCATTGGCCGCTCATGGTTTTGTGGTTTACAATATCCAGCATATGTGTATGAAGATCGTAGGAAAAAAAGAGATCGTCGGAGGATTCCAGCGCCACTCTGTACCGCTCCTTTTCCTCCAGCAGTATATTTTCCGCTTTTTTCTGACGCTCCGTCAGGTCCGCCACCACGTCATATAAAGCGTCGATTTCTAATATATTAGACGGTCTGAATGCCCTGAGCCCCTGGCTTCCCTGGCTGATACAGTCCATCAGCCGGCGGATCGGCCTGGTCAGATGTTTTACCAGAATATAAATGCCCAGAACCCCGAAGCACAAGCCGATCATAACAGCCAGAAGCATCCAGAAATAAAGCTGCCGGCTCATTCCGAACAGTTCTTTCTCCGTATTCAGTCCCAAAAGCACCCATTCCGTATTCTCATAAGGTACGTTGCTGCCGTAAATCCGCAGCGGACATTCCACGGCGTAGACCCCCTGTCCGTTGGTCTTGACATCCCGTACCAGAGACAGGCTCGGGTAATTTGTCTCCTCCAGCACAAATCTGTCCGCACCGGCCCGCACCTGATCATAGAGCATGCCCTTGCCGGTAAGCGTCCGGTATCTGCCGTCTCCTTCCCGGACGGCCAGCATATAACCGGACTGCTGAGAAGCGTTCAGCTCCGCCACCGGAAAATAATCATACAAACTCTTACAGGAAATTTCCACCCCCAGGACACCATACACCTGCCCCTGATACCGGAGGGGCAGAGAATATGTAATCATCTCATAGGGATCGGCCATATTCTTTTCCAGGAAAAAGGGCAGAGACCAGTAACCCAGATCCTCGGTATCCGCATCTCCATACTCTCTTCCGGCCCTCCATGGCACATAAAAATAGCTGTCGGCCGCATTTACCCCCTGTCCGTCCATACGGAACCGGGTGGTCCAGTTGGTGTCCAGCGGAATGCCAAAGGTTCTGGAAAGCTGCTTGCTTCCCCGCTCCAAAAGCAGATCCGTATTGTTAGCCGGATTGGTTTTCGGATCGGAATCACGGATAAAAAAGCCGTCAAATTCCCCTGCCGTCTCCATTTCCCCGCCTGTCAGCACCAGAAAAACGCCTGTCACCGAATGATTGTGCAAAATATCCAGACATTCCGGAAACAGCATCGTAAGCAGCCGGTCTTTTCTCTCGTCGGACAGAAGCAGTGTCTCCGGCCCCTCTTCCTCTGGCCTCAGGCACTTCTGAAAGATCCCGTTCATCCGGTCCTCCTGCTCCCGGATGGAGGACCAGCGCTGATTCATGTCATTTTCCAGAATGACCCTGCGGTTTTCCACCAGCCTGCTCATCATGCCGCTGGAATACTCCTCCAGCGTGCCCGCCGTCCGCCTGACAATAAGCGTGCCGATGGTAATCATACTCTGCAGCAGCATAATGGCGATCAGCGGAATCAGAAATATCCTGAATATCGTCGATTTTCTTTTCTTGCGACCCTTATCCTCTCTCATGACTGCTTATTCACCGCCGCTTCCAGTGCCTCACAGAAAGAAGCATACCATTTCTCAAAAGCCTCGTCCGTCACATAAGCCGCCGACGCCTCTTCCAGACTCTTTCCCTGTTTCAGCGCTTCTACAACCTTTGCCCGGTCTTCCTTCGCCTGATCCGAAAGGTGATATTCCAGCACCTTTCTCGCCGCGGAGCCGTTCTCAAAGCTTTTGTTCGTATAGAGGGTGGTTCCTTCCATTTCGCTGAACATGGCGGTCAGACAATCATAGGTCTTGGGCGCCACCGTCAGTCCCCGCTCCGAGGACACCTGGTCCAGCATCTCCTTGCTGTTCGCTTCTTTCAGCACCGGCAGATATCCGGATACACAGCCGAACTGCAGATTGTTCTCCGCCTGGGTAAACCATTTCAGAAATTCCACGGCGGCATACTCATGGGCTTCATCGGACTTGCTGACCACCATGCCCGCCCCCTGCTGCACAGCATAGTTTTTGCCGTCCTGAAACACAGGCGCCGTCATCACCACATAATCGATGGCATGGCTGCCCTCTTCCAGCTCCACCTGGTCAGGAAAATACATGGCCGATGACGTGGAGCCCGTATAGGCCAGCAGATCCCCGGTCTTCACGTCGTCGGAACGGAAGGAGCCGTAGGCGCCGAAGTACCCTTTCACCATGGGAACATAGTAATTCTCCCAGAGACGGCGCAGCTCCTCTTTCGGCACGTTCAGCGTCAGTTTTCCATTCTCCACCTGGAACAGCTCCACACCCAGCTGCTGCATGCCGATAATAAAGTAATTGGCCACTGCGTCCCTGCCGTAAAAGGCCATGCCGTCCTCCGGCACGTCCGGCGTCAGGCTGTCCGTCCACTCATAATAAGACCGGGCGGTGGCCGCCACGCCCTCAATGGTTTTCAGGTCGTCCAGGGAAGCGCCCGTGGCCGCCGCGAAAGGCTCCCAGTCCGTTTTATTCAGCATCATAATCTCCGTGGATTTGGCCGTGGGGAAAATTCTCAGGCTGCCGTCCGAAGCGATGCGCCCTTCCTCGATATAGGAATCCACATAGCGTTCCAGCTCCTTCTCGTCAAGATAGTCGGACAAATTTGCCAGGGCGCCGGCCTGTTCCACCTCGTAAGCGGTATCCGCATAGGAGGAAAAGATATCCGGCATCTTTTCCGCCCCCACCTTTCCCGCTATGGCGTCCCGCACCGCCGTCTCCAGATCGGAAACAGAGCCCTGGGAATAGCCCTGCACATAAATTCCTTTTTCCCGGCCCACGGTATCGTTAAATTCCTCCGTCAGCGCGTCAAAAGCCGCCTGCTGGGAACCGTTATAATAATGCCAGACGGTCAGAGACACCGGATTTTTCGGGTCCAGAGGACTTTTCTTTCCACATCCTGTCCCAAAACAGGCCAAAACCGCCGTCAGACTTAACAAAACCGCCCTTTTTATCCATTTTCCTTTACCACTCACTGTCCGTTCTCTCCTTTCCTGCGCTTACCGCCTAAAGTACTCCCGGCCTCTCATCCGCACCCTGTTACCGCGACATGCGGGGCATATATTTTTGCAGAAAACGACTCTGGAATGGAAGTTTTCTCCATTCCAAAGCCGTTTAGCTTCCTGTTCGTTTTCTGGTTCTTCTTCCTATTTAAAATACTCCACGCCTGACCGGAATAATTTCATATCCTGCTCGCCGTAGGTATTCACCGCCACTGACTGGCCCAGACGCTCGCTGTGGGCCATCTTGCCCAGAATCCTTCCGTCGGGGCTGGTAATACCCTCGATGGCATAATAGGAGCCGTTGGGATTCCAGTCGTCGTCCATGGTGGGCACGCCCTGCAGGTTGACATACTGGGTGGCTGCCTGCCCGTTCGCAAACAGCTTCTCAATCCACTGGCCGCTGGCCACAAAGCGACCCTCCCCGTGAGATACGGGCGTGCAGTACACGCCGCCCAGCTCCGCTTTTGACAGCCAGGGAGACTTGTTGCTCACTACCTTTGTATAAACCATCTTGGACACATGGCGGCCGATCCGGTTATAGGTCAGCGTCGGCGCATCCTCGGTCAGATCCTGAATCGCCCCGTAAGGCAGAAGCCCCAGCTTCACCAGCGCCTGGAAGCCGTTGCAGATCCCCAGCATCAGGCCGTCCCGCTCCTTTAACAGCCGGTTGACCGCCTCCTTCACCTTCTCATTCCGGAACACGGCGGCGATAAACTTGGCGGAGCCCTCCGGCTCGTCGCCCGCCGAGAAGCCGCCGGGCAGCATAATAATCTGGGACTGGTCAATATTTTCCACAAAGCTGTCCACGGAAGCCCTGATATCCTCCGCCGTCATATTCCGGAATACCTTCGTGATCACGGAAGCCCCCGCATTCTCAAAAGCCTTTCCGCTGTCATACTCGCAGTTCGTCCCCGGAAATACCGGGATAAACACGGTGGGAGCGCCGATCTTATGGGTACAGATATGAACGGATTCCGCCCTGTACAACGGCTTCTCCACCTTTTCCGCCTTCACATCCGTATGGGTGGGGAATACGGATTCCAGGGTGGAGGTCCAGGCTTTCTGCACCTCTTCCATCGTCAGCTTCATATCCTGATAAATAAAGGCTTCTTCTTTGATCACCTCGCCGATAATCATGCCCGGCGCCTCCAGCTGATAAACGTAATCCGGATAAACCTCCGCCACGATGCAGCCCCAGCCTGCGCCGAACAGCTCCTCCGGCTTCACGGCGTCGGTCAGCCGCACGCCCAGCCGGTTGCCCATCGCCATCTTGGACAGCGCCTCACACAGACCGCCCCGTTCCAGCTCATAGGCGGAAATGATCTTTCTGGCTTTGATATCCTCATGTATTTTTCCATAGATATCCATGGCGCTCCGGTAATCCGGCAGATCATTTTCATCCTTTTTAATCACAAACAGCACCAGCTTGTTCCCCGCCTTTTTCAGCTCCGGCGTAATAATATGACGGCTGCTGGCAATATCCACCGCAAAGGATACCAGCGTAGGCGGCACGTCCAGCTCGTTAAAGCTTCCGGACATACTGTCCTTGCCGCCGATGGAGGGCAGGCCAAAGCCGATCTGGGCGTCATAGGCGCCCAGCAGGGAAAGGAAAGGCGTTCCCCAGCGTCTGCTGTCCTCTGTCATCCGCTTGAAATATTCCTGGAAGGTAAAACGGATTTTCCTGTAATCGCCGCCTGCGGCCACCACCTTCGCCACCGAGGATACCACTGCGTAAACCGCGCCGTGGTAAGGGCTCCAGGAGGACAGATAGGGATCGAAGCCGTAGCTCATCATTGTCACCAAATCCGTCGTCCCTTTCTGCACCGGCAGCTTCGCCACCATGGTCTGGGTTTCCGTCATCTGGTATTTTCCGCCGTAAGGCATGTATACGGAGCCTGCGCCGATGGAGCCGTCGAACATTTCCACCAGCCCCTTCTGAGAGCAGACGTTTAAGTCCTTCATCGTATCCAGCCATTGTGCCTTCACATCTTTTATGGGACGGAGCGCAAAAGGATTTCCTTCCTTTACCGGAACCTCCACCGTCACGTCCGTCTCCTGATGGGCGCCGTTGGTATCCAGGAATGCCCGGCTCAAGTCCACGATGGTCTTTCCCCGCCAGTCCATCACGAGACGGGGGCTTTCCGTCACGGTGGCCACCGCAACCGCCTCCAGGTTTTCTTCCCCGGCGAAGGCCATAAATTTCTCCACGTCGGCAGGGTCTACGACCACGGCCATACGCTCCTGGGATTCGGAGATGGCGATCTCGGTTCCGTCAAGGCCCGCATATTTTTTCGGCACCCTGTCCAGATGAATGGACAAACCGTCGGCCAGCTCGCCGATGGCCACCGATACGCCGCCGGCGCCAAAGTCATTGCATTTTTTAATCAGAAGGCTGACTTCCTCCCGGCGGAACAGCCGCTGCAGCTTCCGCTCCGTGGGCGGATTGCCCTTCTGCACTTCCGCGCCGCAGGTTTCGATAGAAGTCTCCGTATGCACCTTGGAGGAGCCGGTGGCGCCGCCCAGACCATCCCGGCCCGTCCTTCCGCCCAGCAGAATAATCACGTCTCCCGGATCGGAGGTCAGCCGGCGCACGGCCCGTCTTGGCGCAGCGCCCATTACCGCGCCGATCTCCATCCGCTTTGCCGCGTAATTGGGGTGATAAATTTCCTTTACATAGCCTGTGGCCAGGCCGATCTGGTTGCCGTAGGAGCTGTAGCCGCCGGCAGCGCCCCGTACCAGTTTTTTCTGGGGCAGCTTGCCCTTCATGGTCTGGGAAACGGGCACGGTAGGGTCCGCGGCCCCGGTAATCCGCATGGCCTGATACACATAGGTACGGCCTGACAGCGGGTCACGGATTGCGCCGCCCAGACAGGTGGCAGCGCCGCCGAAGGGCTCGATCTCCGTGGGATGGTTGTGGGTCTCGTTTTTAAAATTCACCAGCCATTCTTCCGTCTCTCCGTCGATCTCCACAGGCACCACGATGCTGCAGGCATTGATCTCGTCGGACTCTTCCTGGTCCTCAAGCCTGCCTTCCTTTTTCAGCTTCCGCATCGCCATCAGCGCCAGATCCATCAGGCAGACAAACTTGTCCTTCCGGCCGCCGAAAATTTCCTCACGATCCGCTATATACCGGCGGTAAGTGCCCTCGATCGGTCCGTTGTAATCCCCCTGAGTGAAGGTAACGTTTTTCAGCTCCGTGTTGAAAGTGGTGTGGCGGCAGTGATCTGACCAGTAAGTATCCAGCACGCGGATCTCCGTCATCGTGGGATTCCGTTTTTCCTCGCCTGTGAAATAATTCTGAATATGCAGAAAATCCTTAAAGGTCATGGCCAGATTCAGTGAATCGTATAACCCCTTTAACTCCGGCTCCCCCATCTCGGTAAAGCCGTCGAAAATCTTTACGTCCTCCGGTTCCGGGAACCTGGTCATCAGCGTTTCGGGAACCTCCATGGAAGCCTCTCTGGAATCCACCGGATTGATGCAGTAGGACTTGATGGCCGCAAGCTGCCCTTCCTCCAGGCTGCCGCTGATCACATAGGTGGTGGCGGAGCGGATCACCGGCTCCTCGCTCTCCCTCAGCAGCTTGACGCACTGCTCAGCGGAATCCGCCCGCTGGTCAAACTGCCCCGGCAGGAATTCCACGGAGAATACCAGGTCGCCATAGCTGACCGGAAATGTCCCCTCATACACCATGTCCACCGGCGGCTCGGAAAAAATGGTTTTCACCGCCTCCTGATAGATTTCCTCCGACAGATTTTCCACGTCATACCGGATCAGCACCCGGACGCCCGTCACCGTCTTAATGCCCAGATAGCTGCCGATCTCTTCTTTCAGCTCCTTCGCCTTTACCGCATAAGGCTCCTTCTTTTCCACATAAATCCTTTTAACGCTCATTCCATCCTCCTGAGGGTTTTTGTTTTCACTGCAAGCTAGTCGCCGCGTAACGTTATACCCGGGCGCTGAATAACCTGCCGGAATGTTCACTCTGTCTCGGACAAGCAGCAAACCATCCGGCACAGAACTATGCCCTTGAGTATCATTAACAATAATTCTCTCTTTAAATATGATAGTATTTATATACAAACTGCCCTGCCAAATACGGCAGCGGCATATTTTGTCGGATTTTCTACCTTTCCCGGCTCTCGAAGGCCGTGGGATCGCCCGCTGCCTTGGCCAGGTTAATCACATCCAGGGAAATCTTCATAATATCCCGCACTTCCTCCTCGGTGATATGCAGAAGCTCCGCCAGCTGGGCCACCGTGGCCTGGGTGCCCTGCTCCCTGGCAATCTCCTCGGTCAGATCCATAATCCGGTTGGCTCTCCGGGCCACCTTCTCGCCGATTCCTTTATGGCTCTCCTGCTGCCGGATCGCCTCCTCCATGGCCGTCTCGCTTTTTTTCTTCAGGATATAGAGAAAATCCTCCGGGTCAAGACGGGGATACTGGGATTTTAACAGATGAATCTCCTCCATCAGAACCATATTCCCCTCCTGGATCAAATCGGAGATCACGACGCCCCTGCCCATAAAGGGCTTGGCCCACTCCGCCACCCGGTGAAGGTTCCCTTCCGCCAGACGGTCGGCCGCCGCCAGCTCTCCCGCAAGCACCAAGGGCATCAGACGCTCCATTTCCTCCATCGTACAGGGAGAGACTGCTTTCAGGTCTGACAGGTACATCCGGTAGTAGCGGTTCTCCTCCTCCGGCACCTGTCTGTTTTCTTCCCCATCCTTCTGCCGGGAGATTTTTCTTCCTCCGGCCCTCACCGCCGTCCGGCTCTTTCCCATGCCCTTCGATCCGGTTCCGGACGACTTTTTCCAGGCGATGGTTTCTTCCTGACCGGTTAGATCCCCCCGGCCATCCACAGCTTCCTGACCGACGGTTTCATGCAGGCCATAGGACTCCTGGCATGACGTTTCTGTCAGCCTGTCCGCCTTTTCAAGCCCCGAGATCCGCACCTGATTTTCTTCCAGATACCGGTACACCAGCGCAAGCTGCTCCCGATTCAGGGACAGCTCCTCAAACCACTGATCCACCTCCGCCTTCCCGATTCTGTTATCCTTCACCGCCGCCAGCTCCAAAAGCTCCGCCAGCAGCCCCATAAACCTTCCCTGCTCCATCATAAACCCCTTATGTTTTTCATACATTTACAGTATATTATATAATTTTCCTTTCTCCGGCACAAGCCCTATTCCTCATAAAAAATATTGTAACTTCCGTTGATTTTATGGTAAAATAGCGATAGCTATTTTACCGGCCCGCAGCAAAGCGGCGTGGACATCCGCCGGAGGCTCATGTCCGAAGGACATGTCACAATAGCGATAGCTATTTTACCGGCCCGCAGGAGGTTTTATGAAAAAAGTAATCTGGTTCTTTTTATCCGCCGTACCGCTGATCCTCTATATCGCTTTCACGGCCCTTTTTTATTTTCTTTTTATGCTTATTCTCCGCATGAGATGGTTCGAGGATTCCTTCCTGTTTTCGAGTAGCAATATCGATGCCACGCTTATGCTGGCCATCTCCATAGCCTCGGCCGCTGTCTCCTTTTTGATATACAGGCGGCTGAAAACAGGAAGCCGCGGCAGCCGCCCGTTCCGATTTACCTTTGCTACGATTCTGGTACTGACGGCGCTGGCCTTTGTCTGCCAGTATTTAACCACCCTGCTGATCAACGGCATCTCAGCGCTGATTCCCCAGGCCCTTGACTCCTACGAAGAACTGCTGGATTCGGTGGGCATGTCGGCTCCCGGCTTCCTTCTGGTCTTCTACACGGTCATCGCAGGACCGATTCACGAAGAAATACTGATGCGGGGCGCCACCCTCTCCATAGCGGGAAGAGCCTTCCCATTCTGGGCGGCCAATCTGATTCAGGCCCTGCTGTTCGGCGTATTCCATATGAATCTGCTGCAGGGCTGCTATGCTTTCTGCCTTGGACTGGTGCTGGGCTATCTGGCCCACCGCTATCATTCCCTGGTCCCGGCCTGCTTCTTCCATATTATTTTCAATCTGCTGGGCATGCTGGTTCTGACCCCGGGCAATGTCGTCTCATTTTTCGTTTCTCTGGCTCTGTTCTTTGTATTTCTGAGCATCGCCCTAAAGTTTCAGAAAAAGAAGGACCCGGAACAGGCGCTGTTTCTTTCCTCGAAGGACCCGTTTCCGGATGCTTAGTGACAAAAAATCCCTCGGCCATATCTATGCTGATATAGCCGGGGGATATTTATTTTTTCCTGAAAAATTCCCTGGATAAACTTTTGTCAAGAATAATTTCCGGATTCAAATGAGTCACAGCCTATTCTTTCCCATACGCCACCCGGCAGGTTTTCCGATAGCAGGCCAGACCATATTTATGGATCGTCCCCATGCCTTCTCTCTTTAACAAATCAATATATTCATAGGTATCGATCTGCTCCATCGCCTCACGGAGCGCAGCGTCAAAGGCGCCGTTCTCGGCGTATTTCACCTCGATAACACAGCCGGTTTTCTCCCTCGGGACGATAAGGAGGATATCAGAGTAGCCGTTGCCGGACTCGGCGTTGGATTTTACGATCCAGCTTCCTTCCGCTCTCAAAAGGCCCAGAAAAAGGCCGTGATAGAAATTTTCCTTTTTTTCTTTTGTCACCGCCGTGTCCCGGATACTGATGGATTCCATCAGAAACGCATTAAACAGCTCCTGTACGACTTCGGCGTCGCCGGTTTTGACTGCTTTGCAGAACCGCTCCCACCGCTTTGTGTCGCCTGTCACCTGATCCTCAAACCATGTGCAAATTTTGTTTACATAAATTCTGTGAATTTCTTTGTTAGGAATCACCAGCTTATGACGCCCGCCTTTCGGTTTTTCGGCATCGGTCAGATATCCCGTGGAGTAAAGGACACTCCACAGATATGTCTGGCGGATATTCACATTTTTGTTATCAAGATCGGTATAGGTCAGTTCCGGAATAATCTCCTTTTCCACGGCCTCGCCGGCGATCAGCGCCTCGATCTCCCCCTTCGTAATCTCTGTGGCCTCTTCCAGAATGTCCCTGACAATTGCGTTGCTGCTGTTCTCCCAGTGCGGCTCCATCGGGGCGTCCTTTGATTTCCTGAGTTTTCTGCACTGCGCAGTCCGAATCAGAAATTGAGAACACGTTAAAATTGTTCAGCCCTGTAAAGATGCTCTCCCTGGCAATCCGCAGGCAGCCGGTAAGCACGGCAAACTCCAGATTTGCATTCGTTTTGAGTGCCTGGCTGAGAAAAGATCGGATTAACTCAACCATCTGCCCATAATAACCTTTCTGATAAGTTTTATCCAGCGGCACGTCATACTCGTCGATCAGAATCACGACCCTGCAGCCATAATGCTTGCCAAGCAGCTCCGAAAAAAGCTTCAGGCTTCTTTTCTGGACATCCTCATCAAAATAGGGGGCATAGAGTTCTTTCAAAGATTCCTTATCTATGTCCGTGAGCCTGTCGCTCTCCAACAAATACTGGTGCCTGCGAGCCTCCTCTTTTATCATTCCCGAAATCATCTTGAGCGCAGCCTCATAAGAGCCGCCCTCCACATCCTTCAAACTAAGCGAAATGACCGGATACCTCCCCATATGCCGCTCGCACAGCTCCGTTTCTTTAGAAATATCCAGTCCTTCAAACAGGGACGCATCCGCCCCGATTTCAAAAAATGACTTGAACAAAAGCCGTCTTATCCACATAGTAGTAATTTTTCAATTTAAAATCCTGAAAAAATCCAATCCCGACCGGAAGCGCCTTTTATCTTTCATTCATCTGGCGTTCCCTCCTGCCCCGCACTATAAAACAATCACAATTCATCTGATGTACATCCAGTAAATCACAATCCGTTACCCATTTACAGCCTAACCTGTACACGCCGGAACCAAACTTTTTACCATTTTTCCCGGTGTTTCCCGATACCTGCTTTGATAAACATTGACAACAATCCGGCAAAATGGTAAGATGAAACACATCCAAATACCTTTGCGGATATGGCGGAATTGGCAGACGCGATAGATTTAGGTTCTATTGTCAACAGACGTGCAGGTTCGAGTCCTGTTATCCGCATGAGAAAATAAACCGCCGAATCAGTTACCGCAGGGGACAGATTCGGTTTTTTATATAGTTTGTATCTTTATCTACAGGAGGTTTTCTTTGAACTGGAAACAATTCACCCCAAAAAACGTATTCCTTTTAGTTTTCGGCGCTGTCTTATTCTACTGCTGCCTACAAAACCCGCAGCTGGTTCTGTCCACTATCGGTTTTATCACCGGCATTCTGCTGCCCTTCGCCCTGGGATTTGCCATCGCTTTCATTTTCAATGTTCCGATGAAGAAAATTGAAGCCGGCCTTGCGCGCCGCACCCGGCTCCGGAAAAAACTGCTTCGCCCGACAGCTTATTTCCTCACGCTGATCGCGGTGATCGGTGTCCTGTTGCTGGCATTTCTTGTGATCATCCCGGAGCTGGCCGCCACCATACGGAGCCTGACAGTCCAGATCCCCAAAGGGCTGGATAACCTGCTTCTCCTTCTGGATGACATGGATATCGCCTGGCCCCAGGTGGAAACCTTTATGGCACAGCTGGAGCTGGACTGGAATAACCTGGGGCAGAAGCTGCTTGGCGCCCTGCAGACCGGAGCCTTCGGCGTGGTTCAGTCAACCTTTAACATCGTAGGCGGCATCGTCAGCGGTTTCACCACATTTTTTATCGGCTTTACCTTCTCGGTCTACCTGCTGTTCCAGAAAGAAACGCTGATCCGTCAGTTTAAAAAGCTGTTCTATGCCTTTCTGCCGACGGCAATGGCAGACCGGCTGGTCTATATCGGCGGTTTATCCGCCACCGTATTCTCTAACTTTCTGGCAGGCCAGTGTACGGAGGCCGTGATCCTGGGCATGATGTTTTTTGTATCCATGCTGGCCCTTCGGATGCCCTATGCCCTGCTGGTGGGCGTCCTGATCGCCATCACGGCGCTGATCCCCATCTTCGGCGCTTTTATCGGCTGTATCGTGGGCTTTTTCCTGATCGTGGTGGTCAATCCCATGCAGGCGCTCGTATTCCTGGTTCTGTTCCAGGTGCTGCAGCAGATTGAGGGAAACCTGATCTATCCCCATGTGGTGGGCGGTACGGTGGGCCTGCCTTCCGTCTGGGTGCTGGCGGCGGTCAGCATCGGCGGCAGCCTGATGGGAATCGTGGGTATGCTCCTGTTTATTCCCGGCAGCTCCGTATGTTATGCTCTTTTGCGGGAACAGGTAGGGAAGCGGCTGGAAAAGCGGCAGATTCCCAGCGAAAAATGGACCGGGGAGACTGCCGCTTCGCAGCGGAGTAAATCCCCACAAAATTCTGATACTGACCAGAAATAATAATCACCATTCGTACGGCAAATACACAGGCCGGAAACACATACGACAAAAACTGTTTATACCGGTTTTACGGAGGACATAACAATGGCAGATTTTGAATGTCACGGACATATCGTATTAGACGGAAATAATTACCGAAAAGCCATGGCGCTGCACCGGACAGGTCTTGACAGAGATGTTATCCGGCGGCAGCTGGAAAACTGCTGGGAACAGGGCATCCGGTTTTACCGGGACGGCGGCGACTGTGTCGGGGCTTCGGAATACGCAGCCGGCATTGCCGCGGAATTTGACCTCGATTACCGGACGCCCATATTCGCCATCCACAAAAAAGAGCATTACGGCGGCATGTTCGGAAGATGCTTTGATAAATTCGCCGAGTATGAACGGCTTATCCACGAAGTCAGGGAGCGGGGCGGACATTTTATCAAAATCATGGTCAGCGGCATTATGGATTTCAACCGGTACGGAGAGCTGACCGGAGGCACGCTGGAACAGCATCTGATCCAGGACATGGCGGCCGCCGCCCACGAAATGGGATTTGCGGTTATGGCCCATGTAAATACGGCGGAACAGATCGCCTGGACGCTGGAAGCCGGCGCCGACAGCATCGAACACGGATATTATATGGACAACCGATGTCTGGACCTGCTCAGGGAAACCGGCGCCGTATGGGTCCCCACCTTCGCCCCGGTGGAAAACGCCCGGAAAAGCGGTCTGTTTTCCGAGACGGTTTTGGACCGAATCCTTAAGCTGCACAGAGCAAATCTACAAAAAGCAGTGGAAATGAATGTCCTGATCGCCTGCGGCAGCGACGCCGGCTCCTTTATGGTTCCGCCCGCCGAGGGCTGTTCCATCGAAGAAGCTTATCTGAAACAGGCGGCTGGACCGGAACTCACAGAAAATCTGAGCGAAATCTTGCGGAAAGGGAATAAAAAAATCAGGGAACGGTTTTAGACTGTTCCCTGATTTTTATTTCTTCGTTATAAATATCTTTCTGCTTCCATTCCGTAAAAGTTTACGCCGGACAATAAATCTCCACGGTATTCTTGGAAAGGTCCACATTTTTCAGCATCCCTTCCACCACCGTCTCCTGCCCCAGAATGTCTGTCAGAATCACATTTCCATCCTGAAACTCCACCTTCGCCACATACTGGGCTACAACGGTCTCAACGCCCTCTTTATTTGTAAACGCAGTCGCTAAACACATTTTCCCGCACCTCCTGCAATCGATTCTTTACACCAGACGGCATAATAAACCGAATTCCGATTTTACAGTTCCTTTACCAGCTTTAACGCCTCGGCCAGCTTCGCGTTGGCCTTCGCGAATTCCGCCACGCCCTCGGCGATCTTGTCCGCAGCCTCTGTCTTGCCCAGTCCCCGCAGCTTCTCGCCCATATCGGCCAGCTCGGCGGCATGATGCTCATTGTGGTCCGCCATATAAGTCAGCAGCGCGATTACCTCAGCCGGAGTGCCTGCGCCGGTTCCGTGGCTGTGGGTATGACCGCCATGACTGTGGGTATGGCCGCCGTGGTCATGGCTGTGCGTGTGGCCATCGTGATCATGGCCGTGTCCGTCATGGTCATGCGCATGGCTGTGCGCATGTTCATGCTCATGGGTATGGGTTTCTCCGTCATGGGTATGTTCGTGGGTATGGGTATGGGTGTGCTCGTGGCTGTGCCCATGATCATGGCAGCAGCCTCCTTCGTGGGTATGTGCATGATCCGCCCCAAATTCATGTGTATGCGCCTCGTCATGGGAATGATGATCATGGCAGCATTTTTCTTTCTCGTCCATTTTATGAATTTCTCCTTTCTGTTTGTATCAGGTCTATTCAAAACAAATCCCGACAAATTTGCCGTTCTTTCATATGCCGGCCTCTTTCTGTATCACATGATAAACGTTTAAGAAGTTATAAAGATAGAATTATCCGATTTCCGTAAACGTATACCTCTGCAACAACCCGTGCGCGTCTACATGATACACCAGACTGCCGTCCGCCAGAACTTCTTTCTCGATCTTTGCCTCCTCGTCTTTGCAAAGCTCCTCCACTCTCGCGTCCACCGCAGCCTCTCCGTCCAAGCGAATCTCCTCGATAAACACATCGCGCATCTGGTTGTTGGCACACTCATTAAAAATTTCTCTGACCATCTCGTACTCTTTCACAAAAGCGCCCTCCCTTCCGACAGGTATCTGACGGATACAATTATACAATATCCGACTCCCGGATACAAGGGGGGAGGGGGGATAAAATTCAATTAAAAATTTTGTTGAAATTTATAAAAAATCTGCCATTGCACCATCCGATTTCCTGTCAGATGGCGCAATGAACAAAGAGGAACCTTCCCTGCCGGTATTCTCATACGGGCATATGAAAGGTTCCTTTTTCGCTGCTTTTGTCAGCTTTGCTTTTTCTATTGTTCTCCTTTTGTTATCTCTGCTTCTTCTTTTGTTCTCCGCTTATATATTCTTCCGTATCCTCTTGTTGTTTCTTCCGTATTTTCTCTGTTATTTCTTCCGTATTTTTCAGCTTTACCGCATGCCTGCCGATGTTCCGGCCGTCTTTCCTTCCACATCGTCAATGGCATCTCCTACGCCGTCGACGGCGTCGCCCACACCGTCGATTACGCCGTCTTCGATATCATCCAGCACACCGCCGGTTCCATCCATGGTGCCGTTTATTCCGTTCGCGTCTTTACCGCCGGAACCGTTTGTGGTCCCGCCGTTCGTTCCGCTGCCGTTGGTTGTTCCCTCATCGGTTCCGCTGCCAGTCGTGCCCTTTGTACCATTTTCCGTGCCATTGCTTTTGCTGCCGCTTTCTTTCTCGTCAGAATGATTGCTTCCCGCTCCGGAAGTGGAAGCCGCGCCGGAAGTCTGCCCTGTCTGGCTGCCACTCTCATTATCATTATTTCTGTTTCTGCATGCCGTTAAAGACACGGCGGCCAGCGCAAGCACAAGGGTCAGACACAATAATGAAATATACTTTTTAATCCCTTTCATTTTGCACACTCCTTCTTCACTGGATTTACTCGCTACAAGGTTAATATGCGCAGATTCAAAAGGCATTATTGAGCCAATTGTTCCCAGATTTTTTAACAAATTCACTTTATTTACGAAAAAAAGACAATACCATGAAGCAGAACAGCATTTTGTGAATAATCTGTGAAAATTTTTCCGAAAGAAACGAAGCGGATTTCTGGATTTCTGTTTCATTCTATGCTATACTTTTCTCAAATATCGACAAGGACGAACGATACATAATATCCTCTCTTTTTATATTATGAAAAAGCTCGCGAGACCGTCTTATAGGAAAAATAGTAAGCGGCAAAAACGGCCGCCGGCTATTATGCTATAAAAATTTACAGAAAGGAAAACACGACATGAAAACCAGAACATCCAAGACGATTCTCAGTCTTCTGCTGGCTCTGACGATGATTGCTGTTACAGCCTGCTCCTCCAAAGGAGACAAAGACGTCACAACGAAAGCGCCTCAGGAGACAACCACCCAGGCGGAAAGCACCGAAGCAAAAACAGAGCCTGAATCAGAAGCTGCGGGCGGCGACGCCAAAGCCCATTTTGAGGGCCAGACCTTTGCCCAGGCTCACGACGCGTTCCAGACCAAACTGGCCCAGGAAAACAATGATGACGATCCGATCCCCGATCCGCCGGCAGGACTGTTTGACCTGGTTTCCTACCCCTCTACCGTAGGCGACCTGGCAGCTTATGTATCCAGCGATCCCGGCGACGGCGAAAAACACCCGCTGATCATCTGGGTTGTAGGCGGATGGGGCAACGGCATCGACGACTTCCCTTTTACCTACCCCGAATGGGACAATGACCAGACAGGCTCCGCCTTCTGGCAGGCCGGCGTGCTGACCATGTACCCCTCCTTCCGGGGCGGCAACGGCAATCCCGGCAATTATGAGACGTTGTTCGGCGAGGTGGACGATATCGCCGCAGCCTATGACTATGCCGCGTCTCTGCCTTATGTAGATCCTGACCGTATCTATCTGGGCGGCCACAGCACCGGAGGCACCCGCGCTCTGTTGGCCGCGGAGTACACAGACAAATTCCGCTCCGTATTCTGCTTCGGCGCCGTGGACGAGATCAAATACCACAACAGAACCCAGTTTACCTTCGACACTTCGGACGACGACGAATACACCATGCGATCTCCGATCTACTGGCTGGACGACGTCAAGACGCCCACCTTTTTAATCGAAGGCAGCGAAGGCAATGGGGATAATCTGCTCCGTATGAAAGAAGCTACGCAAAACGAAAATATTCACTGCTATATTATGGAGGGCGCCGATCATTTCGCTCCGCTTGCGCCTCTGACCCAGCTGCTGGCTCAGAAAATATTGGAGGATACCGGCGAGGAGCCTTCTATCACACTGACCCAGGAGGAGCTGAACACCGCCATGGCCCAGGAACCCGCCGTTCCGGAGCCGGTTCTCACCCAGATCAATGTGGAAGAGCTGGGACTTACCCTTTCCTGCCCTTATATCTGGGAAATGACGGACGAATCGGAGGATGGCACCATGGCGCTGACCCTCACCTCTCCTTATGAAGGGGATAACGTATGGGATATGAGCACCCTCTATATCACTTCCTATCAGGAAGAAGGAGACTATCTCGAAGGCATGACCGGATACCTGGAGGAAGAAGGCTATACGGTTCAGGAGGCCACAATCGCCGGCCTGCCTGCCTTAGATGCCACAGGCACGGCGGAGAACAGCAACGGCAGCATATTCAACAACCGCTATATTTTAGTGAGAAACGGCGGCACTTATGTAGATTTTGACTTCTATATTCATGAGGACTATGGAACTGATGCGGATTCGCTGTTCCAGACTGTCATAGACAGTATTTCTTTCGCGCAATAAGCATAATCCGTCCTTAAAGTCCGGTGCTCAGCCTTTTAGCTGAACTTCCAGAGCTGTTTTGAAAATAAACGTCAAAAGTCCGCGAGATCCCAGTCATACTGTACTCTCGCGGACTTTTCTCCACCCAGATTCTTTACTCACATCACAAACATCGCATCCCCAAAACTAAAAAACCGATACCTCTCTCTCACGGCCTCCTCATAAGCCGCCATCACATGCTCCCTGCCGGCCAGAGCGGACACCAGCATCATCAGTGTAGATTTCGGCAGGTGAAAATTAGTAATTAACCCTTTCACCACTTTAAACCGGTAGCCGGGATAGATGAAAATATCGGTCCAGCCGCTTAAGCTTGTTATCTGTCCGCTCTCATCGGCGGCGGATTCCAGTGTGCGGCAGCTGGTGGTTCCCACGGCGATTATCCGACGACCGACTTTCTTTGCCTCGTTCAAAAACGCCGCCTCTTTCTCCCCGATCTGGTAAAACTCCGCATGCATATGATGGTCTTCCACCTGCTCCGCCTTCACAGGACGGAAGGTGCCAAGCCCCACATGGAGAGTCACCGGAACAATCGTCACGCCCTTTTCCCGCAGGCGCACCATCAGCTCCTCTGTAAAATGAAGCCCCGCCGTAGGCGCCGCCGCGGACCCTTCATGTCTGGCATAAACAGTCTGATAGCGGTTCTTGTCCTTCAGCTGATGGGTGATATAAGGGGGCAGCGGCATCTGGCCCAGTCTGTCCAGAATCTCCTCGAAGATTCCCTCGTACCGGAAGCGAATCAGACGATTTCCCTCTTCTACCACTTCAAGCACCTGGCCGGTCAGCAGTCCTTTCCCAAAGGAAATCTCCGCGCCTGGACGGGCTTTCTTTCCCGGTTTCACCAAAGTCTCCCAGACATCGTCTGCTCTCCGCTTTAACAGCAATACCTCGATGCCGGCTCCGGTTCCGGTCTTTTCGCCCATCAGCCGGGCCGGGATCACCTTCGTATCGTTGATCACCAGACAGTCTCCCGGCCCCAGCATATCGCAGATTTCATAAAAATGTCTGTGGTCCACGGCTCCTGTCTCCTTATCCAGAGTCAGCAGCCGGGAAGAACTCCGATCTTCCAGAGGGTCCTGCGCGATCAGCTCCTCGGGAAGATCATAATCAAATAAATTTACATCCATATTTTCATGCGCTTTTTTCACAAAAGCTCACTGACAGCTCAATCATAGTTATATCACAAAAGCTCACCGATTACTCGATTTTACCGCAAAAACTCACTCGCCACATAACAGGTCTCGCCATTATACTGAATCCGGCTCCACTGCTCGCTATAACCAATCCGGTGTACCTCTGTGCCACCGTCCAGCGTCCCGACAATCTCGCCTTCTGTGGAAGGAGACTTTCTCATTCTCACGTTCTGCAGCGCCTCTACGTACTCGTCCACAACTTCAAAGCCGTCGTCAGCCGCCTGAGTCTGCTCCGAGGTCAGGAACTCAGATTTAATATAACATTCCTCGCCGTCGAAGACTACTTTGCTCCAGTCGCCCTCTGTTCCGATCCGCTGAATGGACTCTCCGGCATAAAGCTGTCCGGCCATCTCGCCGTCGGCAGACGGAGATTTTCTCACGTTCACGGTCTGAGACGCGTAAACCGTCTCCTCTCCCTGCGGTGTCTGCTGTTCTTCCCCGCCGTCATTTTCCTCTGGCTGTGATTCTTCGGTTTCTGCCTGCGTCTCCTCAGTCTGCGGCTCCGTTTCTTCCGGAACTGTAGGATCGGCGCCTTCCCGCAGCTTCGTAACAAACTGGGCCAGCGTTTCATCCTGCTCCATCGCCGCGGCGAAAGAACTCTCCACGCCCTCTACCAGCTGCTTCGCTTCCTCGCTGTTGCACACTTCGTCGATATAAGCCGCGACCTCACCGTCAAAGGTACTCTTATTGATATACAGAGAACCGTCTTCATTGGTACACACATACAGCCAGATCATACTGGGCGCCAGCGTGTCCACATTCAGAAACTTAATGTCATAATAAGGGAACACAATATAGGTGCCCTCCACGATACCTTCTCTCGTATAACACTTGATATTCCGGTAATCCTCGATATACTCGCCTTCCTTGCGGATCTTCTCCTCGTCGATCTCGCCGTTGGTCTCCATAATGTTGGACAATGTTTCCACATCCTGGTTTTTTAAGGCGGTGAAATAGGTATTGATCAGCTGATTAATCTCCGGATAAGCGTCCTCCTTCAAAGCATTCGGATTCTCCGTAGACTCCGTCTCATTGGCATCCGGAAGGCCAATCACTTCCGTATTCGCCCCGGTTGTCACATCGCTGTCCTGCTTCTTCCCTGAAAATACGATAATTATAATTAATATCAAGGCAACCGCAATCACTGCGACGTACTTGCCATAACGTTTCAAAAAGTCCTTGGAATTCTGGTTATCTGATGATTTTCCCACATTCGCCATTGAATTTTTTTCCTCCTGTCCGATTCTGGTATACCTTTTCCGGTAACTTTTTTAATAATATCAAACTGCCATCGAAAAAGCAATAACCATCTTCTTACATTTACATAACAACTTTATGAGCATATTTTTAAGAAAAAATATGAAGAAAAAATCAAAAATCACTTGCGATACTCAAAAATATGGTGTATACTAATGAAGTCATGCACCTGTAGCTCAGTGGATAGAGCGGTGCCCTCCGGAGGCATGTGCGTAGGTTCGACTCCTATCAGGTGCATATTTTTATACATATCATTTTACATATTTTGGAATATTCCATTGTTCAGTTCTCGTTATCATTTATTTTCATTTCATAAAGGAGGCACTTTCATATGCAATACAATCAGTTTTTATCTAACATCCGATCCAATATCCAGGCCCGCATGGGTCCTGACGTCAGCGTGTCACTACGCCGGACACTGAAAAATAATAACCATTACCTGGACGGACTGACTGTTCTGCCGCCCGGAGAGAATATTTCTCCCACGGTTTATCTGAATTTCTACTATCAGGATTTTCTGGAGGGTATGCCCCTTGACGACATTGTAGAAACCATATGCGGATTCTACGAACAGTTTCCCCGCCGGCAGCTCGTCAATCCGGAGCTGTTTCAGGATTTTGAAAAAGCCCGCCCCCGCATCGCCTACAGACTCTGCCATTTCGCTTCAAACCGTCAGCTTCTGAAAGAGATTCCTCATGTTCCCAAACTGGATCTGGCCATCGTCTTCTTTCTTGTAATCGACGGCGGTCCCGATGAGGAAATGACAGTCACGATAACCCGGGAACATATGAAAGCCTGGAATATCTCCGATCAGCTGCTGTATGAAACGGCTGTCCGTAACACACCGCTATTATATCCCTGCCGCTGTGTGGCTCTGGAACAGATGATTTCGGATCTGCTGCCTCAAAAAGCGGCCGACTCCCACATTCCCAGCTCCCGGCCTGCCGGGCAGTCCTCTCCGCTTCCCATGTATGTCCTGACCAATCAGCGG
Organism: uncultured Lachnospiraceae bacterium; assembly: GCA_910579325.1. Taxonomy (GTDB): domain Bacteria; phylum Bacillota; class Clostridia; order Lachnospirales; family Lachnospiraceae; genus Paralachnospira_A. Next base: position 17,908 of record CAJTTU010000010.1, on the reverse strand, counting down.
CGGTTAAACGGCGCCGCCTGCATCCTCTACGATCAGGTTCTGCAGGATTTTTCCCGGCGGGCCGGCGGAGACTTCTTTATTCTGCCCAGCAGTATCCACGAAACCATCCTGCTCCCCTGTCAGGAACATATCAAAACAGAAACACTGACCTCCATGGTAAAAGAGATTAATGATACGGAGGTTTCCCCGCTGGATCGGCTGTCCGACCATGTATACCGTTACAACGCCCGGACGGAACAACTCTCCATATGTTGAAAGGAACCGATCGCCGTCGTTCTTTCCGTCACTCCGTTTTCAGATACTCCTCCAAAAGCGCTGCCGAATCATTGACCACCAGCTCCCTGGGGAATCCTGTTTCCTCCAGTAAGGCACGACAGTACTCATGATTACCCACATCAGTCATCACATGGGCATCGCTGTCCATCACCACTCTGGCGCCGTATTTCTCACAGTATTTCAGCATCGTTTTGGCATTTTCCTGACTGTTCAAACGGAAACTGCCTGGTCTTAAGGAGCTGTTGTTCAGCTCCAGAAGCACATGGGCCTCGGCCGCTCCTCTTGCCAGCTCCTCATAATCCACAGGCATTTTGCCGTCGTCCGGATGACCGATAATTGTCACATACGGATTTTCCATTACAAGACGATAGGCTCTGGTATTCTCCTGCCGGCTGCCCACCTGAATACAGGGCTTATGCATACTGGCCACACAGATGTCCATCTGCTTTAACACATTCTCCGGCAGGTCCACATGCCCTTCCAGATCGTTGATATTCAGCTCCGTTCCCAACAGCAGACGGACGCCGTACAGACTGCGGGGAACGACTTTTAAATTTTCAAAATAGTAAATATGACAGCTGCCCGGCATCTGGGGCGCATGCTCCGTGATGCCCAGAATCTGAAGCCCGGCATCCTTCGCGGCAGCGGCCATCTCCATAATCGTATTGTAGGCATGGCCGCTGGCCAGCGTATGGGTGTGAAGATCTAATATATCGTTCACGGAAAACGCCTCTCTTTACCTTTCCTTCTCCTGATACCGCTTAACATCCTTCATGCTGAAGCTGATCCGGCCCATTCTGTCCTTGCCCAGGCAGACCACAGTCACCACATCGCCCAGCTTTAGGACGTCTTCCACCTTGTTCACTCTCTCTCTGGAAAGCTTGGAGATATGAACCATCCCCTCTTTTCCGGGGGCAAACTCCAGGAACGCGCCGAACTCTTTGATGCTGACTACCTTGCCCTCAAAGATCTGGCCTTCCTCAAATTCCGTGACAATCAGACGGATCATGCGGATGGCCTCGTCGATCATCGCCTGGTCGGTACCGCATACGGATACACTGCCATCCTCGCTGATATCGATCTTTACGCCCGTCTCCTCGATAATCCGGTTGATTACCTTGCCCTGCTTGCCTACCACGTCGCCGATCTTCTGCGGATCGATAGAAATCTGAACGATCTTCGGCGCCCACTTGGAGATCTCTGCTCTCGGCGCTGCGATGACAGGGTCCATCACCTCATTCAGGATATACATTCTGGCTTCCCTGGTACGGGCAATGGCTTCCTCAATAATGGATTTCGTCAGACCATGAATCTTGATATCCATCTGAATCGCCGTGATGCCGTCCCTGGTTCCCGCCACCTTGAAATCCATATCGCCGAAGAAATCCTCCAGCCCCTGGATATCGGTCAGCACAATATAATCGTCGTCGGTCTCCCCGGTCACCAGTCCGGCGGAGATACCGGCCACCGGCTTTTTAATCGGTACGCCCGCCGCCATCAGCGACATGGAGGAGGCGCACACACTGGCCTGAGACGTGGAGCCGTTGGACTCAAAGGTCTCTGACACGGTACGGATCGCATAGGGGAATTCTTCCTCGCTTGGCAGTACCGGAACCAGCGCCCGCTCTGCCAGCGCGCCGTGGCCGATCTCTCTTCTTCCCGGTCCTCTGGAAGGCTTGGTCTCGCCTACGGAATAGGACGGGAAGTTGTAATGGTGCATATACCGTTTGGAAGTCACCGCCTCATCCAGTCCGTCCAGCCTCTGGGCCTCTCCCAAAGGCGCCAGCGTCGTCACCGTACAGATCTGAGTCTGTCCTCTGGTAAACATGGCGGAACCATGAGCTCTGGGCAGAAGGTCAACTTCCGCCGCCAGCGGCCGGATCTGTTTGATATCTCTGCCGTCCGGGCGCTTGTGATCCTTCAGGATCATTTTCCGAACCGTTTTCTTCTGATATTTATATACGGCTTCATCGATCATGGGAATCCAGTCCGGATTCTTCTCCTCATAGCGGGCCGCCAGTTTGTCTTTCAGCTGACGGATATTCTCCTCCCGCACCTGTTTTTCATCGGTGAATACCGCTTCCTCCATCTCCGCAGGGGAGATAAAGACAGTCATATCGTTCCAGAGCCCTTCGTCCACGTCATAATGGTCATAGTCGTGCTTTGGTTTTCCACACTCCGCCACGATGGTATCTATGAATTTGATAATCTCCTGATTTACTTCATGGGCTGCGAAAATCGCTTCCAGCATCTTTGCCTCCGGCACTTCATTGGCCCCGGCCTCGATCATGATCACCTTGTCTCTGGTGGAAGCCACGGTCAGCGCCAGGTCAGAAGCGGCTTTCTGGGCAGCAGTGGGATTGAACACCAGCTGTCCGTCCACCAGACCTACCTGAGTGGTAGCCGTAGGGCCGTCAAAAGGAATATCTGAAATTGCCGTCGCGATCGCCGAACCCAGCATGGCTGTCAGTTCAGGGCTGCAGTCCGGATCCACGGACATCACCAGATTATTCAATGTCACGTCATTCCGGTAATCCTTGGGAAACAGCGGACGCATGGGACGGTCGATCACCCGCGCGGTCAGCACCGCGTTCTCGGAAGCTTTGCCCTCTCTCTTATTGAACCCGCCGGGAATCTTTCCCACGGAGTACATTTTCTCTTCAAATTCAACGCTTAAGGGAAAGAAATCGATCCCCTCTCTCGGTTTTTCCGACGCGGTAGCGGTGGACAGCACCACCGTGTCCCCGTAATGCATAAACGCTGCGCCATTGGCCTGAGCGGCCACACGGCCCACCTCAACCGTCAGCGGTCTTCCCGCCAGCTCCATCGTAAAGCTTTTAAACATATTTATTTCTCCTTTTTGAATATAGTCCCCGCAGAAGACGCCGAAACTACTGAAAAAGGCGTCAGTGCCGCAGACTGCCGCGCTTTTCAGTGGTCTCGGGAAATTCTTCTGCCGTCGTTTTCAGTTCTTCCGGATACATTGAAAAGATATCCATATTCCCTAAAAGGACCACAGAAGTCTCTGTGGTCCCCCTTGCTCTCTTACTTTCTGATACCCAGACGCTCGATTAAAGAACGGTATCCCTCGATATCCGTCTTCTTTAAATAATCCAGCAGACCGCGTCTCTGTCCAACCATTTTCAGCAGACCGCGTCTGGAATGGTGGTCCTTCTGATGGGTCTTCAAATGCTCTGTCAGCTCGGTGATTCTCTCTGTCAGAATCGCGATCTGAACCTCCGGTGAACCGGTATCCGCAGGCGTTCTGCCAAATGCGGCGACAATCTCAGCTTTCTTTTCCTTTGAAATCATGGTAATTCCTCCTTTTTCTTCACACACCTGACACCAAGCAGTGGATGGAGAACCCATTTGCTGAGTACAGGCGTTTTTTCATACCGCTATAATATATCACATACGGTCAAAGTTGTCTATATTATTTTTTATAACTTATCAGAACTTATATAGGAACGCAGATGCAGTCAGCCATACAAGTACCCAAATCGAAAAGACAGTAACCGCATCCGCCTGCAGCCTGTTTAATCAGATTTACAGTACTTTAGATAAAAAATCCTTCAGCCGGTCATTCTTCGGATTCGTGAAAAATTCCTCCGGCGTGTTTTCTTCCTTCACCACACCCTCATCGATAAACAGCACCCGGGTGGCCACCTCCCTGGCAAAGCCCATCTCATGGGTCACTACCACCATGGTCATACCCTCCTCCGCCAGCTCCTTCATCAGCTCCAGCACCTCGCCCACCATCTCCGGATCAAGGGCCGAGGTAGGCTCGTCAAAGAGCATCACCTTCGGATTCATGGCCAAAGCCCTTGCTATCGCGATTCTCTGCTGCTGACCGCCGGATAACTGTCCGGGATAAACGTCCGCCTTCTCCGGAAGGCCCACCCGCTCCAGAAGCTTTCCGGCCAGGACATTCGCCTCGTCGGCCGCCATCCCTTTTACCTTAATGGGCGCCAGCGTAATATTTTCCAGTACTGTCTTGTGGGGAAACAGGTTGAACTGCTGGAATACCATTCCCATCTGCTGACGCAGCCTGTTGATATCACAGGCAGGGTCCGTGATCGTCGTTCCCTCAAAAATCACCTCGCCTCCCGTAGGCTCCTCCAACAGATTTAAGCATCTTAAAAATGTGGACTTTCCCGAACCGGAAGGCCCGATGATAACCACCTTTTCTCCTTTTTTAATATGCTGGTCGATGCCCCGCAGCACATGATGGTCCCCAAAGGTTTTCTGCAGATTCTTAGTGATGATCACCCTGGCTCATCCTCCTTTCAAAATAGCCCAGCACCGAAGTCAGACACATGGTAATCAGCAGATAAATCGCCGCCGCGATAATATAGGGCGGCAGGATATCCCATGTCCTGGAACCGATAAAGCTTGCCATTTTCGTCAGATCATTCACCGCGATCACGCTGATCACGGAGGTTTCCTTTACCAGAACGATAAATTCATTTCCCAGGGCGGGAAGAATATTTTTGATGGCCTGGGGAAGGATGATATAGCGCATCGTCTGAATATGGGTAAAGCCCAGGGAACGGCCGGCCTCTGTCTGTCCTTTGGCCACCGATTCGATGCCTGCGCGGATAATCTCCGATACATAAGCCCCGGAATTGATCCCGAAACAGACGGTTCCGATGATAATCTCGTTGCTGTCCCTGGCCGTAAAAATCAGATTATAAATAATCATAATCTGCACGATCAGAGGCGTTCCTCTGATCACCGTGGTATAAAAGTTACAGAAAGCCGCCAAAGGCTTCATAACAGGATTTTTGCTGTTCTTCGCGCTGACCTTTACCACCGCCACCAGAATGCCGATGAGCACGCCCAGAAAAACAGCGAACAGCGCCACCATCAGCGTGATCTTGACGCCGCTGATATATGCCAGATAGCGTTTTTCAGGAATCAACGCGTTGTAAAAGCTTGTATATAGCGTATTCAACCATTCCATCAGGTCTGATCCTTTCGTAACTGCCCGTTACATCCTTTCCTTCATTCATGTATATCCGGAATACTGACTGCCTAACCATGCACGTCCGGATTCCGGGAGGACATATCTAAAATCCGGCAGAATGGAATCCTATTCCACTCTGCCGGAAGCTCATGAATAACCTGCCGCGCAGTCCTCTCTGGCAAACAAGGCGCCAGTCTGCGCTGATCCGCCATCCGTCGGAAACAGACAAAATTTACTGCGGGCTGTGGCCTGCGATAATCTCATCCAGCTTTCCGCTGTCTTTCAGCTCCCCGATCACCTCGTTGATCGTTTCCAGCATCTCCGTGTTGCCTTTCCGTACGGCGATGGCATACTGGTCTACGAACAGAGGATCGCCTTCCAGAACCTCCAGGGCTCCGTCAGAGGACGCTACCAGCTCCTTGCCGGGCAGCTCGTCCATGACGATGCAGTCGATCTTTCCATTTTTCAGATCCTCGGCAGCCTGAGCGAACTTGGTATAACGCTTCACTTCCTTCGGCTCCGTATTGTCCGGATTGGACACCCACAGATCGGCGATATTGCCCTGCTGTACGCCTACTACCTTGCCGTTCAGCTGCTCGGCCGTAGGCTCTGTCACCGCTTTTTCCTGGGCGTTTACGATTACCACTTCCGTAGAATCCACATAATTATCAGAGAAATCCATCACCTTTGCTCTGTCCTCGTCCACGGACACGCCGGCTGCCACAAAGTCCACCTTGCCCTGCTGTACGGCCAGCAGCGCGCCGTCAAAATCCATGTTCTGGATCTCCAGCTCCCGGCCCATCTTGTCGGCGATGGCCTGAGCGATATCCATGTCGATACCTACCACCTGGTCGCCTACCATATACTCATAGGGAGCGAAGCCTGCCTCGGTGCCCACAATCAGCTTTTCGCCGCTGGCCGCCGCCGCTGTGGTATCTGCCGCAGCCGTCTCATTTTCCGCGCCGGCAGCCGTCGTTCCGGCTTCCGCGCCCGCTGTGGTCCCAGCAGTCTCCGCAGGAGCCGCTGTCGTCGTCTTGTCCTCTTTGCTGCCGCATGCGGTAAAGGATAATACCATCGCACCGGCCAGCGCAATTGCCAATAGTTTTTTCATGTTCTCTTCCTCCATTTTTTTCACATTGTTTCCATATATACGCAGAGAGCGTCTTTATTTGCCGGCTAATTTGCCTTCTTACATACAACGGCATAACCAGACTGGCAGACCAATTCGCTCAAAAGTATATCAGTTCAGCAGTACTACAGCATTTTTTCCAGCGTTTCCCGAATCGCTTTGATAAAACCCTCGCTGGTTTCCACCACCGGATTTTCAAGCGTCGTCATCAGAGCCAGATCCTTTGTCATCCGGCCTCCCTCAATCGTAGCAATCGTGGCCTGTTCCAGAAGACCGGCAAACCGTACCAGCGGTTCGTTCCGATCCAGTTCCCCCCGTTTGCGCAATGCCCCTGTCCAGGCGAAAATCGTCGCCACGGAATTGGTAGAGGTCGTCTCTCCCTTCAGATGATTATAGTAATGCCGCTGCACGGTCCCATGGGCAGCTTCATATTCATAATATCCGTCCGGAGAAACCAGCACCGAAGTCATCATCGCCAGAGAACCGAAAGCCGTGGCCACCATATCGCTCATCACGTCGCCGTCATAATTCTTGCAGGCCCAGATATAGCCGCCCTCGGAACGGATCACCCGGGCCACCGCATCGTCGATCAGAGTATAGAAATATGTAATTCCGGCCTCCTTGAAACGCGCCTTATACTCCCTGTCGAAAATATCCTGAAAAATATCTTTAAAGGTATGATCGTATTTCTTCGATATGGTGTCCTTTGTGGAAAACCACAGATCCTGTTTCATATCCAGCGCGAAATTGAAGCAGCTTCTGGCAAAACTTTCAATGGAAGCTTCCAGATTATGCATCCCCTGTACGATGCCCGAACCGTCAAACTGATGGATCAGCTCCCGGCTCTCCTTCCCGTTCTCGTCAGTATATACCAGCTCGCATTTTCCGGCTCCCGGAATCTTCATTTCGGCCGCTTTATAAACGTCCCCGTAAGCGTGACGGGCGATGGTGATGGGCTTTTTCCAGTTTTTCACCACCGGCTCGATTCCTTTTACGATCACCGGCATCCGGAATACGGTTCCGTCCAGAATCGCACGGATCGTTCCGTTAGGGCTTTTCCACATCTCTTTCAGATTATATTCTGTCATACGGGCCGCGTTCGGCGTAATCGTGGCGCACTTTACGGCCACGCCGTATTTCTTTGTAGCCATGGCTGCATCCACAGTCACCTGGTCGTCGGTCTCGTTTCTGTATTCCAGTCCCAGGTCATAGTACTCCGTGTTCAAATCGATATATGGAGACAGCAGCTCCTCCTTAATCATCTTCCAGAGGATTCTGGTCATCTCATCTCCGTCCATTTCCACCAGAGGGACAGACATTTTTATTTTCTCCATACGGTTTTATTCCTCCTCATTCGCTGCGCGTCTGTAAACATGCTCTACCATTATATGCCCTCCTAATTATATTTGTCAACAAAAATGCATAAAAATGCATCTGCTGATCCGCCCGCCGTACAGTTATCCTTGCCTTTCAGGAGAGAATGCCTTATAATAGCCATGTAAAAAACACCTTTTTCCGCGGAGGACAAGGTGGACAACCCGGTCAGAGGTACGAACAATACGATCAGTCCGGGGCATGCGTCAACTGCAGCGGAACAGGAGGAAACATCATCATGAACAAAAACATTGCCGTGGCCGGAGCCGGATACGTGGGACTTTCCCTCGCCGTCCTGCTTTCCCAACACAATCACGTAACCACCGTAGATATTATTCCGGAAAAAACGGATAAAATTAATCGTTATATCAGTCCGATACAGGACGAATACATCGAAAACTTTTTAAAAGAGGCAAAAGAAGGCACACGCCGGCTGGATCTTGCCGCCACCACAGACGGCGCTTCGGCTTATACCGACGCCGAATTTGTAATCATTGCGGCGCCGACGAATTATGACCCGGACAAGAATTTCTTTGATACCAGCGCTGTGGAAGCTGTGATCGAACTGGTGACGGAGACAAACCCCCAGGCTTTTATGATCATCAAGTCCACGGTTCCCGTCGGATATACGGAGTCTGTCCGAAAAAAATATAAAACGGATCAAATTTTATTCAGCCCGGAATTTTTAAGAGAGTCCAAGGCTTTATATGATAACCTTCATCCCAGCCGCATTATCGTGGGCTGCGATTCCGGCACAGCGGAAGCCGCCCGTAGTTTCTCCGTCCTGCTGCAAGAAGGCGCCTGGAAAAAAGACATCGACACTCTTTTTATGGGATATACGGAAGCCGAAGCTGTGAAGCTGTTCGCCAACACCTATCTGGCCCTCCGGGTTTCCTATTTTAATGAACTGGACACCTATGCCGAGATGAAAGGACTGAACACCCAGGCCATCATCGACGGCGTCTGCCTCGACCCTAGAATCGGAACCCATTACAACAACCCTTCCTTTGGATACGGCGGTTACTGTCTGCCGAAAGACACCAAACAGCTTCTTGCCAATTACCAGGATGTACCGGAGAATCTGATCCAGGCCATCGTGGAAAGCAACCGGACCCGCAAGGATTTTATCGCCGACCGTGTGCTGAAAAAGGCAAAATATTATACGTCTTCTTCCATGTGGAACGCGGAAAAAGAACGACCGGTCACAATCGGCGTCTACCGGCTGACCATGAAGAGCAACAGCGACAACTTCCGCCAGAGCTCTATTCAGGGCGTTATGAAACGGATCAAGGCCAAAGGCGCCACCGTCATAATCTATGAACCCACGCTGGAAGACCACACCACATTTTTCGGCTCTCTGGTGGTAAACGATATCGAAAAGTTCAAAAAAGGCTCCGACGCCATCATCGCCAACCGGTACGAAAGCGTTCTGGACGACGTGGCAGACAAAGTGTATACGAGAGATCTGTTCCGGAGAGATTAAAACAGCAACAAACAGGCTGTCAGGAAAGCCATTTTTATAAACGGTTTTCCTGACAGCCTGAAATTCTTACTCTGCCTTCGTCTCATTTCCTGTCTTGCAGATACTCTAACGCCGCATTCAGCTGAACATCCTCCTCGCTGTCATAATCCATCTCCACTTCGATATCCGGCATAATGCCTTTTCCATGGATGTTTTCGCCGCTGGGCGTATAGTAGTTGGATGTGGTAATTTTCACCGCAGAACCGTCTTCCAGAGGAAAAACGGACTGGGCGATGCCTTTGCCGAATGTGTTCGTTCCCATCAGCGTTCCCATGCCCCGGTCTCTCACCGCTCCGGCCAGAATCTCGGCGGCGCTGGCAGACTCTCCGTTTACCAGCACAACCAGCGGAATATCCAGATAAGCCTCGTCGGCGGAATACTCTGTCCGCATGCCCATGCTGTTCTCCATATAGACGATCAGCCCTTCAGGAACCAGCTCATCCACAATCTCCACCACACTGTCTACCAGACCGCCCGGATTGTTCCGCACGTCCACGATCAGCGATTCCATTCCCTGTTCCCGCAGATCCGCCAGCGCGTCCTTAAACTGCTTCGCGGTAGGCTCGTCAAATTCCAGAATCTCGATATAGCCCACCTGATTTTCCAGCATCCGATGGGTCACCGTATCCACTTCCACCTGGCGGCGCTCCACCTGAAGCTTAAGATACTCTCCGGTTTCCGGACGGTAGAAGGTAATCGGAATATCGGTGCCCTCCTGTCCTTTGATTCTGGACACCACCGCGCTCAGATCCTGCCCCGTCACTTCATCCCCGTCTACCTCATAGATAATATCCCCGTCCTGTACGCCTGCCTCCATGGCCGGACTGTTCTGAAATACTCTGACAATCGTGATCACGCCGGTCTGGACATCCTGGCTGACCAGAATGCCGATTCCATAATAGCTGCCCTCCTGGCTTTCCATCATACTGTCAAATTCTTCCTTCGTATAGTAAACCGTGTAGGGATCGCCCAGCGCGTTCATATATCCCTTGTAGATGCCTTCCGCCAGGTCTGACTCATCATACTCAAAGAGATAAGTCTGATTCACATACAGCCCTAAAAGGTTCAGCTTATCTAGCACCGTGTCCTCGTCAAAGCTCTCTGATTTCTCGCTGATCTGAGGGGTCTGCGGATAAACGCCCAGCATCAGATCCGATTTATATAAGAGCATCAGACCGACTACGATCACCGTGGAAAATACCACGAATGTCAGCAGAAAACCGCAGATAAATCCTTTCGCGAACCTGTGCCGTTTCGGCGGCTCCTCATCATAAAAGTTACTGTAATCCGATACCTCATAACCGTCCCTGTAGTCGTTCATATCATCCTCCCATATATTCATATGTCCGATCATTTTCCGATGCTTTCCCATCATTCCCAAAATATTCAATACATATGAGCCAGCCCGATCAAACATGTCACCGGCATATCTTCCCGGATACTTCAATTGCATCCGTAGCTATAAAATATACCCCCGGAATCTGCCCGTATCTGACTTTAGAAATCCTTCTGATCAGATACGCATCAGCCGCGAAGGCAGATGCGGACAGCTTCCGAGAGTACATACAAAACTTACTGAATATAATTCAACGGATTCACATATGTCCCGTTCACCCTCACACCGTAATGCAAATGGTAACCGTTCGTCAGGCCCGTCAGCCCCACCTTCGCGATCGTCTGCCCCTGAGACACCTGCTGACCCTCCGACACCAGGATCGTCGAGCAATGGCAATAGGCCGTGGCCACGCCGTCCCCGTGATAAATGATCACATAATTTCCGTTAATGGACGTATACCCCGCTGTCAGCACGGTTCCCGACGCCGAAGCCATAATCGGCGTGCCGTTAGGCGCGGCGATATCGATACCGCTGTGATGGGAATTTACCACTCCGGTAATCGGATGCGTACGGGGTCCAAAGGGTGACGTAATATTCCTGGAACCAATCGGCCAGATATGTCCGGAGCTGCTGACCGTGGGCGCCTGGGTAGTCGTCTCCTCTGGCGCCTCCGTCTGGGGACTGCTCTCCTCCGGGTCCTCCCCATCAGTATTGTCCCCCGGTTCTTCATTCCCCATGCTGGCATCGGCCGCCTTGCTGCTCTCCGCGGCCTTACGGCTTTCCTCCGCCCTGCTGCTGGCTTCCGCCGCCCTCCGGCTGCTTTCTGCAGCCCTGCTGCTGGCCGCCGCAGCAGCCCTCCGGCTCTCCTCCATCTGTATCTCAATCTGCCGGATAATCTCCTGCTGCTCGGCGATATCCTCCTCGAAGTCCTCCAGCTGCATCTCAGCGTCGCCGATCTCGGCGTCATATTTATCCAGCTCCGTCTGCTTCGCCTCCATAACTGTCTCAAGGGCCGCCTGCTTCGCCTCGTTTTCCGTCTTCAGTTCCTCAAGCTCAGCGTACTCCGCCTCCAGCCTGGCTTCCTTATCCTGGATTTCCTCCTTTACGGCCACATAGACATCCAGCATATCTCTATCATATTCAGAAATCTGGGAAATATACTCCACACTGTTCAGCAAATCCGAGAGGTTCTGGGCGGAAAACAGGATATCCACATACTCCGTATCCCCTTTTTCATACATGTACTGAATCCGGATCTTCATCGCCTCATACTGCCGACGCTCGTCCTCCCTGGCCGCCTCCAGCTCCTCCTTGGTCACCTGGATTTCTTCCTGCTTATCAGCCATCTGCTGTTCCAGCTGCAACAGCTCTTCCGACAGCGCCGTCAGTTCATTGTCCAGCTCCATCATATATTTTTCCACATCTGACCGAAGCGAATCCAGCTCCTTCAGTTTGGCCCTGGTTTTGTTTACCTCCTGCTGAATCCGGTTAATCTCCTGCTGCGCGCCGCCGATCGTCGCCGCAAACACTGAAACGCCCGTCGCCAGCAAAAGCAGCAAGGCAACAATGATTCCAATTTCTTTCTTCTTCACGCCGCTCCTCCTAATTTAGTACCGCTGCGGTTCTCCCGGTACACCTGGTTCTAAATTATTTTATGCTCTCAGATGCTTTCTCACCGAGAAGATACTTCCGAAAAATCCGATCCCCACGCCCAGTATCAAAGCTACCGGAATCAGAATACTCATAATCTGATGAATCGGCAGAAACACAAACAATCCAGACAGCAACTTCAGCCGCTCCGCCGCGTAAGACACCACATTCATATAAATATAATAAATCACCGCCAGAGGAATCCCGGCCCCGATCAGGCCGATCAGGATGCCTTCCACGATAAAGGGCTGCCGGATAAAAAACTTCGTCGCGCCGATCAGCCGCATAATCCGGATTTCCTCCCGCCGCACGGAGATAGACAGGCCAATCGTATTCGTAATCAGGAAAATGGCCACGAAAATCAACACCGCCACAATCACCACAGACACATATGTAATAATCTTATTCACGCTGACCAGCCCCCTGACCGCCATCTCCGAATAGTTGATTCTGCGGATTCCGGGAATTTCTTTCAGATATTCTACAAATGCAGCCTGTTCCTCCACATTGTTCAGATAAATTTCATAAGAGGCCGATGCCGCCAGCGGATTATCCTGGGCAAAGCCCTCCGCCATCTCCGGACGGCCCTCGAAATATTTATCCTTGTAATGCTCCCAGGCATCCTCCGCAGAGACAAATACCATCTTCTGCACTTCCGTCCGTTTCTCAATCTGAGCGGCAATCTCTTCCATCCGCGACTGGTCATAGGAGATATCCTTCTCAAAAAATATGGTGATTCCCACTTTGGTCTCCGCTTCCCGGATAATATTATTAAAATTGATCACGATGGAATAAAAAATGCCCAACAGAAAAACGCTGGCGCAGATGGTTCCAATCGAAGCCAGCGAAAACAGCTTATTCCTGATAATATTCTGCAATCCCTGTTTGATACAGTAAAAAAATGTACTAATCCTCATTCGCGTAGCCGCCCTCTTCCTCGTCGCTGACGATCCTGCCCGATTTCATGGCGATCACCCGCTTTTTCATCTGATCCACGATCTCCCTGTTATGAGTCACCACCACCACCGTAGTCCCCTGCCGGTTCACCTTGTCGAGCAGATTCATGATCTCCCAGGAATTCTTCGGATCCAGATTTCCCGTAGGCTCGTCCGCCAGAAGAATAGCCGGCTTATTCACCAGCGCCCTGGCTATGGCCACACGCTGCTGCTCCCCGCCGGAAAGCTGCCGGGGATAGCTTTTGTACTTCCCGGCCAGTCCCACCATATTCAGAATCTCCGGCACCCGCCTTTTAATCTCTCTTCCGGGGGCTGCAATTACCCGCTGGGCAAATGCCACATTATCATAGATATTACGATCCTTTAGCAGTCGGAAGTCCTGGAATACCACGCCGATATTCCGACGGTACATGGGAACCTTCCTCCGCTTCATCCTCGTGATTTCCAGTCCGTCCACGACGATGGAACCGGAGGTTGGCTCTACTTCTTTTAATAAAAGCTTAATCAGTGTGGATTTACCCGAGCCGCTGTTTCCCACGATAAACACAAATTCTCCGGCTTCAATATGCAAAGTAAGATCTCTGACCGCCTTTGAACCGGTTTCATATGTTTTATTTACATTCTCCAAGTGTATCATAAAGTATTATCCCTTTACAAATGACGGTAAGAGCGCCGCTTTATAAACCCAGGCGCGGCAATAGCTTAATTATTCAAACTCTCCATATAATTCATATATTTCACAACCATCAGCGCAATCTTAAAGGTAATGGCGTCTTCAAATACCCGCAAATCAAGCCCTGTACTCTTCTGCAGCTTATCCAGACGGTATACCAGCGTGTTCCTGTGAATGTACAGCTGCCTCGACGTCTCCGACACATTCAGGTTGTTCTCGAAAAATTTATTGATTGTAATCAGTGTCTCCTCATCCAGATCATCCGGAGACTTGCCGTCAAAGATTTCTTTGATAAACATCCGGCACAGCGACATGGGCAGCTGATAGATCAGCCGGCCGATGCCCAGATTATTGTAGGCCACCACATGCTTGTCGCTGTAGAAGATCTTACCCACATCCAAAGCCATCTTTGCTTCCTTATAAGATCTGGACACCTCTTTAATCTCATTGACAATCGTGCCATAGGATACATGGACCTTGGTCATAGCCTCCGTATTCAGCATATCCAGAATCACCTTGGCCGTTTTATCCATATCCTCATAATTTTCATTCGGCTTCAATTCCTTGACCAGAATAATATTCTTCTCATCCACCGCAGTGATGAAATCCTTGTTTCTCGCGGCAAAAAGACTCTTCACTGTCTCCAGCGCCGCGCTGTCGTTTTCATTCCTGGTCTCGATCACAAACACGACTCTGCGCACGCTGATATCAATATGTAGCTTTTTGGCGCGATTGTAAATATCCACCAGCAGCAGATTATCCAGCAGCAGATTTTTAATAAAGTTATCTTTGTCAAACCGTTCCTTATAGGCAACCAGAAGGTTCTGAATCTGGAAAACCACAACCTTCCCCACCATATATACGTCATCGCCGCTTCCCCTGGCCAACAGGATGTATTCCAGCTGATGCTCGTCAAAAATCTTAAAAAACTGATATCCATGTATTACCTGGCTGTCCGCGGGCGAGTCCACAAACGCCATAATCGTCACTTCATGATCCTCAGCATCGGGAAAAGTAGTCGCTAAAGCTTTGCCTTCCGTATCACAGACGCACAGGTCTACCCGGGTAATCCCCTTCAGCCCGTCGATGGTACTCTGAAGAATTTGATTCGAAATCATGCTACACACTCCTTATCCTG
>CAJTTU010000010.1:0-2878 GCA_910579325.1 uncultured Lachnospiraceae bacterium | reverse complement strand
TGAATAATGTGATTCCCCCAAATACGCTACTCTACTATTCTATACGATAATCACAAAAAAAAAAAGAGGAAATGTTCAAAATTTCTCATTTCCTCACAAAATTTACTAATTCGTAATAATCCGCTCCGTCGCCGGATCAAACAAATAAAGTTTGGAAGCGTCCGGACAAACCAGTACTCTGTCTCCCGGACAACCGGTTTCTCCTTCCTTGCATCTGGCGGCAAATCCGGTCTTGTCCACCTGAAAATAAAGGAACAGCTCGTCTCCCACTGCTTCCTGGACCTGAATCACCGCCTCCACGCAACCTTCTTTTGCTGCGCCCTCACAATCCTTTCCGAATCGAAAATCCTCCGGCCTGATGCCGCAGACAACGGTCTCTCCCGCATACCCGCCCTCCAGAAGCGGCGCAGATTTTTCTGCTGTCAATGGGAGCCTGTGTTCTCCAAACACCAGTATGGCGCAATCGCTTTTCTGCTCCACCGTCACATCAAATAGATTCATCTGCGGCGAACCGATAAAACCGGCCACAAATTTATTGCATGGGTTCTGATACAATTCTTCCGGCGTTCCGATCTGCTGGATTTCGCCGTCATTCATCACCACGATCCGGTTTCCCAGCGCCATCGCCTCCGTCTGGTCCTGGGTCACATAGATCACAGTGCTTTTCAGCTCCTTCTGAATGCGCTTTAATTCCCTGCGGTTCTGTACTTTAAGCTCCTCGCTGAAATTTGACAACGGCTCATCCATCAGAAGAACCTTCGGCCTGCGGGCGATCGCTCTCCCTATGGCCACGCTCTGCCGCTGTCCTCCCGTAAGAGTCCTCGGCATACGGTCGAGCAGCTGCTCCAGATTCAGAAGCCGGGCCGCCCACCGCACTTCACGATCGATCGATTCCTCCGGCATCTTCCGCATCTTTAATCCGAAAGCCATATTTTCATACACAGTCATGTCAGGATACAGCGCATAGTTCTGAAATACCATCGCCACATCCCGGTCCCTTGTCTCCACCTCGTTCACTTTTGTTTCGCCGATCAGAATCTCTCCGGAGGTTATCTCCTCCAGCCCGGCGATCATCAGCAGAGTTGTAGACTTCCCACATCCGGACGGCCCCGCCAGGACGAGAAATTCTCCGTCTTCAACTTCGATATTAAACTCCTTCACAGCCGCAAAGCCGTTGGAAAAAACTTTGCCGACGTTCCTTATCGATAACCTGGCCATACGCCCTCCTCCTCATCGTTTTCATCATACATTACGAATATCAAAAAAGCTATATGGCAATTCCATAAATTTTTATAAAACAATTGTAGAGTTTTACTACGTTTTTTGTCCCGCGATTTCCCTCATATGGGATATTACTAAAGTTACCTCTTTTTTTCTGACGAATACTATGAAAACTGACGTGCATCAGCCCGAATCCCGCAGCAGCCCTTACAGGCTACTGCGACAGCTCTACAAATCCTTCTCCCAGCACTTCCCTTACATCAGAGACAATCACGAAGGCTTTCGGATCCATCTCTCCGATCAGCTCTTTCAGTCGCACAATTTCTTTTTTGGAAACCACACAGAACAATACTTCCCGCTCCTGCTGGGAGTACATTCCCCTGGCATACAGGCTTGTAACGCCCCGGTCCAGTTCCTTCATCAGCCTTTCCGCGATCTCCTGGGTTCTGTCGCTGATAATGAACGCCTGCTTCGAAAATTTCCAGCCCTCGATGATCATATCCGAAACCTTGCTGACGAAAAACACAGCGATCATCGCGTACATGGCATAATTCAGCCCGAATACAACCGCGCCGCCCAGCACGATCAGCCCGTCCAGCACCTGTAAAAGCTGCGCCACGGTATAATGCTTCATCCGTCTTCTGATCAGCGCCGCCAAAAGATCCGTCCCCCCTGTCGTGGCCTGTCCGCCCAGTACCAGTCCAAAGCCGACGCCCGACAAAACCCCGCCAAAGACAGCCCCCAGAAACAGATCGTTTTCCACTACGGTCCAGGAGGGAATAAGGGCAAGAAAAATCGAGAGAGATGCCGTCGCAAACAGCGTCTTAAAAACCGGTTTCACTCCCTGAATGCATATGGCCGCCAGAAACAGAGGAATGTTCAGCACCGTTGTGGTCAGCCACAGCGGAATCTCCCGGCCTGACAAAACCCTTCCCATATTTTTGACGATAATGGCAAGGCCCGAAACGCCTCCCGTCACCAGTCCTACCGGGTCATAAATACATTTTATGGCAAAAGCCATAACCGCCGTTCCCAGTAAAACCCGCAGATAGCCTTTACATAAATCTTTTCTCGGCGACATAATACCTCCCGTACATTTATTATTCCCGCAAATATCGAGCCAAGCGGCCACGGCCGCCTTTTCTCACCTTGTGTTTACACCGACATTTGACAGCTGTGCAATATATTTTCAAAGCAATATATCTTCCGGGTGAAACATTCCACCCGCGCGGCACATGAGCACATGCAGTACTCCGTCATTTCTACGGCTGACATAATGACAATTGTAGTAAATGCCGTCTGCTTCCAGACGGATCAGCTTGCGTGCAGTCATTGTATCAAAATATACCCGGGTATTGCAAGGCCCAACTACATACATAACGCTGTTTTTCCATATATTTTTTTTCACAACCGTCAGACGTCGCCCCGGCTCGTAGCCCGGCCAGTCTCCATCGATTCTCCCTCCTAAATTAAGGAAAAAATACTCTCGCGCAATTTTTTTCGACATTTCATTACCTCCTTCAACATTTCATTCCTTTTATCAACATTTCATTCCTTTCTTCGACTAAACATTCCTTTTTATCATGTTTAATTAGTTATATTTAGTCACTTATTAAACGCTAAAGCATCTTTACACTTACAATTTTTCTGAAAAAAT
>CAJTTU010000009.1:8764-69314 GCA_910579325.1 uncultured Lachnospiraceae bacterium | reverse complement strand
CAATACGGATGAAAAGAAACCATTATTATGAACAAAACATATATTATTGAAGATGGACAAAAGCCTACACAGGAACAGTTAAAAGAAGTGGAGGACGCTAAAAAATCTCCGATTGTTTTTGATGAGGACTGTCCGGAATTGTCACCGGCTATGGTGAAGGCATTCAAGCGTGCCGTTATTCAGCGGAACCGCAGAAAAAAGGTGTAGATTTTGGCAGAATGGATATACTGATCTTATGCCGTGCCGCCTGGCTGAGAAGGAGCGGCAGGATGAATAGCAGAATATAGGAAGGCATATACACAAACACACAAATATGAAAAGGACGGTAACAGCTTGCACATGACGACGATATGGAATCTTCTGCTGGTATGGTATCTGTTCTTGGGGGTGAGTTTTGAATTTTGGGCGGATCAGGGGTAAAGTTCAGGCAAAAGTGTTTTTGGTAAAAGTACTTTTAAGGACGTATTTTTTCAAAAACCGCTTGAATTATCCGCCTCACTGTGATAAACTCTTTACAATTTGAGTAGAAATAACAACGACCAAAGGCGGAATCAAAGGGGAATCTGCGGCTCTGGGGAGCTTGGATTCTCTTTTTTTGCGGTTTTTTAGAAGCAAAAGGCGCGCAAATATGGGTTGTTTTTTGAAAGCAGTTTTGTTTTATGGCAGAAAGGGGAACGGATCGATCTATGAAAGCTTTATCGTATGACAGACTGACAGGCGGCGGACGTAAGGCCTATTTGATTTTAGAGGACGGGACGGTGTTCGAGGGAACCGGCATCGGAGCTTGTAAAAACGTGATCAGCGAGATTGTATTTAACACTTCTATGGCAGGATATTTGGAAGTTCTCACCGACCCTTCTTACGCAGGCCAGGCCGTGGCCATGACTTACCCGTTGATTGGAAATTATGGAATCTGTTATGAGGATATGGAATCGAGACGGCCCTGGCCGGACGGATTCATCGTCAGAGAGCTGTCCCGGCTGCCCGGCAATTTCCGCAGTGAGGATACGATTCAGCACTTTCTCACCGAACATGGAATTCCCGGTATCTGCGGCATCGACACCAGAGCATTGACCAGAATCCTGCGGGAAAAGGGGACGATGAACGGGATGATTACCGGGGATGAGGCGGTGGCCGCAAAGACGGAGGCGGTTGTTGCGGATATCAGGGCGTACAGTCCCCGGGGCGTAGTAGAACGGGTGAGCAGAAAAGAGAAGACGGTTCTTGGTGATGACAGTGCTTATAATGGTCATAGCAATAGTGGCAGAAATGGCTCCGGCTACCGTGTCGCTTTACTGGACTTCGGCGCCAAAGACAATATTGCCCGCTCCCTGCTGCGGCGGGGCTGTCAGGTAACTGTTTATCCGGCATACACAAAGGCGGAGGAAATCATCAGAGATAACCCCGACGGCATTATGCTCAGCAACGGCCCGGGCGACCCGAAAGAGTGTGTGGAAATCATTGAAGAGCTGAAAAAGCTGTATGAAACCGACATTCCCATTTTCGCTATCTGCCTGGGCCACCAGCTGATGGCGCTGGCAGCGGGCGGGGATACCTATAAGATGAAATACGGCCACCGGGGGGCGAACCATCCGGTGAAGGATCTGGCCACGGGCCGGGTGTACATATCCTCCCAGAACCACGGCTATGTGGTGGACGCAGAGAAAATGGACAGCCGTGTGGCGGTACCCGCCTTTGTCAATGTGAACGACGGCACCAACGAAGGGCTGTCCTATGTGGGGAAAAATATTTTCACGGTACAGTTCCATCCCGAGGCCTGCCCCGGTCCCAGGGATTCGACCTGTCTGTTTGACCGGTTTATGAAAATGATGGAGGTGGAGAGATAATGCCTAAGGATCAAAAAATCAAAAAAGTGCTTGTGATCGGCTCCGGCCCGATTGTCATTGGCCAGGCTGCGGAATTTGACTATGCCGGGACCCAGGCCTGCCGTTCGTTAAAAGAAGAAGGGGTGGAAGTGGTGCTGGTCAATTCCAATCCGGCCACCATTATGACGGATCAGGATATCGCGGACCATGTATATATCGAGCCGCTGACCATCGAAGTATTGAAGCAGATTATTGTAAAAGAGCGGCCGGACAGCGTGCTGCCTACGCTGGGCGGCCAGGCTGCGCTGAATCTGGCGATGGAGCTGGAGGAACAGGGATTTTTAAAGGACCAGAAGGTCCGGCTGATCGGCACCACCGCCTACACCATCAAAAAAGCAGAGGACCGGCAGGAATTTAAGTCCACGATGGAAAAAATTGGGGAACCCTGCGCTCCTTCCATGGTGGTGTCAAATGTCCGGGACGGCATCGCCTTTACCAATACCATCGGCTACCCGGTGGTGCTGCGGCCCGCCTACACCTTAGGCGGAAGCGGCGGCGGCATCGCCCACAATGAAAAGGAACTGATGGATATTCTGTCAAACGGCCTGCGCCTTTCCCGGGTGGGGCAGGTGCTGGTGGAGCGATGCATTTCCGGCTGGAAGGAAATCGAGTATGAGGTGATGCGGGACGCCGCCGGCAACTGCATCACCGTCTGCAATATGGAAAATCTGGACCCGGTGGGCGTTCACACCGGCGACAGCATCGTGGTGGCTCCCTCCCAGACGCTGGGGGACAAGGAATACCAGATGCTCAGAAGCGCCGCCCTGAATATCATCGACGAATTGGAGATTACCGGCGGCTGCAACGTGCAGTTTGCCCTCCACCCGGAAAGTTTTGAGTACTGCGTAATCGAGGTCAACCCCCGTGTCAGCCGTTCCTCCGCCCTGGCCTCCAAGGCCACCGGCTATCCCATCGCCAAGGTTGCGGCGAAGATTGCTCTGGGCTATACCCTGGACGAGATTCCCAATGCCATTACCGGGAAAACCTATGCCTGCTTTGAGCCGGCTCTGGATTACTGTGTGGTAAAAATTCCCAAGTGGCCCTTTGACAAATTTATCAGCGCGAAGCGGACGCTGACTACCCAGATGAAAGCTACCGGCGAGGTGATGAGCATCTGCACGAATTTTGAGGGGGCCCTGATGAAAGCGCTGCGCTCCTTGGAGCAGAATATTTACAGCCTGGAATGGCGGGAATTTGCCGCCATGGGAGAGGAAGAACTGGAAAAGAAGCTGTACCGCATCGACGACCGGCGGATTTTCTGTATTGCCGAGGCTGTCCGCAGAGGATTTTCCCTGGAACAGATTCACGAGATCACGAAAATCGACCTGTGGTTTCTGGATAAAATCGCCATTCTGGTGGAAATGGAAACGGCGCTGAAAACCAGGCCGCTGACGAAAGCGCTGCTTTACGAGGCGAAGCGGCTGGAATACCCGGATCGGGTGATCGGGGCCCTGTCCGGCAGAAGCCCAGAGGAAGTAAAGGCCATGCGGAAGGAATACGGAATCAGGGCCGCCTATAAAATGGTAGATACCTGCGCCGCCGAATTTGCCGCCGCCACGCCTTATTATTACTCCTGTTATGACGGCGTCAGCGAGGTCAAGGCGGACGGGAAGCCGAAGAAGGTGCTGGTGCTGGGCTCCGGTCCGATCCGGATTGGCCAGGGGATCGAGTTTGATTTCTGTTCGGTACACAGCGTCTGGGCCTTTAAGGAGCTGGGGTATGAGACCATTATCGTCAATAATAACCCGGAGACGGTCAGCACGGATTTTGATATTGCGGATAAATTGTATTTTGAGCCGCTGACTCCGGAGGATGTGGAAAGCATTGTGGAGATTGAGAAGCCGGAGGGGGCCGTGGTACAGTTTGGCGGACAGACGGCCATCAAGCTGACGGAGGCGCTGATGGAGATGGGCGTGCCGATTCTTGGCACCTCTGCCGACGATGTGGATGCGGCCGAGGACCGGGAGCGGTTCGACGAGATATTGGAGCGCTGCTGTATTCCGCGGCCCGCCGGAGATACGGTGTTTACCTGTGAGCAGGCTTTGGAGGCGGCCAACCGGCTGGGCTATCCGGTGCTGGTCCGCCCTTCCTATGTGCTGGGAGGCGCAGGTATGCGGATTGCCATCAGCGACGAGGATATTATTGCCTTTATGGAAATTATTAACCGGACGGTTCAGGAGCATCCGATTCTGATCGACAAGTATCTGATGGGCGAGGAGGTGGAGGTGGATGCGGTCTGCGACGGGGAGGATATTCTGATTCCCGGCATTATGCAGCATATCGAGCGGGCCGGCGTCCATTCCGGCGACAGCATTTCCGTTTATCCGCCCCAGGATCTGACGGAGCGGACGAAAAGGCTGATTGCCCGGTATACCCTTGACCTGGCAAAAGCCCTTCATGTAAAAGGCTTGATTAATATACAGTTTATCGTGTATAATGATGAAGTGTTTGTCATAGAGGTGAATCCGCGGTCCAGCCGTACGATTCCTTATATCAGCAAGGTGACGGGCATTCCCGTCGTGAAGCTGGCGGCCCGGGTGATTATGGGCGAAAAGCTGTCAGAGATGGGATATGCGCCGGGGCTGCAGCCGGAGTCCGGCTATGTGGCGGTGAAGGTTCCGGTATTTTCCTTCGAGAAGCTGCGGGGGGCGGATATCGGCCTGGGACCGGAGATGAAGTCCACCGGTGAGGTACTGGGGATTGCCCGTACCTTCCATGAGGCATTGTATAAGGGATTTTTGGGAAGCGGCATCGATCTGCCCAGGACGAAGCAGATGGTGATCACGGTGAAGGATTCCGATAAGCCGGAGACGGTGGAGCTGGCGGGCAGGTTTAAAAGATTAGGCTACACGATTTTCGCCACGGGCGGAACGGCCAGATACCTGGTGGCCAACGGCGTGTTCGCGATTCCGATCAATAAGGTGGAGCAGGAATCGCCGAACCTTCTGGATCTGATTCTGGACCATCATATCGATCTGGTAATCGACACCCCCAGCAATGGCAATGTGAAAAGCCATGACGGTTTTATTATCCGCCGCCATGCCATCGAGACGGGGATTACGGTTCTGACCTCTCTGGACACGGCAGACGCCCTGCTGACCAGCCTTGAAAATCAGGAAGAAAGACTGACGGTGGTGGACGTCGCAAAACTAAAACAGCAACGGACCGGACAGGCTCCGGAATGATTTACGGACGCGGAGGGCGGCCGGAAATTATTCCAGGTTCAGGGGGACTGGGAGGGGAGTTGCGGAACTAAAATAGAGGATGAAAAAGCGATGTTTGAAAATTTGTTTCACTTGAAAGAACACAAGACGACGACAAAGGTGGAGCTGATGGCCGGCCTGACCACCTTTGTAACCATGGCCTATATTCTGGCCGTGAATCCGAATATGCTGTCCGTGGCGGGTATGGACCAGAGCGGCGTGCTGGCGGCTACCTGTCTGGCCTCTTTTGTGGGCTGTCTGATGATGGCGCTGCTGGCCAATTATCCCTTTGCCCTGGCGCCGGGCATGGGGCTGAACGCTTATTTTACCTATACGGTATGCGGCGTGATGGAGTATCCCTGGCAGGTGGCGCTGCTGGCCGTGTTTGTGGAAGGCATTATCTTTATCCTGCTTTCCCTGACCAATGTGCGGGAGGCGGTTTTTAACGCGATCCCTATGTCGTTAAAACATGGGGCCAGCGCCGGTATCGGCCTGTTTATCGCCTTTATCGGCTTACAGAACGCCCATCTGGTGGTGAAGGAGGATTCCACCCTTGTAACCAGCGTAAAATTTGCCGCCAATTTTCATACGGAAGGCATCTGTGCGCTGCTGGCCGTGGCCGGCGTGCTGCTGATTGCCATTCTTTATATTAAAAAGGTAAAAGCGGCTATCCTGATCGGAATCGTTGCGACCTGGCTGCTGGGCATGATCTGTCAGGCGGCAGGAATTTATGTTCCGAATCCGGAGGCGGGATACTATTCTTTGTTCCCGGCCCAGATTGTGAATTTCCATATGGGCAGTCTGTTCCGGTCCTTTTCTTCCACGGCCTTTCATATTTTTGACAGCGGCCTGGGGGGAATCGGCATTCTGGACTTTATTGCCGTGATGTTCGCCTTTCTCTTTGTGGATTTATTTGATACGCTGGGCGCGCTGATCGGCCTGGCCAGCAAGGCGGATATGCTGGATCAGGACGGAAAGCTTGCGAATGCAAGAGGCGCATTGCTGGCCGACGCCATAGCTACCAGCGTGGGTGCTCTGTTCGGAACCTCCACCACCACGACCTATGTGGAAAGCTCTGCAGGGATCGCCGCAGGCGGACGGACAGGACTGACGGCGCTGACCACCGGCGTTTTGTTTTTGCTGGCCCTGCCCTTCGGACCGCTGTTCACGTCGATTCCCGGCTTCGCCACCGCGCCGGCATTGATTTTCGTGGGATTTCTGATGATTTCCTCCGTACTGAAAATCGACTTTGACCAGTGGGAAGAAGCAGTGCCCGCCTATCTATGTCTGCTGGTAATGCCGCTGGCTTACAGCGTTTCGGAAGGCTTGTCCATCGGTATTATTTCCTATGTGGTAATTCATGTATGCCTGGGGAAGGAGCAAATGAAGAAGGTAACGCCGCTGATGTATATTCTCTGCCTGTTGTTTGTGTGTAAATACATCTTTTTATAGGCAGAAGCTGCAGGAAAAAGTGTCAGGCCCCGTTTTTTCGGGGCCTGGTTTTCGTATTTGCTGTTTTTCATGGGCAGTTTTACAGATTTTAATAAATAATTTATACCTTTTTATGTGGGGGAGTGGTATAATCTTCATGTAGGCAATGAGCAGTGCCAAAATGTTCACGTAAGTAATGAGCAGTGCCAAAATGTAAGATGGTAAACTCGACTGCTTGCAGGCGATTTTATCAGATTACATTTTGAAATTATCAGCTACACAAAGGGGATGAGTAACAAATGAAGCAGGAAAGCTTTTTTTCAAAGATATGGAGAGTGTTTACACCTCTTGCTACATACTATGTGCTGCAGATCATAGCGACGATCGGCGTTTGCACGGCCTTTGCCATGAAGTTTGTAGGGCAGGCGGATCTGACCAGCGCCAGTCTGGAAAGCATATATCAGTCGATGATGCGTTCGGTTCTGAACAGTATTCTGGATATCTCATTCTGGTGTACCGTATTCAGCGCCGCCGCCGTGATTCCCATTTTGTTATTGTTCAGAAAAAAAGACCAGAGACGGGCGGATCAGCTGGGAAAACGCACATATTATACCAGGCCCTCCGGCGGAGCTTACCTGATTTTTCTGGCCCTTGCCTGTGCCGCTTCCCTGGCGGGCAATAATATGATGCTGATCAGCGGTCTGCTGCGGGATGCTGAAGGGATGATGGATCTGGCCGTGCTCAGCCAGCCGGTTGTGATGATTCTGATCGGTATGGGCATTGTTTCTCCTGTTGCGGAGGAGATGATTTTCCGTGTGGTGATGTACGACCGTGTCAGAGAATATACGCGTCCGCTGTATGCGGGGATTCTGACCTCCCTGCTTTATGCCTCCCTTCATATGGGGCTGGTGCAGGTGGTTTATGCCTTTCTGATGGGCAGTCTGTTTTCCTATGCCTATGAGAAAACCCACAGCTGGGCCGTGCCGGTGCTGATGCATGTGGGCGCGAATATGATGGAAATTTTACTGATGGAAACCGATTTGTTCCGGTTTATGTTCGGTTCCAGAAAGCAGCTGATCGGCATGACGCTGTTTGGCTGCGCAATCGTAGTGATTATGGTGTACCTGTCGGAAGTGAAGGTGAGGACGATTGAGATATCGGAGACCGCTGCCGGCGTTTCCGCGGATAGTCAGGAGCAGGGGGAGCTTTGATTGCAGGAAGCCATGAAGATATACCCGCGAGCCGAATGATTTGCTGCATGGGGGTAAGTCTTTGCAGGCTGGGCTTACCTGCTCATCAGTAAGTGAACGAAAATATATGTAGATTTCAAAGATGCGGCAAAATTGCAGCGAAAGCTCGCGGAACAATAAAAAAGAGATATAGCTTTCACTATATCTCTCGTAGCGGAAATTGGATTCGAACCAACGACACCACGGGTATGAACCGTGTGCTCTCGCCAACTGAGCTATTCCGCCATGGGTATGGGGCCTATAGGGCTCGAACCTATGACCCTCTGCTTGTAAGGCAGATGCTCTCCCAGCTGAGCTAAGACCCCATGTGACAGTCTGTTTTGCGACTGCCCTAATAGTATAAGCGCAATAAGACAAAATGTCAAGCATTTTTTTGAAAAAACTTATTAAAAATATTCATAAATTTTCACCTTCATAAATTTCCACAGGCATGGGAGCGGATATGATTTACTTTATCGTAAACCCGAAGGCGGCTTCGGGAAGAGCACTGAAGAAATGGGGAACTCTGGAGCGGCTGATCAGGAAAAGGGATGTCGTGTATCAGGTTTATATGACGGAAGGGCAGGGACACGCCGCGAAGATTGCGGCGGCTCTTACGGCCGGAGAGGAACGGTCAGTGGAGAAAACGCTGGCAGTTTTAGGCGGCGACGGCACCTTGAACGAGGTGCTGCAGGGACTTCATCTGCAGGCTAAAGTGAAGTTAGCGTACATACCCGCAGGCTCCGCCAATGACTTTTCAAAGGGCCACGGCCTTCCGGCCAATCCGAAGAAAGCGCTGTCTTATATTCTGGATCAGGAATCGCCCTGTCGTGTGCTGGATTATGGCATGATTACCTGCGCGTCGGCGGGACGGGCCCCCTTTTACCGCAGATTTCTGGTCAGCAGTGGTCTGGGCTTTGACGCGGCCGTCTGCCGGAGTCTTAACTGTTCGCAGGTGAAAAGGATCTGCAACAGACTGCATATGGGGAGTCTCGCTTATATTTTAGTGGGGCTGTGGCAGATTCTTCTTCATAAAAGGTGCGGCGGCGAGCTGGTACTGGACGGCGGCAGAAGGATTCCCCTTCGGAGGATTTCTTTTATTTCCGCTCATATTCTGCCGCGGGAAGGCGGCGGGTTCCGGTTTGCGCCGAATGCGGACCCCCAGGACGGGATGCTGTCCTTGTGCGTGGTATCGGGCGTGTCGAAGCTGGAGCTGATTCCGATTCTGGTTTTTGCCCTGTTTGGAATTCGCCGTCTGCCAAATGGCGCGGAAAATTACCGGTGCCGGGAGGCGGAAATTTTTCTCCAGGAGGCCCTGCCGGTTCATACGGACGGAGAAGTGTTTGATAAAATGAAGGAGGTGCATTTCCGCTGCGAAAATAAGAAGCTTCGTTTGATTGTCGACCGGGGAACTTTGCCGGCGAAAAAGGAGAAAAAACGTCGGTTCCGCAAGAATCAATAACCAGAAAATTACCAGTTTCTTAAGCTTTCTAAAGATTTGCCGAAGGGCCTTGCCGGAGATTTTATACTGTGCTATAATCACAGTCATCGAAGGGAAAAAGACATTTGCAGAGTGAAAGTTTTAGGAAAGGTAATTGTGGTTATGAAAGAATTTATACGGAAATATAAGCATGCGTGGGTGTTTTTGTACGGTTTGATTTATTTTCCGTGGTTTTTCTGGTTGGAGCAGAGGCATGTGAGCGGCTATCATCTGATCTATGCCTCCCTGGACCGGAAGATTCCTTTTTGTGAATATTTTATTATTCCTTATCTGCTGTGGTTTGCTTATGTGGTTGGGACGCTGCTGTTGTTTTTATTCACCCAGTCGAAAGAGGAATTTTATAAGCTGACCGGAAATCTGTTTGTCGGGATGAGCGTCTGTCTGGGAATCTGTACCTTATGGCCGAATATTCAGGTGCTGCGGCCTGTCGTCGATCCGAATCAGAATATATTCTGCTGGCTGGTATCCATGATTTACCGGGCGGATACGCCGACCAACGTATTTCCCAGCATTCATGTGTACGCGTCCATCGGCGTTCATATCGCTCTGGTCAGAAGCACTTACGGTAAGAAATATCCGATATTCCGTCTGGCTTCCGGGCTGCTGATGCTTTCGATTATTCTGTCCACCATGTTTTTGAAACAGCATTCGGTGCTGGACGTGATGGCGGCTACGATTTTAAGCAGCGGTATGTATTCGCTGATTTACCGAACCGAGTTTGGCAAGGAAGGATATCGGGTGTTCCGGCGCAGAAGGAAAGCGGCGAAAGCATAACAGATCAATATCAGTATAGATCAATATGGACGAGGTTAGCGGATGAGAATTGGAATGGGGTATGACGTACATCGCCTGACGGAAGGGCGGGACCTGATCCTGGGCGGCGTAAAGATACCATTTGAGAAAGGGCTGTTAGGCCATTCGGATGCGGATGTGGTGGTGCATGCCATCATGGACGCATTGCTGGGAGCGGCGGCCCTCGGCGATATCGGACAGCATTTTCCGGATACTGATCCCCGGTATAAGGGGATTTCCAGTATCCGGCTTTTGGAGCGTGTAGGGGAATTTTTGGAGGAAAATTTTTACTTTATCGGAAATATCGATGCAACCATCATTGCCCAGCGTCCCAGGCTGGCGCCTTACCGGGCGGAGATGGTAAGGAATGTGGCCCGTGCGCTGGGGATTTCCGAAGATCAGGTGTGTATCAAGGCGACCACGGAGGAGGGGCTGGGCTTTACCGGACAGGGCGAGGGGATTTCCGCCCAGGCGATTGCGCTGCTGAACAAAGCCGCGGATTATCGCTATTCATCGGTTGAAAGCGAAGGCCTTTTTACCGCCGAAAAGATGCGGGACAGATGTTCCGGATGCCCAGGATGCAGGCGGCAGGAAGAAGGCAGTCCGGAGCCGGCTGAGTAGGCCGGCCGCCGCATTCTTCGCAGGGCGTTTTGCCGCCAATTTGCGGGAGTCTGCCGGGGGATGTTTGCGTATTATACGAAAGAAGGATAACTGACAGGAGAATGGGATTATGAACGTATTGTTTTTTTTGACACCCAAGGCGGAGCTTTCATACGTATATGACGATGAAACGCTGCGTCAGGCGCTGGAAAAAATGGAGTATCACCGCTATACCTCCATCCCCATGCTGAACCGGAAGGGGGAGTACATAGGGACGATCACCGAGGGGGATATCTTGTTTTATATCAAAAATGAGTTTTCCCTGAATTTCAAAGATTCGGAAAAAATTCATGTGAAAGAGGTGGACAGGCGGCGGTATAACGCTCCGATCCGGGTGGACGCGGATATCGAGGATCTGATTCAGAAGGCCACGATCCAGAATTTTGTGCCGGTGATCGACGATAAAAACAGTTTTATCGGCATAGTGACAAGACAGGATATTATCCAGTACTGTACGAAAAGGATGAGAGAACTGGAGGCCGGAAAATAAACGTTTAGAAAAAACCTTTTCGCAAAAGCCTTGACAAAAAGATCGATTTTACATACACTATATTACGAGAATAAAAACAGATTTTTAGAGTTGAAATCTGTAAAATCCATAAAGGCTGTGAACGGAAAAGTAATCTGCGGGAGGAACACAGAGAGGGGCCGCCATGGGCTGGAAGCGGTTCTGTGATGAATGCAGATGAAGTGCATCCGGGAGCCGGTTCGGTGAGGTTTCGGCGGCTGCCGGAATTAGCCGGACACGTATCGTCGGCGTTAACGGCCTGCGCACTGTCCGGATCATGTCGGGAAGGGCAGCGCGGCTGAGAGAAGGGATTCGATCAGTATCCCTTTAATAAGAGTGGAACCGCGGATAAACTTCGTCTCTTTAAAAAGAGATGGAGTTTTTTTGTGCTACAGGGAGGTTTCATGAAATACGCAATGTTTTGTCAAGCGTAGTATGTATGCGGTGCGGAATTTGTTAAAGGCGGACTGATATTTATCGTATAATAAGGAGAATCAGATGAACATGATCCAATATATCAAAAACGAGATCGCCATCGTGCGGGAGCGTGATCCGGCGATCCATTCCTCGATGGAGGTATTGTTGTATCCCAGCTTCTGGGCGGTGCTGGAATACCGGCTGGCCCACCGGCTGTATGTGAAAAAGCATTTTTTTCTGGCACGGTTTATTTCTCAGCGCTGCGCCAGAAAAACGGGTATTGAGATTCATCCGGGCGCGAAGATCGGGAAAGGGCTGTTTATCGACCACGGTCACGGCGTGATTATCGGAGAGACTGCCCAGCTGGGGGACAATGTGACATTGTTTCAGGGCGTGACCCTGGGAGGCAACGGCAAGGAAAAGGGCAAGCGTCATCCGACGCTGGGAAATAACGTGATGGTCAGCGCCGGCGCCAAGGTGCTGGGCTCTTTTACCATCGGGGATAATTCAAAAATCGGGGCCGGTTCAGTGGTATTGTCTACCGTTCCTCCTAATTCCACCGTGGTCGGCGTGCCGGGCCGGGTGGTGAAACGGAATAACGTGCGGCTGCCCCAGCAGGATCTGGATCAGGTGAATCTGCCAGATCCGGTGAAGATGGATATTCAGGAGCTGAAAGACGAGAATGAACGGCTGAGAAAAGATATTAACAGGCTGTTTCGGATATGCAGAAACAGAGAACGGGCGTGATTTTTATTTATTATATGATACGTACAGAAAGGACTGATACCGATGAAACTTTATAACACGCTTACCAGAAAAAAAGAAGAATTTGTACCTTTAGAACCGGGCAAAGTGAAGATGTATGTCTGCGGCCCCACGGTGTACAATTTTATCCATATCGGAAATGCCCGCCCGATGATCGTTTTTGACACGGTGCGGCGGTATTTTGAGTATAAGGGCTACGACGTAAATTTCGTCTCGAATTTCACTGACGTAGATGACAAGATCATCAGGAAAGCCAATGAAGAGGGCGTGGACGCGGCGGAGATTTCCGCCAGATATATTGCGGAGTGCAAAAAGGATATGGAGGGCATGAATATCAAGCCCGCTACGACCCATCCGCTGGCGACGCAGGAAATCGACGGAATGTTAGAGATGATCGGGACGCTGATCGAAAAGGGATACGCTTACGCGGCTGGCGACGGGACGGTGTATTTCCGCACGAAAAAATTTGAGCCTTATGGAAAGCTGTCTCACAAAAACCTGGATGACCTGCAGGCCGGCCACAGAGAGATCAAGGTGGTGGGCAGCGGCAAGGAGGACGAACTGGACTTTGTTCTGTGGAAGCCGAAAAAGGAAGGGGAGCCTTACTGGGAATCTCCCTGGTGCCAGGGCCGACCGGGCTGGCATATCGAGTGCTCCGTAATGTCCAAAAAATATCTGGGCGATCAGATCGATATTCATGCCGGCGGCGAAGACCTGATTTTTCCGCACCATGAGAATGAGATTGCCCAGAGCGAGGCGGCCAACGGAAAAGAATTTTCCCGGTACTGGATGCACAATGCGTTTCTGAACATTGACAACAGGAAGATGTCCAAATCCGAAGGCAATTTCTTTACGGTACGTGAGATCAGCGAGAAATATGACCTGCAGGTGCTTCGTTTCTTTATGCTCAGCGCCCATTACAGAAGCCCCTTAAATTTCAGCGCGAGTCTGATGGAGGCTTCGAAAAATGGCCTGGATCGGATTCTGACGGCGGTGGAACGGCTGGATGAGCTGATGGAGCGCGTTCTGCCCTCTGACGATATGACCCGGGAGGAGCTTGGGCTGATCACAGGCAGGGTGCAGGAGCTGGTGAAAAAATATGAGGCATCCATGGAGGATGATTTCAATACGGCGGATGCGATAGCCGCCCTGTTTGAGCTGGTGAAGCTGTGCAATACGGAGGCGGACGAACAATCTACGCGGACCTTCCTGATGCAGCTGAAGACAACGATTGAGGATTTATGCCAGG
The DNA here is from genome assembly GCA_910579325.1 of uncultured Lachnospiraceae bacterium. Taxonomy (GTDB): domain Bacteria; phylum Bacillota; class Clostridia; order Lachnospirales; family Lachnospiraceae; genus Paralachnospira_A. The sequence goes on along the minus strand of CAJTTU010000009.1, from coordinate 55,673 downwards.
TGCTGGGCATTGAGACCAAACGGGAGGCACAGCTTCTGGACAGCGAGATCGAGGAGCTGATCGCCAGACGGCAGCAGGCGCGGAAGGAGAAAAATTTCGCCCTGGCGGATGAGATCCGGGATCAGCTGACCCAGATGGGAATTCTGTTAGAGGATACCAGGGAAGGGGTAAAATGGAAGAAAGCCTGAGTCAGGAAATAAGAGAGACAGAGTCGGAAAACCGACTGCAAACCGAAAGCATAGAAAATATAAACGGCCCAGGACAGCGGCAGGTTCAGGAGGCGGAATGGGCGGAGTATATAGAAAAAATTTCCGTGCTGCTGCGTCTGTCTTCTGTAGATATCCGCGCGTATTCACCGTTGACGCTGGCATATATCGGCGATGGGGTATATGACCTGGCGGTGCGCACTGTGCTGGTGAACCGGGGAAATTGTAAGCCTCATAAGCTCCATCTTCATTGCTGCCGTCTGGTCAGAGCATCCGCCCAGGCTAAGGTGCTGGAATTGTTTGAGAAAGAGGGCGTTCTGACAGAAGATGAGCAGGCAGTCTGCCGGCGGGGCCGCAACGCGAAACCTGCCACGATGGCGAAAAACGCCACGGAGGCGGATTATAAGAAAGCTACGGGATTCGAGGCGCTGATCGGGTATCTGTATCTGACCGGACAGATCCAGCGGATGCTGACGCTGATCCGCAGAAGTCTGGATATTCTGGAACCCCGACAGCAGGATTGCGATAAGAGAGTTTAGTTGTGAAACGAAATATCCGGTAAAATGTGTATGTTACATGTTTTACCGGATTTTGAAAGGAAAAAGGAATGGAACGGAAGCAAAAGAGTTCGATACCTGAAAGAAGAACATATAGACAGGAAGGCCCGGAAGGGGAGGCGGAAGGTATGATCGAGGGGCGAAACCCCGTTCTTGAGGCGCTGCGCTCCGGGCGTCCCATACACCGTTTGTATGTGCAGGACGGCTGTCAGGACGGGCCGGTGCAGACCATTGTCCGGGAGGCAAAGAAACGGGATGTGATGTTTCAGTTTGTCCCCCGTCAGCGGCTGGATCAGCTGTCTGAGACCGGCAGACATCAGGGTGTGATCGCCCAGGCCGCTGCCTATGAATACGCGGAAGTCGCGGATATGCTGGAGCTGGCCCGGAAGAAAGGGGAGCCGCCTTTTCTGATTCTGCTGGACGGCATCGAGGACCCTCATAATCTGGGAGCGATTATCCGGACGGCAAATCTGGCCGGCGCACATGGCGTGATTATCCCCAGGCATCGTGCGGCGGGCCTGACGGCAGTGGTGGCAAAAGCTTCCGCCGGCGCGCTGAACTTTACGCCGGTGGCCAGGGTGACCAACCTTTCGGCGTCCATCGAACAGCTCAAAGAACAGGGGCTCTGGTTTGTCTGTGCCGATATGGGAGGGAAGATGATGTATCGCTTGAATCTGACCGGCCCCATCGGTCTGGTAATCGGCAATGAGGGAAACGGCGTCAGCCGTCTGGTCCGGGAAAAATGCGATATGGTTGCGTTGATCCCGATGAAAGGGGAGATCAATTCCCTGAATGCATCCGTGGCGGCCGGCGTGCTGGCTTATGAGATTGTGAGGCAGAGGATGGGTGGAAAATAGTCCGCTCCAATGCCCGCTTTAAAAAGCGGGCATAATATTTTTAAATTCATATCGCTGAGAATCTTCACTTTACGCGGAGATACAATTCAGATAAAGATACGACATGTCATTCTTATGAGAAACCGGCTTGATTTTACAACGACAGAATATAATTTTTTCAGCGCGCGCCGCATGAATTTCCCTGAACTGCAAAAACTAAATCTGGAAAAAAGTTTCCCATAATTGCTTGACGTATGGGAGATTACTTTCAGGATCTCAAAAAATGAGCGGAGAAATGACAAAGGAGCAGGAAGATGAGCGACGTATTAGAGAAAATAAAAAAAACTGTCATTGTCCCTGTGGTACTGCTGGAAGATGTAAAAGATGCAAGACCTCTGGCCAAAGCATTATGCGATGGCGGCCTCCCCTGTGCGGAGGTGACTTTTCGAACGGAGGCAGCCGAGGAAGGAATCAGGATTATGACGGAAGAATTTCCAAAGATGCTGGTGGGCGCGGGGACGGTGCTGACCACGGAGCAGGCGGACAGAGCGATGGCGGCAGGGGCGGAATTTATCGTCAGCCCCGGTCTGAATCCCAGGGTTGTAGGGCATTGTCTGGACAAAGGAGTCACGATGCTTCCCGGTACCGCCACCCCCAGCGATGTGGAGCGGGCCATGGAATTTGGTCTTAACGCAGTGAAGTTTTTTCCTGCGGAGGCAGCGGGCGGACTGGAGATGATCAGGGCTCTGGCCGCTCCCTATGTGAGGATGAGATTTATGCCGACCGGCGGAATCAATGAGAAAAATATCGGAAGCTATCTGGAATTTCCCAGAGTTCTGGCCTGCGGAGGAAGCTGGATGGTGAAAGGAGAACTGATCAGGGCCGGGAAATTTGACGAGATTCAGGAACTGACCAAAAGGGCGGTTGAACTGGCGCGGCAGATCAGAAACTGAATTTGGGCAAATGCGGAGGTGAATCAATATGGCGAAAATTGTAACGATGGGCGAAATCATGCTGCGGCTGTCCACGCCGGGCAACGAACGTTTTATTCAGGCGGACACCTTTGATGTGAATTATGGCGGCGGCGAGGCAAATGTGGCTGTGTCTCTGGCCGGCTTCGGCCACGAGGCGGAATTTGTCACGGCGCTGCCGGATAATCCGATCGGGGAATGCGCTCTGGCCGCGCTGAGGAAATATGGCGTGGGTACGAAGCATGTCGCCCGCTGCGGGGAACGGCTGGGCATTTATTTTCTGGAGACAGGCGCTGCTATGAGAGCGTCCAATGTGGTATATGACAGAGCCCGCAGCGCGATCTGTACCGCAAGGCCGGAGGATTTTGATTTTAACGCGATTTTTCAGGACGCGGAATGGTTTCATTTTACCGGCATTACTCCGGCGGTCAGCGATACGGCGCCGGCCCTTACGGAGGCTGCGCTGAAAGCGGCGAAGGACCATGGCGTCACCGTATCGGTGGATCTGAATTTCCGAAAAAAACTGTGGTCTTCCGAAAAGGCCCGTGAGGTGATGACCGGCCTGATGGAATATGTGGATGTGTGCATTGGCAATGAGGAGGACGCCCAGAAGGTACTGGGATTCAGACCGGGGAATACGGATGTGACGGCGGGAGAGCTGGAACTGGCCGGATATGTGGATATTTTCAATCAGATGGCGGACCGGTTCGGCTTCCGGTATGTGGTGGGTTCTCTGCGGGAGAGTTTCAGCGCTTCCGACAACGGCTGGTCCGCATGTATCATGGACGGGAGGACCAGGGAATTTTATCGTTCCCGCAGATACCGGATTACGCCGATTGTGGACAGAGTGGGCGGCGGCGATTCCTTTGCGGCCGGGCTGATCTGTGCTCTGGCAGAGGGAAAGGAAATGAAAGAGGCGCTGGAATTCGCGGTGGCGGCTTCTGCTTTAAAGCATACCATACCGGGGGATCTGAATCTGATTACGAAAGAGGAGGCCGAACGGCTGGCCGGCGGGGACGCTTCCGGGCGTGTGCAGAGATAAGTTTTCCCGGTAAGCCGTGTCAGACCGGCCGGCAGACGTTTCCGGGCGGAGTCAGAGGCAGAAAGAGCGGGGTAAAAAAGAATAAAAGGCAGAAATAAAAGACACGGGGAACCGGATAACAGATGATAACCGCGCTGTTACCGGTTCCTTTTGTATATAATCCGTACACGGAAAAAGATACGTTAAAAAAGCAGAGATCAAGTTGTTTTGTGAGATTATTAGTGGTAAACTGGTTACAAAAAGAAAAATTTTTGCTCGAAGGGGGCGAATGTATCTGTGAAGGGGACGAAAGAAGAAAAAGAGGGGCTTAAGTTTCTGCGCTGGCCCTGGAATGTTGTGATTTATATTCTGCTGTTCGCGGCTCTGCGGATTTTCGCGGTGCCGGTCATTCTGCTGCTGATGGGAATGCAGCGGAAGAACAATCCCCATGGCGTGGAGGAGGGTTACTGCCTGACCCGCACCCGGAAGAAGCTGACCTGGTGTCTGTGGGCAGTGATATTGCTTGTGCTTGCCGCGGGGCTGGGGGTTATGTTTTATGTGGGGCTGGGACAGGATCGTACATATTGGGAGACGAAGGATTATGTGACGCTGGCAGTGTCCGGCGGCGGCGCGGTATTTCTGCTGGCGCTGGGGATTGGCCTGGGCTATGTGGGTGTACGGGATGCCTTTTTTCCTGAGAAGGGGACGCTGGCCCGGTCGATCAGGAACCAGCTTCCTTTTCCGGACGGAGCGCCGCCGGTGGGGGAACTGTTTGCCATGGTGGATGACGATCTGAAGGAGAACGGCGTCTGGTTTGGCGAGGCGGGAATCGGAAAGGAATGGGTTCTTGGAGACGAGGCCAACCGGATCGACCGGATCAGAGGGATTTTTACGGTGGACAAAATTCGCAGGAACAGTACGCAGACCGGATCCCGTACCACAAGAATTCTGGAGCTGGTGCTGATTGATAATCGCTGGCACAAGTCGGTTACTGATTTTAAAGATCCCCAGGATCTGCGGGACGCGGCGGAGTATCTTGCCTTACGGGTACCGGACGCGGTTCGGGGCGTCAATGACCAGTATGGAGATTTTCTTGGAAAAAATGACGTGGAACGGGATAATTTCGAACGGGAGTTTTTGCAGAAGCAAAACCGGAGGGCTTCCGAGCAGGCGCTGAAAAAGGCCGGAAGCGACGGGGCGCAGGAGATGATTCTGGAGGCGGCGGACGGCACCGCGACTTCACGGGTGACCCTGTCCCTGGTGGAGGAGCATTTACAGCGGTGCCTGTCCGGGGAAGAACCGTTTTTCGTTCTGACGCCCACCCGTCCGGCAGAGGCCGGCGATCAGGCGTTTCGAGCGCTCCACTGTTATGCGCAGGAGGAAAATGCCGGAACGGAGCAGGTGATGCTGGCGGCGGAGCCGGTGTCTGACGCGGGGAACGGCACGTTGTTTCGGGTTCTTGTCGCAGACCGGTGGGAAGCGAAAAAAATTCTGGAAGGCTGGTTAAAGCGGCAGGCGCCGGATGTTACGGGCTGGCAGCTGGCTATGCGGACCGGAGAGTCACAGAATGAGCGGACGGATTTCCGGCAGCGTCCCAGGGCAAGGCTGTCGCTGGTTCTGAAAAGCGGCGCGGCAGAGAATCATATGACCTTTACAGGAGAAGATGTGCAGGTAGCCGCGGACGGGCTGGCGGACGGCGCCTATCAGCTGGTGGATCTGACGCTGCCGCAGGGATATCTGTGGATCCGGGCTACGGCAGGAGATCAGACAGACGGCCGCTGTACTGTGGAGGCAACCTGGCCGGATGGAGCCGTCCTGCGGTTTTATTCGACGAAAATGTCTCCCAGAGAGGCCGCTTCCTGGCTTACGGGATATCCCGACGGGGCGTATCAGCCTGGCGGCAAAGGGTGGAAGGACTGCACGAAGCAGATGATGAAAAGGGATAAGAAATAACATATATAAATCTTATCATTAATAAAAAGGAAGTGTAAAAACATGGGAAAAGTATTAAGCAATGAAGTAAAACAGGCGCTGAAGGACATTTATTACCAGGAATGGACGGGGAAAGGCAAGGAGGCCTTTGCCATGCTGGAACAGGCTTCTGCCGCAGGGGACGGAGACGCCACCTGTCTGCTGGCCCGGTGTCTGTGCGGGTATCAGTATGTGTGGGCCGGCCATGGTTTTCCTGAGGATGACGACAGGGCGACGGAGCTTTTGCATAAGTCAGTGGAGCAGGGAAGCGCTCTTGGCGTGATGGTGGCGCTGCGCAGCGGGGAGCTGACGCCGTCGGTGGAGAAGAGGATGCCCTTTGCCAGCCTGCAGGAAGCTTTCGACGAGGTGCTGGTGCTGGCGGAAGAGGGGGATGCTTTCTGCCAGTATACCATTGCCAATTCCTATTTCTGGTGGGATTTCCTGCGGATTCAGAATAAAGGAAAAGATTCTTTTCCGAATCAGGCGGCTTACAAAGCCTACCTGTCAGAGAATATCGCAAAATGCGAGGACTGGTTCTGGAAAGCGCTGCATGGCGGCATGTATTTCGCGGCCAATAACCTGAATCGTTACTATACCCAGGGGGACGAGGATCTGATTGCTCCGCAGCCGGAGAAAGCGAAGGATTTGTTCAGGATCGGCGCTGAATACGGCCATCCGATTCAGCAGGCTATCTATGCGGACAGTCTGGATGAAGCAGGCAAGCCGGAGGAAGCGATGATCTGGTATAAAAAAGCGGCTGAGGGCGGTCATCCGGGAGCGTGGACCGATGTGGGACTCTACTATTTTGACGGAACAGGCGTAGAAAAAGACGAGGCTTACGCCGTGAAATGCTATGAAAAGGATATGTCCACCAATGTGCTCCGCACCCGCAATTTCCTGGGCAAAGCATATTTCTTCGGGAGAGGCGTTCCCCAGGACTATGCCAAAGCGTTTCAGCTTCTGTCCTGGGCTTATGACAGGGGGAGTAAATGGGGCGTCTTCTACCTGGGTAAATGCTGTTTCTATGGTCTGGGTACACCACAGAATTATGGCCGTGCACTGAAATTCCTGGAGGAAGTAAACTGGAATTACTGGGAGGCCGATTATCTGCGCGGCATGATTTATGGTCAGGGACTGGGCGTGGCACAGGATATTCCGAAAGGCGTAGCCTACCTGCAGAAAGCCGGAAATCATCAGGAGGCGAAGGAAGAACTCCTGCATTATAAAAAGAAGCTGTTTGGCGGATGGGTACGCCGATAGGAATGGGGGTACGCAAGAGCCTGAAAACCAGCTTTAAGTGTCCGCGGCAAGTCCCGGGAGGGGAGACGCGGGATCAGGTATCGGGGAGGGATTATGGCAGGAAGGTATATCTGTCCGGTGTGTGACCGGCGTTTGAAAACCAAACATTTTTGTACCTATTGTAAAAGCTTTGTGAAGGAGCCGGTTTATTACACCGGCCCCGTAGCCAATGAAAGCTATGACAGCGCGGGACGCCCCGGCTGTATGGCGGATCAGCACTACGGACTGGGGCATGTGCACAGTCCTCTGGACAGACAGAGGGAGTACGGGCACAACAGAGCAGGAACAAAGCGTCCTGTTCCGAACCGACAGACCGTATCCGGCAGGGGAACGCAGACTTCTTCAGGCCGGAGCGGCAGCCGCGGTTATGGGACTCGTCCGGGTCCGGCCCGGTCTGTTTATTCGGGACAGGAAGACAGACGGCGTCAGACTGAAAAGCAAAAACAAACGGCGAGAAAATTTATGCTCTCATTTCTGGCGATTGTATTCGCGCTGTTTTTTTTCCAGCTTGTCTACACGCTGATCCGGTGGCAGAGTTCCGGATTGCTGGAGGTGGTTCCCCTGCATGTGGTATTGCTGCCGTTTCTGGGACAGCTGCTGGGTACATTTTTACAGATCTGTATTTTTGGTTTGGTGATATGGGCCGTACTTCGGAATTTCAGGCGGAAGTGAGGACCTGCCGTGCTCCTGAAACCGCCGGGCCAGCACATGGGGGTGTTCCTCGTGGAAAAACCAGTACCGCAGATAATTGTTCAGAACAATGGCGGCATAGGACAAAAAGTACCAGATGACGGAAAACAGCAGGCAGACCTGGCCCATCAGGTTAAAAGGCTGTCTGCTGTAATTCCATACGTTTAATCCAAGCCATCGGTTGACAATTAATCCGGTGAGAAATTCCAGCACAGTTATAATAATAGAAGAGACGGCCATCAGCCAGGTGTAGGAACGGGTATAGCGCAGCCGATGTTCCAACAGGCCGATGATGACAAAACAGATGCCGCCTAATACAAACATGGTCCAGTGGGAATATCCCCGGCATGTCATTTCTGCCGTATAATAAGCCGCTCCCCCCACGCCAAAGAGGAACGGCAGCTTTCGCAGTTGGTCTTTCATATTTTTTTCTCGCTTATAATCGTTTTGCGGCTCCCTTTGCGGCTTTGATTCAGGGGCCGTTTTCAGTCTCCAGCCGTTTTTGGGGTCAGGTACGTCGGGTATGCCGTTGTTTATAGTATCTTTCGATCGGTTGATTTTATGCGTGTATATGTGAATTTACCCTGTGCTTACAATGTGGTCAGTACGTCAGTTCTTTTCTGTCGAAAATTCGGATACAGACGGCTATGGAGAGGATAGTCGACAGAATCACGAAGAGCGCAAAGATTCCTGCCGCCATACCCAGTCCGGAAAAAAGCGGCGTGCCGATTGCGGCGGCGGGAAGCCGTAAGGAATCAAATATGCTGTCCATAATGGCAGGCGCGGCGCAGAGCAGAACTACGGCGCCCAGAAAAAACAGCCGTCCTTTTTCCGTTCCGAAGTGGAAGGAAACGGGCAGGATAATATCCAGTGAGAGGATACTGGCAGATGTGACGGCCAGCAGATAGCAGGATAAAAGCCTGAAATCGGTGACAGTGTTTTGAAACAGTACAGGGAACAGCAGATTCACAGCCAGGGTGAAAATGGCGATGAAAAATGCGCCGGCGATTCCCAGAACATATTTGCTCAGCACCAGCGTCCTGCGGCTTAAAGGCAGGGTGACGCCGTACTGATTCCAGTGACAGCGCTCGTCATAGGAAAGAGCGGTAACAGGAAACAGGGAAAAGAGTAAAATCGGATAAAGCTGGAAGATTCCCAGATCAGGAACCAATCCTCCCAGCAGGACATACAGCAGAATCAGGACGAAATAAAGCTTCATATTAACGGCTAAAACCTTGATATCTTTTAACAGCAGCGCTTTCATATCTGTTACCAACCTTTCTGAAAGAGTGTGATGTTTTAAGCATGGGGCTTATCTGTCTTGACCAGATAAATCAGGATGTCGTCCAGACTGGCATGCTCTACCGTGAAGCCGGCCGGAACCTTCTGTCGTTCTACCAGCGCCTCGATGCCGAAAGCGGTCGTTCGCCGGCCGTGGACGGCGGCCGGGTCGATTTCCCGGAATAAATCTTCGGAACATTTCAGAATGCCCATACGCTGTAACAGCGCATCTTTTTCCTGGCAGAGCAGCAGCTTTCCCTTATGGATGTATGCGACATAGTCGCAGATTTTTTCCAGATCGCTGGTGATGTGGGAGGACATAAAAATGGAGTGCCGGTCATCCTGGATAAATTCATAAAACAGATCCAGCAGTTCATCTCTGGTCACCGGGTCCAGGCCGCTGGTGGCTTCGTCAAGAATCAGCAGGCGGGAGTCGTGGGAAAGGGCGCAGGCGATGGACAGTTTCATCTTCATGCCCCGGGAGTAATCCTTGATTCGTTTTGTCTCGTCTAGAAAGAACCGGTGAACGTGGCGGAAGAAGGTCTTGCTGTTCCAGGTGCGGTAGGCGGTTTGCATAATGCCGTTGATATCTTTCAGGTTTAATGTTTCCGGAAGACAGCATTCGTCGAATACCACGCCAATATGTTCTTTTAATGGGAGAGGGATGCCCTGGGCCGTATCCTGTCCCAAAATGTGTACGGAGCCGCTGTCTTGCCTGATGGCCCCTAATATGGAAAGGATCGTGGTGCTTTTTCCCGCTCCATTCTCTCCGATAAAACCCATGACGCAGCCCATGGGCAGGGTCAGATCGATACGGTCCAGACAGAAAGACGGGTAGCGTTTGGTCAGGCCTTTGATTTCCAAAGCGTTTTCCGCGCCGCCCGTGTTTGCGGCGGCAATGGTATTTGCAGAGTTGACAGTGATATTCATGGCGTTTTCCTCACTTTCCAGAATCTATTTAAAAAATCATGGCGAATAAAACAGAGCCAGCATTTCCTGAAGTTCTTCCAGGCTCAGGCCGCAGCGGGCGGCCAGTTCTTTAATTTGTAACATGTGCAGTTCGATCCGTTTCAGGTTTTCCTCCCGTATCAGTTCCAGATTTGTTCCGGACACAAAACTGCCTTTGCCGGTCATGGTGGTGATAAAACCGTCCCGTTCCAGTTCTTCATAGGCCCGTTTCGTGGTAATGACGCTGATTCGCAGTTCTTTGGCCAGAAAGCGCATGGAGGGCAGCGCGTCGCCCTCTTTCAGCTGGCCGGTGATAATCAGGTCTTTGATCTGGGTGCAGATCTGTTCATAAATAGGTTTATCGGATGCATTCGATATAATAATATTCAGTATGATCACTTCTTTCTGTAGGAAGACCGGCGGCGGAGTGCCGGGTGATCTTCATTGTCTATGAAAAATATATTGTATATATTTATTATATACAATCATAACGAAATGTCAAGAGGGGAATCAAAAAATATTTATCGATTGTAAGGTGCTGCCGGTAATGTGAATATGGGGGAGTTTGCTTTGGGAGGGGAGCGAAGCGTCTGCGGGGATATGCGGACGGAGACGGGAGAATCGATCGATATAAAAACAGAGTACAAAACGCTCCGCTTTTCCGTAAAATGAATGTTCATATTATAGAAGACAGGAGTTTTGTTCTGTACTCTGTTATATGACCTGTAATTATTATCAGCTCAATGTGATCTTTCGGAAGTTTTTCTTTCCTTTTTTCAGAATAAATTCCGTTTCAAAATCCGCTTTTGTATAACTGAGCTTAATGTCTGCCACTTTTTCTCCGTTGACCATCACGCCGCCTTGGGTAACCGCCCGGCGTCCTTCGGATTTGGAGGCGACCAGGCCGGATTTTGCAACCAGAGTCAGAATGTCGATAACGCCGTCGGTGAAGTCTCCGTCAGTCAGCGCGACGGTCGGCATATTTTCCGTATTTTGCGCGCCGTTGCCGAATAACGCTCTGGCTCCCTCTTGGGCCTTTGCGGCTTCCTCTTCGCCATGTACCAGTTTGGTCAGCTCATAGGCCAGAATCTCCTTAGCCCGGTTTAACTGGCTGCCCTCCCAGCCGTCCATCTCGTCGATCTGCTCCAGAGGCAGGAAGGTAAGCATCCGCAGACATTTGCGCACGTCGGCGTCGGCCACATTGCGCCAGTACTGGTAAAAGTCGAAGGGCGAGGTCTTATTGGGATCCAGCCAGACGGCGCCGGACTGGGTTTTGCCCATTTTTTTGCCTTCGGAATTCAAAAGCAGGGTGATGGTCATGGCATAGGCGTCTTTGCCCAGCTTCCGGCGGATCAGCTCGGTGCCGCCCAGCATATTGCTCCACTGGTCGTCGCCGCCGAACTGCATATTGCAGCCGTATTTCTGGTACAGAGCGTAGAAATCGTAGCTCTGCATAATCATGTAGTTAAACTCCAGAAAGCTTAACCCTTTTTCCATCCGCTGTTTGTAGCACTCTGCGGTCAGCATCCGGTTTACGCTGAAATGAGGCCCTACTTCCCGCAGTACTTCGATGTAGTTCAGTTCTTTCAGCCAGTCGGCGTTGTTTACCATCAGCGCTTTGCCCTCTGAAAAATCGATAAACCGGCTCATCTGCTTCTTAAAACACTCGCAGTTGTGGGCGATGGTTTCTTCGGTCATCATCTGGCGCATATCGGTCCGGCCGGAAGGGTCGCCGATCATGCCGGTGCCGCCGCCGATTAAGGCGATGGGCTTATTGCCCGCCATCTGCAGCCGTTTCATCAGGCAGAGGGCCATAAAGTGTCCCACATGCAGGCTGTCGGCCGTTGGGTCGAAACCGATGTAAAAGGTTGCTTTTCCGTTGTTGATCAGTTCCTTGATTTCTTCCTCGTCGGTAAGCTGGGCGATCAGCCCTCTGGCTACCAATTCGTCAAAAATAGTCATAGTCTCCTCCGTTTTCAAAATAATGATGAAAAAAACCCCCGTCCTGACAAAAGGACGAGGGTATATTCCCGTGGTACCACCTTTTTTCGCAGCCATTGAATCCGGTTTTTGTTTCACGGATACATTCGGATGCCTTTGCGGGCACATAAATGCCCCGACATGGTAACGGATGTCCAAAACCGTCACAGCCTACTGAGTCTGCCAGGGGCATCCGTTCGGTGTGAAGCTCGGGGATGTATTCACAAATCAGCCGTTTCATGCGCCTCTCATCTGCCGGCAGCTTTCTGTATGGCGGTACTGACTGCTACTTGTTCCCTTCATCGCCTGTATGTTTGAATAAGAATCTGTCCTGAACACGGACAAACCTGTTGTTGCGGCGTTATGCGAAGTATTATAAAGCAGAGGTTTTCAAAAGTCAAGAAAAAACGGAGGCGAAATCAGGATTCTTCTTTGAGCTGATCGTCTTCCGGGGGATCGATCCATCCCGTTTCCCGTATGGAATAAAGCAGCGAGTCGACGATCGGTTCCAGCATCCGGCATTCCTCTCCGGTGCAGCCTTCAACAAGTTCCTTCAAAAGCGTCCGTATGTTATGACCGCAGTCCGTAGAAGTTTCCTGTACTCTGTCCTCTTCTTCCGGTCGGACCGGACAGATGCCGTGGTGCAGATAACTGTAATCCACATGGAAAAGGCTGCACAGGGCGTCGGTCATATTTGTGGAGAGCGGTTTGCTGCCCCGCTCGACCTGCCCCAGATAGTTGGCGGTAAAGGGAATCAGTTCGCTCATCTTTTTCTGGCTGTAACCGGCTTTCAGCCGCAGCTTTCTGATTCTCTGCCCGGGCGTATTTTCGGGAAGCCGGTTCAGATCTTCTGTCTGTCGTTTCGGTGATCGTTTGTTCATTTGTCAGGGACTCCGTCTGAAAAGTACTGTGGGTAATAGTATGGTTTCAAACATTATTTTTATGAAAAGTTTAAAAGGTGGAGACAGAATTTAGAAGAAACATAATTTCAACTATTTATAATGAAATTAAGATAGTAAAAAGAACGCATATAACAAATTGGAATATGGTGCGCGTGGGGAAAAGGTAGACAAATTTTTGAAAAGTGTTATAGTTAGAGTGTCAAGTTTATATTCCGGCTGTTCAGGCCGTGGGAATAAGTTCTGCTATGGATTGAAAGGGAACCCGGTGTAAGTCCGGGACGATCCCGTCACTGTAATTGCGGGCGGGCCGCATAAAGCCACTGGGGCGAAAGACCCCGGGAAGGCGCGGCAAGCGATGCGCATAAGTCAGGAGACCTGCTTATTCCCTGTATGTTGAGATTCTTACGGAAGATAGGAAAGCTCACAGGTTTGCTGCGTTTTTTTACTGACGCCGAATCTGACCGGCTGCAGCTTACCGCTGCTTTTTAATCGACCGTAACGATATGTTATGGTCTTTTTTTGTATTCCGTAATGCAGGAAGGATTCCGGGGTATGTGCTGACAAAAATTTTGCGCGGATTTGTCTGCGAAACAGAGCAGGAGATAGGAGAAAAACGTTGGAACTGAAACAGCTGCAGTTTTTTGTTGTGAGCGCCGATATGGGAAGTTTTAAAAGGGCGGCCGACGTGCTGTACACGACGCAGCCCCATGTGAGCAAGATTATCAAAATGCTGGAAACGGAGCTTAAGGTCGAATTATTTAACCGGAACGCCGTGGGCGTGGAGCTGACGGAGGAGGGGAAAAAGATATATACACAGGCCGGCGCGATTATGCAGAAAATGGATCTGATCCGGCAGGTGGGAGGGGAGAGACCCCGGCAGAAGCTGTATATTTCATCGGTTCCGAACAGCAGACTGGTGGAAATTTTTTCCCTGTTCTGCCAGCTTAAAAAAGACGACGATCTGCAGTATCAGTTTCTTGAGGCTACGGTGGAGGAAATTATGGGGCATATGCACCACCATACTTCGGAAATCGGATTTGTATTTATTTCCCGGAGGCAGCAGGCCGGCTTTGCCCATCAGCTGGAGCATAAAAAGCTGGAATTTGTCTCGATGAAAAAGACGAAGCCCTGTCTGCTGGTGGGAAGGAACAGTCCTCTTTATGGACTTGGCAGCGTGGACCCTTCCGTTTTGCAGACGGTAAAACTGGTGCAGACCAGGGAGGATTTTTATTCCATCAGCGTTCATCCGGGTCATCTGAAGGAAGATATTTCCGTGAGACACAGCGGGCAGACCGTTGTGCATACCAACAGCGACAGTGTGGTGACGAGCCTTCTGGAACATACGGATATGGGCACGGTCAGCTGTGATCTGCTGGCCGGCAGATTCGAGCGGCATAACCTGCGGGCGATTTCTCTGACCGATATGAAGGACAGTATTCATTTTGGATATATTAAGAGAAAAAGGGATGAGTTAAGCCCTGCGGCGGCGCAGTTTGTGGATTATCTGGGGAAGGTATTGAAATAGAGACGGCAGGTTTTAGAATCTTCTAATTGTCAATTCCGGTAAATGATGCTATACTCCTATATGGAATCAAAGCTGGCATAAAGTAAAAAATGTACTTTGTATAAAATGATTAATCTGCCAAAAGGTCTTATTTCTTTTGACGCTTTAATCATAAAATGAAATTCAGGAGAATGAGAAACGATGGGAAATAAAGTGAGAACAAGATTCGCGCCCAGCCCCACGGGACGCATGCATGTGGGAAATCTGCGGACGGCGCTGTATGCTTATCTGATTGCGAAGCATGAAGGAGGAGATTTCCTTCTGAGAATAGAGGATACCGATCAGGAACGGTTTGTGGAAGGGGCATTGGATATTATCTACCGGACGCTTGAGAAGGCCGGATTGTCCCACGACGAGGGGCCGGATAAGGAAGGCGGCTGCGGTCCCTATGTGCAGAGTCAGAGGCAGGCCCGGGGGATTTATCTGGAATATGCCAAAAAGCTGATTGAAAAAGGCGAGGCTTATTACTGCTTCTGCGATAAGGAGCGTCTGGAAAGTCTGAAAACCCAGGTGGCTGGCAAAGAGGTTATGGTTTACGACAAGCATTGCCTGGGGCTGTCAAAGGAGGAAGTGGAAGAAAGATTAGCGGCCGGCGTGCCTTATGTGATCCGCCAGAACAATCCCCAGACCGGAACCACCACCTTCCACGACGAGATTTATGGCAATATCTCCGTGGACAATGCGGAGCTGGACGATATGGTACTGATCAAATCTGACGGCTACCCCACCTATAATTTTGCCAACGTGGTGGACGACCATCTGATGGGCATTACCCATGTGGTAAGGGGGAATGAGTATCTGTCTTCCTCACCGAAATACAACCGTCTTTATGAGGCTTTCGGGTGGGAGGTGCCGGTTTATGTCCACTGTCCGCTGATTACTGATGAGGAGCACCATAAGCTGAGCAAGCGCTGCGGTCATTCTTCTTTTGAGGATTTGCTGGAGCAGGGATTCCTGCCGGAATGTATCGTTAATTTTGTGGCGCTTCTGGGATGGAGCCCTGAGGATAACCGGGAGATTTTCAGTCTGCAGGAGCTGGTGGAAGCGTTTGATTACCGGCATATGGCCAAGTCTCCTTCCGTATTTGACTTTACCAAGCTGAAATGGATGAACGGAGAGTATATCAAGGCCATGGATTCCGACGCGTTCTATGAGATGGCGGAACCCTATCTGAAACAGGCGCTGACAGGCCCTCTCGATCTGCGCAAAATTGCAGAGATGGTAAAAACCAGAATCGAGACATTCCCGGATATTCTGCCTCTTGTGGATTTCTTTGAGGAACTGCCGGAGTATGACAGTCAGATGTATGTCCATAAAAAGATGAAAACCACGAAAGAAGGCGCCCTGGAGACGCTAAAGGAGCTGCTGCCCTTACTGGAAGCCCAGGAGGATTACAGTAATGATGCGCTGTATGGTCTTCTGACGGCTTATGTGGCTGAGAAGGGCTGTAAAAATGGCTATGTGATGTGGCCTGTCCGCACCGCCGTGTCAGGAAAGCAGATGACGCCGGCGGGGGCGACGGAGATTATGGAGGTTCTGGGGAAAGAGGAGTCCTTACGCAGAATCAGAGTCGGAATCGGTAAACTGTCATAAGGACAATGGAAAAATATAAAATATGGAATATAATCAGATAAAAAACAGCGCAGGGCGGAAGGACAGTTCACTGACCGACGCCCAGCGCGCAGCCGTTTCCCATGGGGACGGGCCGATGATGGTACTGGCCGGTCCGGGGAGCGGAAAAACGATGGTGATCACCCGACGGGTCAGGGAGCTGATCGAGGGCCGGGGGATCAGCCCTTCTCATATACTGGTGGTGACCTTTACCCGGGCCGCCGCCAGACAGATGGAAGAACGGTTTGCCCGTATGATGGGCGGACAGAAGGGCCGGGTGACCTTTTCTACCTTTCACAGCATTTTCTTTAAAATCATTCAGTATGCCTACGGTTATCAGGCGTCCAATATTATCCGGGAAGAACAGAAAACCGCATATATAAAAGAGCTGGTCCGCCACTGTGATCTGGAGCTGCAGGACGAAGGAGAGTTTGTGTCGGGCGTTATCGCCGAGATCAGTATGGTAAAGGGGGAGCGGATCGATTTGTCTCATTATTACTCCGCGAACTGCCCTGAAGAGGTTTTTCAGAAGCTTTATCAGGGTTATCAGCAGATGATGGCGGAGAACCGGCTCATCGATTTTGATGATATGCAGGTGTACTGTTATGAGCTGTTTCAGGCCAGGAAGGATATTCTGGAGGCATGGCGGAGCAAGTATCCCTACATTCTCGTGGATGAGTTTCAGGATATCTGCAAAATTCAGTATGATATCCTGAAGATGCTGGCCGGTCCTGATGGAAATCTGTTTATCGTCGGGGACGACGACCAGTCCATCTACCGGTTCCGGGGGTCGAAGCCGGAGATTATGCTGGGATTTGAGAAGGATTTTCCGGCGGCAAAACGGGTGCTGCTGGATCAGAATTTTCGCTGCGACGCCAATATCGTCGCCGCATCCCTGCGGCTAATCGGCTGTAATCAGGTGCGGTTTCCGAAGCAGATCCGCCCGGCTCGTCCGGCGGGCATTCAGGTGATGACCCGCCGCTTCGCCACGGCCAGGGACCAGTACAATGCCATCGCCGTATTTTTGAAGGAGTGCCGTGACAGGGGGCAGGATATCAGTGACACAGCAGTACTGTTTCGCACGAACCGCAACGCCGGCGGTCTGGTCCGGCAGCTGATGGCCTATAACATTCCTTTTCAGATGCGGGACGTGACAGCGAATCTGTATGATCACTGGATTGCGCAGGACCTGATCACGTATGTACGTATCGCCCAGGGCGACTTAAGCCGCGGGAATTTCCTGCGGATTTCCAACCGGCCCAACCGTTATATTACGAGAAGCGTGTTCACCGGGACGCAGGTGACTTTTGAACAGCTTTACCGGTTTTATGCGGGAAAAGACTGGATGGAGGAACGGATTGAGCGGATGGAGTATGACTTCAGGATGCTGGCGAAAATGGCGCCTTATGCGGCCATCAACTATATAAGGAAGGCTGTCGGTTACGAGACTTATCTGGAGGAGTATGCAAAGTACCGCCGGATGAAGCCGGGAGAGCTTATGGATATTCTGGAGGAAATCCATGAGAATGCGAAGGATTTTAAAAACAGTGACGAATGGTTTCGATACATAGAACAGTATGGGGAAGAGTTAAGGCAGCAGCGGCAAAAGCAGCAGGAGGGAAAGGAAGGGGTGGTGCTGTCCACAATCCATGCCTCAAAAGGGCTGGAATATGACACGGTCTATATCGCCGATGTCAACGAGGAGATTATTCCTCATAAAAAAGCGGCGCAGCCCGCGGAAATCGAGGAGGAGCGCCGTCTCTTTTATGTGGCCATGACCAGGGCCAAAAACCATCTGTATATCTGCTGTCCGGGAGAACGCTACGGACACAGGCAGGAGCCGTCCAGGTTTATAAGGGAATATCTGCCGCCGGATTAATGTTCTTCCTCTGACACCAGCTCGTCGAATTCCTGGTCGTCCAGCCAGGAATCGAATGCTTCCGCAGCGATGTCATATTCCTCATCGGACTCGATATTCTCCAGCACGGGAAGTCCGTCCGCAGACTGGGTATACCGATACAGGTAAACTTCTCCTTCCTCCTCATCGCCATCTTCCCGCATCGGGAGCAGAGCCATATATTGTTTTCCGCCGGCGTCCAGCGTTGTCAAAACCACGCATTCCAGCTCGCTGTCATCCTCCAGGGTCAGCGTTACGGTAATTTCGTCGTTTTTCTGATTGGGTTTCGAAGCCATGATTCATCCTCACTTTTTCTGAAAATAATAGTAATGGTATACGGTTTTGCCGATACACCGGGGTTCTTTTCCTTATTCTAGCAGAGAAAGCACTGTTTGGCAAGGAGTATCAGGCGGATTTCAGGACCCAAAAACAATAGTTGGCATCCCTGTGATTTTGTGGTAAAATATCGGCAGATATTTTACCGGCCCGAAGCGGAGTGGCCATCGGTTAATTTATTGTTTTGAAAAAAATGGAAGAGGAAAAGCACTATGAGTGAAATAATTTCCATTATTGTCCCGAGCTATAACGAAGAAAAAAGCATTCCTTTTTTTTATGAGGCAATCTGTGAGGAACGGGAAAAGTTTAAGAAGATAGATGTGGAACTGGAAATGATTTTCGTGGACGACGGCTCCGGGGACCGCACGCTGGATGTGGTAAAGGAGCTGAGGAGCCGGGACGAACAGGTGCATTATATCTCTTTTTCCAGAAATTTTGGAAAAGAGGCGGGTATCTATGCCGGTCTGGAACATGCTTCCGGAGATTATCTGGTGCTGATGGACGCGGATTTGCAGGATCCTCCTTCCTATCTGATGGAGATGTACCGCGCCATCAAAGAAGAAGGTTATGACTCCGTGGCCACCAGACGGGTGGATCGAAAAGGGGAACCGGTGATCCGTTCCTTTTTTGCCCGTCAGTTTTATAAGCTGATGAATAAGATTTCCAACACGGAGATTGTGGACGGCGCCAGAGACTACCGGCTGATGACAAGACAGATGGCAGACGCCATTTTAAGTATGAAAGAATATAACCGGTTTACCAAAGGAATCTACGGCTGGGTCGGTTTCCGCACCAAATGGCTGGAATATCAGAATGTGGAGCGGGTGGCCGGAGAGACCAAATGGTCCTTCTGGAAACTGTTTAAATATTCGCTGGAAGGCATTATGGCCTTTTCCACGGCGCCGCTGGCTATCGCCTCCTGGGCGGGCGTGCTGATGTGCGTGATCGCGGCCATCGCCATTATCTTTATTGTGGCGCGGGCATTGATGTTCGGGGATCCCACCAGCGGCTGGCCATCCCTGGCCTGCATCATTATCTTTATCGGAGGTCTGCAGTTGTTCTGCATTGGCGTGCTGGGACAATATCTGGCGAAAACCTATCTGGAGACGAAGGAGCGCCCCATTTATATCTGCAAAGAGAAAGCGTGAGTGAGAACCGATGAAATTATGGGAGAAAGCCGGGGCCTGGAATCTGTCGCGGAAGAAAATCTGGTCTGTGATACCGTATGCCATTCTGGGACTGGCTGTGTGTGCGCTGATCTGGTTCCAGCGTGATCTGGACCGTTTTAAAGAATTATCCGCAGAAAGTGTGGAGACGGACGGGGTGACGGAGATTTCTCCGGGCTTTTTGCTGCCCCAGGGACATTGTCTGATCGATGTGCATGTGATCGACGCCGGAGACGTGCCGGAGGCCACGATTGAATTTTACAGCCCGGAGCACGGACTGATCGATCAAAGAGAGATTACGAACGGGATCCGGGTTAACACATACAGAATTTTATTTAAAGAACGGGAAAATAATATTCATGCCAGGATTGTTTATCCGGAAGGGACCGAAGCCCGGATACAGGTTACCGGTTTTACACTCTGGCCGGGACGGATCCTCCATAAAGATACCAGTTTCGCGCTGGCGGCGTTTATTGTTTTATATCTGCTGTTTGGATTTTATTATTTCGGCGACAGAAAACCGGGGAAAGACTGGATTTATACGGCGGCGATCGTTTTGGCGGTGCTGTTTTCAAGCTACCCGTTGTTTTCTGACTATCTGACGGAATGCCATGATCTGAATTTTCAGCTGTACCGGATCGAGGGGATCAAGGACGCCCTGCTGTGCGGTCAGTTTCCGGTCCGCGTTCATCCCACCCATCTGGACGGGTATGGTTATGCCACGGCGGCTCTCTATCCCGAACTGTTTTTGTATTTTCCGGCGCTTTTGCGGATTATGGGAATGTCTGTGGTATTGTCTTTCAAGGTGTTTCTGTTCCTGATTAATGTCGCCACGGCTCTGGTGATGTACCATGCCGTGAAATCTATCACAGAATCTTCTTACTACGCTGCCCTTGCTTCGGTGGTTTATACGGTGGCTTCTTACCGGGTGATCTGCGTCCACGAGAGGGCGGCGGTGGGGGAGCTGCTGGCCATGTGCTTTATGCCGCTGGTTGTCAGCGGTATCTACCATGTATTTATCGGCGATAAGCGCAAATGGCCGCAGCTGGTGATCGGCGCCACCTGCGTGTTTCAGTCTCATCTGATCGGGACGCTTTTGACGGCGTTTCTGGCCGTATTTCTGGGCCTTGTCTATATCAGACGGCTGTTTTCAGAGAAAAGGTGGCAGTATCTTCTGCTCAGCATTGCGCTGATTCTGCTCTTAAATCTGTGGTTTTTAGTGCCGTTTTTTGACTTCTATTCTCTGGATCTGGTACAGAACCACCTGGGCGGAGGCGGAAATATCTTCCATGATCATGTGATTATACCGGCGCAGCTTCTGAACCTGTTCGGGGATAATTACGGTCTGTCCTATGAATTGTCCCACGGCATGTTGGGAGAGATGTCTCAGACGCTGGGGCTTTCTGTCAGCGCCTGTCTGCTTGGCGGAATTGTGCTGTTTCTGGTGAAGAAGAAAGGGAAGGACAGTTTTGGTCTGCCTCTGTTTCTGTTTGGCCTGCTGACGCTTGTCTGTTCTACCAGTCTGGTTCCCTGGAGAAAGCTGGAGGGTCTGGAGCCGGTGGATCTGCTTACCACTACGCTGCAGTTTCCCTGGAGGCTTCTGGGTCCCGCCACGCTGGCGGTGGTGATGGCCATGGCGGTGGCCGGAGCCCGGGAATACCCGGCCCTATCCGGGAAGACGAAACGGCTCTGTTTAGGGCTGCTGTTAGGTCTGGGTATTCACGGCTGTGTGGCTTTCGGCGCTTCCGCTACCCAGAATATGCCGGTATATCTGGAAAAGGCGCAGGCGATCAATTTAAACAGTACGATCGGCATGAATCAGGAGTATCTGCTTTATGGTACGGATACGGAGAAGCTGGTATCCTGCCTCTACATCATATCTCAGGATGGCGTCCAGGTGCTGGACAAGAAGAAAAAGGGAACGACCGTGACGGTGGATTATGCCAACGGACTGGAATATGCCTGGATCGAAGTGCCTCTTTTGTGGTATCCGGGCTATAAAGCGATCGATCTCGACACGGGGCTGGAGCTGCCGGTTACGATCGGAGACAATCATGTGGTCCGGGTAACGGTTCCCGGCATGAGCGAGGGTACCTTCCGGGTCTATTACGCGGGCAGAGGAAGATACCGGACGGCAGAGGTGATCAGTATACTGACGCTGGTATGCTGGGGCGGGTTCTGTTTATGGAGGCGTAAAAAAGAGAAGGCTGCGGACAGTATTTCGGACTGCGCCGGCGATACGGCGGCCGTGCCGGAAAGAGGAGAACATGAAACGGATTGCTGACTGGATCAGGGAAAATTATTTTGTTCTGATTATTGGAATACTGACGGTGCTGTATGTAGCCGCGCCGCTGGGAAATACGAGACTGCACAATGGACATGATTTTTCCTACCATCTTCTGCGTATCGAGAATATAAAAGACGGACTGTTAAACGGACAGTTTCCTGTCCGCATCGGACCGCTGTTTCTCAATCACAGGGGATATGCGTCTTCTTTGTTTTATCCGGAGCTGTTTCTGTATATTCCGGCGCTGTTTCGGCTGGCCGGCTTTACGATCGAGACCAGCTATAAGCTGTTTGCGCTGCTGACGATCGCAGGCTGTTTCACAACGACTTATCTGTGTGTGAAAGGAATCTCGAAAGATAAATATACGGCCCTGACTGCGGCGGTGATTTTTTCCGCCTGTCAGTATCACATTGCCAATCTGTATGTGCGTGGGGCTGTAGGCGAGGCGCAGGCTTTCGTGTTCTTTCCGCTGGTGGTCTATGGAATATATGATCTGATTTATCAGGATTTTCGAAAAGCCTGGGTGTTGGGGCTGGGTTTCTGGGGGCTGATGTTCAGCCATTCCATTTCCCTGGTCATCGCCCTGTGTACTGCGGCAGGGATCTGCCTGTTTCATTTTAAAAGAGTGGTGCTTGACTGGCGAAGGTTTGGAAAGCTGCTGATTACGGCGGCTGTGACGCTGCTTTTCAGTATCGGCTTCTGGCTGCCCATGATCGAGCAGCTTCTGTCCAATACCTTCTGGTTCAGCCGGCCCTGGACGACGGTCACCGACAATGCGGTGGGGCTGGTACAGCTGTTCGGGACAGGATATTATGACTACACTTATAATTTTGATACGGGCGTTCTTCTGATGTGTCTGCCGGTTCTGCTGCTTCTAAGAGAGGATAAAGGGAAGACAGGACGGAAAAGAATCTACTGGTTTCTCGGAATCGGCCTGGTCCTTTTGTACGTGTCTTCCCGATATTTTCCATGGCCCATCCTGCAGCCGGTATTAAATAATATTCAGTTTCCCTGGCGCTTTTATGCCATCGCCACGTTATTTCTGGCGATTGCCGTCGGCCTTACCGCGCGGGAAAAATGGCCGGGCAGGTTTGAAAAGGAAACAGTTCTTGTCGTTTTCTTCGTGATGGTGCTGTTCGGCAACCGGTATTTTGAAAACGCGAATATCGATTATGTAAAAATAGAAGAAAACGCTTTTACGGAGAAGGACTGCTGGTACAGCTTTCAGATCGTGCAGAAAGAATGGCTTCCCCAAAAAACGGATCTTTCTCTGTTTGAATCGGACCCGGACCGGCCGGTGCTCACGGACCGGGAGATCAGCCTGCCCTATTCGGAAGAGAAGAAGATGGGCATAGTCTTTGATTATGGTTACGGAAAAGGCTGGTGCGATGTGCCGCTGATCTGGTACAAAGGATATACCGCCCATTATATGGATGGCAGCAGGGTGATTCCGCTGCCCGTGACCGACGAAGGGTATAACGGGTATATCCGTGTGTATTTTGACGAGTCCATGACCGGCGGAACCGTGCTGGTGGAGTATTCCGGAACCAGGATTCAAAAAGCGTCTCTGGCCGTGAACATTCTGGCGGTTATAGCCGGGGCCGGCGTGTGGCTGGCCGAAAAAAAACGGCGGCATATTCCGGACGAATGATGGTGACAGAAAGGAAAAAACATGATTGATAAAGAGCAACGGAAAGAGAATCGAAAAGTTGTCGTGGTTCTGGCGGCAATAGGCGCAGTGTTTTTGTTTACCAGGCTGTTTTTACTGACCTCAGTGCCCCGGGGTCTGAATGTGGATGAGGCCGGCATGGCCTATGACGCTTTTTGTCTGGCGAACTACGGGACGGACCGTTATATGACCTGGCATCCGGTTTATCTGACGAATTTTGGTTCGGGACAAAGCGCCATGTATGCGTATTTGGCGTCGATTTTTATTAAAATCATCGGTTTTCGTCCGGCGGCTTTCCGCCTGCCTGCCGTCTGTTTGGGCGCTGCGGTTCTGATTTTTGGTTATCTGATCGGAAAGGAAACCATGGGGAAACGGTCGGGCCTGCTTCTGGCCGGACTGATTACTCTGTGCCCTTATTTTATCATGGCTTCCCGGTGGGGACTGGACTGCAATCTTTTTCTGGGATTTTTTACGATGTCGGTGTATTGGCTGATGCTGGCCGTGAAACGGGAAAAGCCGGGCTGGTTTGCTCTGGCCGGTTTAAGCTTTGGTTTTTCTCTGTACACTTATGCGGTGTCCTATGTTATGCTTCCTCTGTTCCTGTTTTTCTCTTTTCTGTATCTGTTGTGGAGCGGGAAGCTGAAACTGAAACAGGCCGCGGCGTTTGCGATACCGCTGGCGGTTCTGGCTGCGCCTCTTCTGCTGTTTATCGCGGTCAATTCGGGCTATCTGGAGCCGTTTCGGACACCGCTGTTTACGATTCAGCGGATGGATTATTTCCGGGCCGGGGAGTTTTCTCTGGAATTTCTTCAGGGGAACTGGGGCGTGCTGCCTCAGCTTCTGTCTTCTGATCTGGTTCAGTATAACGGGTTTGCCGAATTTGGCACGCTGTATTATGTTTCCGTTCCTTTTCTTCTGGCAGGTATCGTGCTGTCTCTGATACGGACCGTAAAGAGCGTGGCCGGCCGGCAGTATGACGGACAGACCTTTATAACGATTATGTTTTGGAGTGTTATGAGCGTGGTTATGGTGATGCGCTTGCCGAATATCAATAAGGCCAACGCCGTTTATTTTCCGGCCGTCTACTGTGTGGTTTTGGCTTTTGACTTTGTTCTTGGAAAGCTGCCCTGGAAAAAAACGCTCACATGCGGCGTTGGGGCGGTATATCTGGTCTGTTTTCTGTTTTTTGCCAGGTACTACTATTTTGAATACTCGGATGACAGATATCCGCAGAAGTATTTCGAGAATGACCTGCGGCTGGCGCTGGATCTGGTCGAAGAGGAGTATCCGCGGGGGACGGAACGGAATATCTATGTGGACGGCTATTTTGACATTGTGTCCCAGCCTTATATCTATACGCTGATCCGCAGGCCCATTTCGCCGGAGGAATGGCTTGCAAAGCGGGATCCTGCCGACAACAGCTATGACAATTACCGTTTTACGGTTCCGGAAGAAATTATTCCGGAGGAGCTGGACTGGGACGGCATTTATCTGATGTCTTCCCGCAATGAGGAGATTGAAAAGCTGCGGACCGCAGGGTTCCAGGAACGGGAGTTTCATTATTGGATTATTTTCAGTAAGTAAGCGTACACGGCGGGGCGCTGAGCATACGTCGGCGGCAGACAAAGGAGAAGAAATCATGAAGGTTGTAATACTGGCAGGGGGACTGGGGACCAGAATCAGCGAGGAGAGCCATCTGAAGCCCAAACCGATGATCGAGATCGGCGGGAAGCCGATTCTGTGGCATATCATGAAGATTTATTCCCATTTCGGGTTTAACGAGTTTATTATCTGTCTGGGATACAAGCAGCATGTGGTGAAGGAATTTTTCGCGGACTATTTTCTCCATATGTCCGACGTGACCTTTGATCTGGAGAAAAATGAAATGATCGTGCACAATAACACTTCGGAGCACTGGAAGGTGACGCTGGTGGATACCGGCTACAGCACGATGACCGGAGGCCGGGTAAAACGGGTGCGCAATTATATCGGGAACGAGCCTTTTATGCTGACTTATGGAGACGGCGTTTCCACAGTGGATATCCCGGCGCTGTTAAGGTTTCATGAAAAGCACGGCAAGATTGCCACGATTACCACGGTAAATGTGGAGCAGCGGTTCGGCGTAATCGATATCGAGAGCGACGGGACCATCACCTCTTTCCGGGAGAAGGCGAAGGAGGACGGCACGGTGATTAACGGCGGCTTTATGGTGATGAACCCGGAGATTTTTGATTATCTGGACGGAGATGAAACCGTGCTGGAAAAGGAGCCGTTGGAGCGGCTGGCTCAGGACGGGCAGCTGATGGCATACCATCATCATGGCTTCTGGAAATGCATGGATACCCAGCGGGACAAGAAATTTCTGGAGGACCTTCTGGCGGCCGGCGAAGCGCCCTGGAAGACCTGGGAGTGACGGAGGCCGGAATTAGGAGATTGGATTTGAAAAAGATTATTGTGATCGGTGCAGGTCCGGCCGGGCTGACGGCCGCCTGCGAGCTGCTGAAGAAATCCGGAGATTTCGAGGTGACGATCCTGGAGGAAACGGGCGAGATCGGCGGGATATCCAGAACGGTTCGCTATCACGGCAACCGTATGGATATCGGCGGCCACCGTTTTTTTTCCAGGGACGACAGAATTATGGACTGGTGGCAGCGGATTATGCCGCTGCAGGGTTCGCCCTCATATGACGATAAAAAGCTGGGCAGGGTAAGGACGCTGTCTTCAAAGGGTCCGGATCCGGAGACAGAGGATCAGGTGATGCTGAAGCGGAGCCGGGTATCCAGAATCTATTACCGGAAAAAATTTTTTGATTATCCGGTCAGCTTAAAGCCTCAGACCTTTATCAATATGGGATTTGTCCAGACTGTGAAAGCGGGATGCAGTTATCTGAAGTCCTGCCTTGTGAAAAAGGAAGAAGACTGTCTGGAAAATTTTTATATTAACCGGTTTGGCCGGGTGTTGTATTCCATGTTTTTTGAAAGCTATACGGAAAAGCTGTGGGGCAGACATCCCTCTCAAATCTCTGCCGACTGGGGCGCGCAGAGGGTGAAAGGGCTTTCCATAACGACTGTGCTCAAAGATATGGCGCGAAAACTGCTGCCGGACGGGAAAAAGGATTTACACAAGGTGGAAACTTCTCTGATCGAGGAGTTTTATTATCCGAAGTATGGTCCGGGACAGCTGTGGGAGACGGTGGCCGGCAAGATTGAGGATATGGGCGGCGTTGTTCTGAAAAACAGGAAAGTAACCCGGATTTATACGCAGGAGGGCCGGATTGCCGGCGTTGGCTGCGAGGGCGGCGCAGGGGAGGAGCGGTTTGACTGCGATATTCTGATTTCTTCGATGCCCCTGAAAGATCTTGTGGCAGGAATGGAAGCGGGACAGACCAAAGTACCGGCCGGTATTTCGAGGATCAGCGCCGGTCTTCCCTACAGAGATTTTGTTACGGTCGGCGTGCTGGTAAAGAGGCTGAGTCTGAAAAATAAGACAAAGATCAAAACGATCAACAATCAGATTCCCGACTGCTGGATCTATGTGCAGGATGCCGGCGTGAAGATGGGCCGGATTCAGGTGTTTAACAACTGGTCGCCATATCTGGTAAAGGATGTGGAGCACAGCGTCTGGATCGGACTGGAATATTTCTGTGATGAGGGCGACGATTTCTGGAATATGTCCGCTAAGGACTGTGGGAAGTTTGCCGTAAGGGAGTTGCTGAAAATGGGTCTGATCACCGGCGTGAAGGATGTGCTCGACGTGCACCGGGAACGGGTAAAGAAAGCGTATCCGGCTTATTTTGACACTTATGAGGAGATCGGGACGCTGACAGACTGGCTGGACGGCTGGGAAAATCTGTTCTGTGTGGGCCGCAACGGACAGCATCGATATAACAATATGGATCATTCCATGGCGACGGCGATGGAGGCGGCGGACAATATTTTAAACGGCGTCACCTCCAAGGAAAATATATGGAAGGTAAATACGGAGAAAGAATATCATGAGGAAAAGTAGAGAACGTTATGAAGAATGGCTTCGGAATCCCTGTTTTGACCGGTCCGTAAAGGAAGAACTGACTGCCATACAGGGTGATGAGGCTCAGATACAGGACCGGTTTTATAAGGATCTGGAGTTTGGTACGGGAGGCTTAAGAGGTGTTGTGGGCGCGGGGACGAACCGGATGAATCTCTATACGGTTCGCAGAGCCACACAGGGACTGGCCAATTATATCTTATCGCAAAAGGGAGAGGACAAAGGGGTGGCGATCGCCTTTGATTCCCGCCATATGTCTCCGGAGTTTGCCCGGGAGGCGGCCCTTTGTCTGAATGCCAACGGGATTAAAACCTGGTGTTTTGAAACCCTCCGCCCGACGCCGGAGCTGTCTTTCGCGGTCAGAAAACTGGGCTGTATCGCCGGGATTGTAATTACGGCCAGCCACAATCCGCCGGAGTATAACGGCTATAAGGTGTACTGGGAAGACGGCGGACAGATCACGCCGCCGAAAGACGCGGGAATTATCCATGAGGTCAATCTGATCACGGATTACGGCGCCGCCAAAACCATGACGCTGGAGGATGCACAGTCGGCGGGACTGTATCAGTGGATCGGAGAGGAGATCGACGACGCTTATATCGGGGAGCTGAAAAAGCTGGTCATTCATCCCGAAATCATCCGGGAAGAGGCGGGGAATCTGAAAATCGTATATACGCCGCTTCACGGCGCGGGCAATCTGCCTGTCCGCCGGATTTTGAAGGAGCTGGGCTTTACGCAGGTATATGTGGTTCCGGAGCAGGAGCAGCCGGACGGTGATTTCCCTGCGGTCAGCTATCCGAACCCGGAGGATCCGAAAGCATTTGCGCTGGCTTTGAAGCTGGCGAAGGAAAAGGATGCGGATGTGGTGCTGGCTACGGATCCGGATGCGGATCGACTGGGGATTTATGTAAAGGATGCGAAAACCGGGGATTATATCAGCTTTACCGGCAATATGTCCGGCATGGTGATTGCGGAGTACAGATTAAGTCAGCAAAAGGCCGCCGGGCGGCTTCCTGCAGACGGTGCTCTGGTGAAGACGATCGTGACGACGAATATGGCGGACGCTCTGGCGGCGTCATACGGGGTGGAGCTGATCGAAGTGCTCACCGGGTTTAAGTATATCGGAGAGCAGATTAAATGGTTTGAGGAAAACGGAAGGCATCGGTATGTGTTTGGCCTGGAAGAAAGCTACGGCTGTCTAATCGGTTCCTATGCCAGAGATAAAGACGCGGTGTCGGCCGTCATGGCGCTGTGCGAGGCGGCCGCATACTGTAAGCATCTGGGCATTACTTTGTGGGATCAGATGCTTGCCATGTATCAGAAATATGGTTTTTACCGGGAAGGGCTGCATACCGTCACCCTGAAGGGGATGGAGGGAGCTGCGCGGATTCAGGAGATTATGGAACGGCTGCGGACCGCGCCGCCCCGGGAGCTTGGCGGTATGGAGGTGCTGGCGGTCAGAGACTATCAGAAAGGAATCAGAACGGACCGGAATACGGGGGAGACGACGCCGTTGGGTCTGCCCTCCTCCAATGTTCTTTATTATGAGCTTCGCAATGATTCCTGGTGCTGCGCCCGTCCTTCGGGAACGGAACCGAAGATTAAATTTTATATCGGCGTCAGGGGCGGCGGTCTTGCGGAAGCGGACCGGCTGCTTGCGCGCGTCACAGAGGATCTGGTCGCATTCGGCGGCTGAAAAAAGAAAAATTCTGGGAATTGGGATTCTTTTTCCATATAAACTGGAATAAACTGACTTTTTCGGGCATATATTATAAATATGAATTCTTTCACAGTCAACGGAGATATCTGCAAACGGTCGCCTGGCTCGTTGCTTGCGGGAATAAAAAAGCTGATTGTTGAATGAGGAGGTTGGTTGTATGAGTCATCGCACGGATCTCAGGTGGAATGACCAGATTATTTCAGTGGAAAAGCTCCATGAACTGGCGGCAGACAAACGGCTGCGGGAAATTTATCTGCGCAGTACGGTGCTGGGTCAGGAGATCGGTTCCAGGGAAAAGGAGCGGGAGTTCAGCCAGTGGAACCTTCTTTACAAAAGCGGAGAAGAAATACATGTATACGTGTGAGATCAAAAGCCATATAGAGGGTATGAAAAGCAGATATGCGCAGACTGTGATCGTGGGCTGGGCCGTCTCTCTGAAAAGGAGGGAGCTTATGGCCCGGATAACCTGCGGGAATCAGCCTGTGCAGGGGCTTTGCGTGGAGTGGACAGAACGGCCGGATATTCTTTCGGCCTTTTTTGGCGTTACGGAAACAGTAAAGGTACGACAGGCAGCCTTTGGGTTTCGCATTTCCTTTCCCTCCTCGCCGGAGGAAACTTATCGGCTTACATTTTCCGTAAAAGGTGATAAAAGGCAGCGGCAGGTTTATGCGGTGAAGGGGGAGCAGGCCAGACTGACCGGAATGGAAGGATTTCAAAAACGGCTGAAAAACGGTGTGAAAAGGCTGCTGCGAAAGGAAACCGGTCAGACTGACGGAAAGGAAGGGAAGAGGGATACAGGAGGCGAATCAAACCGACAGTACGGCGTCGGAGAGCAGGATCCGCTGATCAGTATTATCGTGCCGGTGTACCGTCCGGATCCGGTGCATTTTATGGAGATGATCCGGTCTGTAACGGAGCAGACTTATGGGAAATGGCAGCTTTGTCTGGCAGACGGCTCGGAGCCGGACTTTTATCTTGAAGAACAGGTCAGAGAGGCAGCCGGAGGAGATGAAAGGGTCGTTTATCGGAAGCTGGAACGGAATCTGGGTATCGCCGGAAATACCAACCAGGCGCTGGCGCTGGCCGAAGGGCAGTGGATCGCCATGGCGGATCATGACGATCTTCTGGAGCCGGAAGCCCTAATGGAAGCGGTAAAGCTGCTGCGAAAAAAGCCGGAGGCCGGTTTTATCTATACCGACAGCGACCTGACCGACATGGACGGAATCAAATATTACAATGCCCTTCTGAAACCGGACTGGTCGCCGGAGACGCTGTATTCCGCAAACTATATCACGCATTTTTCCATGATCCGAAAAGATATCATGGAAGGGGCCGGCGGTTTTGACCCGCAGATGGACGGCGCCCAGGACTGGGATATTTTTTTCAGAGCGGCGGAACGGGCGGAGGTCATCTGTCATATTCCAAAGGTTCTGTATCACTGGCGGGCGGCCAGGACTTCCACGGCGAGAACCGTTGAGACGAAGCCCTATGCCCTGGATGCCCAGCTCCGGGCGATCAATGCCCATCTGATACGGATGGGGTATGAGGCCCGGGCATTTTTTCAGGACCGGGAACGCTATCTGATCCGGGTCGGCTGGAGCCGGAACGTGAGGTGGCGGTTGCTGCGCTTTGTGGAAGGTGAAGGCGTGAAACAGACAGAAGAGCCGCGAATGGAAATAGGGACGATGCCGCAGCAGGGGCAGACAGAGCAAGAGGAGTTTGTATACATCGTCGATTTCGGGACGGTGGAGCCGGCTGCGGAGGAGACCTGCAAAGAACTGGCCCAGTGGGCTGTCTGCGACGGTATCGGCCTGGTGTTTCCCAAGCTGCTTGCCTGGGACGGCAGAATCGTTTCCGCCGGGATTACGGTGACAGAAGGACGCGGGGAGGCGCTGTATGCAGGCAGCGAGGATCACAGGGCGGACCGGATGGGGAATACGGACTGGTACCGGAACGTGAAAGCGCAATTGCCTTCCCTGTTTGCCGTATCCGCGGAAAACTGGGAAAAGTACGGCGCAATGGAGCCGGCGGACAGCGATACGTCTCTGACGGAATATGCGCTCAGGCTGTCCGCGGCAGGTCTGCGGCATCTGATGAATCCTTTTGCCAGGGCTGTCTGTAAAAGCTGAAAACAGCATGATTCATATACATCGCGGCAGGGGACTGAAAACGGACGCATAATGCTGCATGCAGAGTCCCTGGAGAGCATTACGAAACGATAATCTGAGGCAGGAAATAATATGGGGATAACAGGGAAAAAACAGCTTCGGCATTATATAGATAAAATGGAGATTTTTGCGCAGACCGTTCATATTACGGGATGGGCCATTGCACTGTCCGGCGATTCCGTGGAATATCAGGTGGCGGAACAGGGCGGAAAGAAGGTGGAGACGGCGGTCCGGATTCTGGACAGGCCGGATGCCAGCATCAGCGTGCTGGGCGATGACCGTGGCCGGGCCTGTGGTTTTGATCTGAAGTTTTCCTGTGACATCGGGAAAAAATATATATTTGTCATCACTGACGGGCACAGCCGTATCAGAACGGCGGTGTATCCGAAAGAACTTTTACAGGAGCAAAGCCGTCGTTTCGTCAGTCTGAAAAAGATGGTACGGATGACAGATTTCCGGATGGTGAAAAATGATCTGCGCTGTCTGGTGAAGGAAGGTCTGCCGGCGGTGAAAAAGCAGTGGGAGTCCCGCTACGAGACAGAAGAAAACAAATATGAGAAATGGCTCTGCCGACACCGTCTGACCGATATGCCGCCTCTTGACGGGGGGCCTCTGATCAGTATTGTGGTGCCCGTTTACAGAACGCCGCAGGAGTATCTGCGGGAGATGATCGAATCGGTGCAGTCCCAGAGTTATGAAAACTGGGAGCTGTGTCTGGCGGACGGCAGCGGCGGATGGAAAGAGACCGAAGGGATTTTACAGGAGTTTGGAGAACGGGACAAAAGAATCCGGTATCAGATTCTGGATGAGAACCGGGGGATCGCCGGAAATACCAACGCGGCCCTTTCCATGGCCAGAGGAGAGTGGGTGGGTCTGCTGGACCATGACGATGTGCTGGAACCCTCCGCTCTGTATGAAGTGGTCCGGGCGATCAATGAACATCCGGAAGCGGATGTGGTCTATACGGATGAAGATAAGGTGACAATGGATCTGCAGATGCATTTTGAGCCGCATCTGAAACCGGATTTCAGCCCGGATCTGCTGCGTTCCAACAACTATATCTGTCATTTTTTCCTGGTCCGCCGCAGGCTGGCCGAAAGGGTCGGGGGATTGTCTTCCGAATACGACGGCTCCCAGGACTATGATTTTATTCTGAAATGTACGGAGCAGGCCGGGGAGATTGTGCATTTGCCCAGGATTTTGTACCACTGGCGGAGCCATCCGGCTTCCACGGCGGAGAATCCGGAGAGCAAGCTGTATTGTTTTGAGGCGGGAAAACGGGCGCTTAAGGCGCATCTGAAACGGATGGATACGGAGGGAACGGTAGAGCTGAACCGGGAGCATCCGGGGTATTACCATGTGACCTATCCGGTGAAGGGAGAACCGCTGGTATCGATCCTGATTCCGAATAAGGATGAAAAGGAAACCCTTTGCGCCTGTATTCGCTCGATCAGGGAGAAATCCACTTACCGGAATTATGAGATTATCATACTGGAGAATAACAGCGAGACAGGAGAAATCCGGCGCTATTACAGGCAGCTTGAGGACGACGGGGTGCGCGTGGTACAATGGAAGGGGAAATTTAATTTCGCGGCTGTCAATAATTTCGGCGTTTCCCACGCGAAAGGGGAATATCTGATCTTTTTAAATAATGACACCGAG
Organism: uncultured Lachnospiraceae bacterium; assembly: GCA_910579325.1. Taxonomy (GTDB): domain Bacteria; phylum Bacillota; class Clostridia; order Lachnospirales; family Lachnospiraceae; genus Paralachnospira_A. The sequence continues at coordinate 22,905 of CAJTTU010000009.1, read as the reverse complement.
GTCATCGCGCCTGACTGGATCGAGGGAATGCTGGGAAACTGTCAGCGGCCCGAGGTGGGAGTCGTGGGGGCGAAGCTTTATTATGCCGACGGAACCGTGCAGCATGCGGGCGTGGTGATGAAGCTGGCCGGCGTGTGCGGTCATGTGCTCTGCGGACTGGAGGGATTTGATCCGGGGAGGGATGCCAGGGCGGTTGTACAGCAGAATTACAGCGCGGTAACAGCCGCCTGCATGATGACGAAAAAAACGGTGTTTGACGCTGTTTCCGGGTTTTCGGAGGTGTTTCAGGTGGCATATAATGATGTGGACTTCTGTCTGAAAGTAAGAGAGCAGGGCTTTCTGGTGGTCTGGAATCCCCGGGTGGAGCTTACCCACTATGAGTCGAAATCCAGAGGGTATGAGACGACGCCGGAAAAAGCGGAGCGGTTTGAGCGGGAAAAGGCGCTTTTAACAGAGCGGTGGCCGATGTATATGGAGCAGGGCGATCCTTATTATAATCCGAATCTGACGCTGACCGCGCCGGACTGTTCGATCGATTATGAGGAAGAATGAGAAAGATCGAAAGGGCTCCGGGGAAGGATAACAGGATTTTTCGTTTTCGCGTGATGGGATCGATGAGTCGGGAGAGAGGAACATATGGAAATACAGGAGGAACGTAAGCCGAAAAGCCTGTTGGCGAAAACGGTGGATTATTGCCGGAAGAACGGCTTCAAAAAATGCCTGAAAAAAATTTATATGAAATTTTTCCGGCTGGAGGAAGTGGGTTTTCAGCAGTGGAGAAAGGGAGCGCTGCCCACGTTAAGAGATCTGGAACGGCAGAGAAAGGCGCAGTTCTCCAAAGAGCCGCTGATCAGCATCGCGGTGCCGCTGTACCGGACGCCGGAGCGGTATTTCCGGGAGATGATAAGGTCTGTGCAGGAACAAACCTATGGGAAATGGCAGCTTTGTCTGGCGGACGGCAGCGGAAACCGGGAGCTTGAGGAAACAGCACTCCGGTTTGCGGGACAGGACGCGCGGGTCTGCTATGTGAATCTGGGAAAGAACCGGGGCATCGCCGGAAATACCAACGCGGCGTTTGAGATGGCAAAAGGAGATTATGTAATCCTGCTGGATCACGATGATCTGCTGTCGCCGGACGCCCTGTATGAAATCGTGAAATGTGTGAATCGCTGTCCGGAGGCTGACGTAATCTATTCCGATGAGGACAAGGTGGACGAGAGAGGAAAGAAGTTTTACGAGCCCCATTTCAAGCCGGATTTTAATCCTGATCTGCTGCGGACGATGAATTATATCTGTCACCTGTTTGCAGTGAGGACAGGCCTGCTTCGTACTGTGGGCGGGATGCGCCCGGAGTATGACGGCGCCCAGGACTATGACCTGATTTTTCGCTGCACGGAAGAGGCCGGGAAAATCTGCCATATTCCGAAAATATTATATCATTGGCGGTGCCACCGCGGCTCCACCTCCCGGAATCCGGAGAGCAAGACCTATGCTTTTGACGCGGGGCTGCGGGCGGTGGAGGAGCATTACCGCAGGAAAGGCATCCGGGCCGTCGTTTCCCACGGGGTCAAGCCGGGGATGTATCATACGGTTTATAAACGGCCTTTTGATCCGCTGGTATCGGTGATTATTCCGAACAAGGACCACAGATCAGATCTGGAGCTGTGTATCAGTTCGCTGCTGGAAAAATCCTCTTACAAAAATCTGGAATTGATTATTGTGGAAAATAACAGCGAGGATCCGGAAACCTTTGCGTATTATGAACGGAAGAAAAGGGAACTGGAAAACTTCCGGGTGGTGGAGTGGAAGGATGAAAGAGGTTTTAATTATCCGGCCACTAATAATTTCGGAGCTTCCTGCGCAAAGGGAGATTATCTGTTGCTTTTGAATAATGATATCGAGATGATCGACGGGGTCTGTGTGGAGGAGCTGCTGGGGCAGTGCATGCGGCCGGATGTGGGCATTGCTGGAGCCCGGCTTTACTATGGAGACGATACGATCCAGCACGCCGGCGTGATCGTCGGCCTGGGCGGCGTGGCCGGACATGCTTTCGTGGGGCTTCCCCGCAGCGAGTGGGGCTACATGGCCAGAGCGGTGGCCACCCAGGATCTCAGCGCGGTGACGGCGGCCTGCATGATGGTGAAGAAGGATGCGTATATGGCTGTGGGCGGCATGACGGAGGAGCTGGCCGTGGCTTTCAACGACGTGGATTTTTGTCTGAAAGTGAGAGAAAAGGGCTGGCTGGTGGTATATGAGCCCTGTGCTCAGGCATATCACTATGAATCCAAATCCCGGGGGCTGGAAAATACGCCGGAGAAGCTGGAGCGTTTTCACGGAGAGATGCGGCTGTTCCGGGAACGGTGGAGAGGGATTCTGGAGAGCGGCGATCCGTATTACAGCGTAAATCTGACGCTTGACCGGAATGATTTTACATTTCGCAATCCATACTGGATACCGGTAGAGTTTTGAGGCGGATTTTACGGCGTCTGTTATTACCGGGCGGCGGCACAGACGCCGGAGGACTTTGTGAGCAGATGTATATGAGAAGGAGGAAGCTATGGAAAACATGTCGGGAAACCCCTTTGCGCTGAATGCCTACCAGCTGAAAATGCTGGCGATCATCGCAATGCTGATCGATCATATCGCCTGGGCCTTTGTACCGCTGAATACGATACAGGGGCAGGCGCTTCACGTGATCGGCAGGCTGACAGCGCCGATTATGTGCTATTTTCTGGCGGAAGGATTTTTCTATACCAGAAATCTGAAAAAGTATATTCTCCGTATGGGCGCGTTTGCTTTGATTTCCGCGGCGGCATTCAGCTTTTTTGAAAGCGGCGGGTATCTGAGCTTTGCGGGGATGGGGATGATTTACACTCTGTTTCTGGGACTTCTGGCAATCACGGTACGTCTGCGGACCAACTGGCCCCGGGCGGTGAAAATCACTCTGGTGGTAATTCTCTGTTTTCTTTCCGTGATCGGCGACTGGCCGGTGCTGGGCGTTTTATGGCCCTACTATTTTGCCGTGTACAGAGGAAACCCGAAAAAGCAGTTTCTGGCTTTTTCAATTGCGGGCGCAATTGAGGTAGCCTATTTTATCAGAGCGATGGCTCTGATGCAGCCGGCCATGTGGTGGCTGCAATTATGCCAGGCAGGCATTTTCCTGGCGATCCCGTTGCTGCTGTGCTATGACGGAACGCTGGGCGGGCATAAGGGGATGAAATGGCTGTTTTACTTCTTTTATCCGGCGCACCTGTTTATTCTGGGAGTGCTGGAGCGGATTCTGTAGAGGGACTGGAAGGACTGCAGCGTAAACGGTAAACAGAGGTGAGAGGTTATGTTGAGAGAAATCAGTATCACGGAAATTGAAGCCGTAAAAATCGGCCATGCTCAGAATATTGAGCAGGCTACGGGCTGTACGGTAATTTTATGCGAAAGGGGCGCGCCTGCAGGCGTGGATGTGCGGGGCGGCGGTCCGGCCTCCAGAGAATCGGCCCTTCTGAACCCGCTGGCTGCCAATGACGGCGTTCACGCAATTTTGTTGAGCGGCGGCAGCGCCTTTGGTCTGGATGCGGCCGGGGGCGTGATGCGGTATCTGGCAGAGCGGAATATCGGCTTCCCGGTAGGGGATATTGTGGTGCCCATCGTCTGCGAAGCCTGTATCTTCGACCTGCAGCTTGTGGCTGACGCCCATCCTGATCAGGAGATGGCGTATGAGGCCTGCAAAAACGCGGAGAAAAACATGCCGGCTCAGGGGAATGTGGGCGCCGGAACCGGCGCTACGGTAGGAAAGCTTCTGGGGTCTGCCGGCATGATGAATTCCGGTCTGGGAATCTATGCCGCAGCCGTGGGCGATCTGAAAATGGGCGCAGTGGTTGCGGTCAACGCGCTGGGAGACGTCTATGATTATCAGACGAACCGGAAGCTGGCCGGACTGTACGATCCCGGAACCGGCAGTTTTCTGGACAGTGAGGAAACCATGTATGCCATGCAGGAGCAGCTGGCTTTGCAGGCCCATGCAAACACTACCATCGGCGCGGTGATTACCAACGCCGCTTTTACCAAAACCCAGCTGACCAAAATTGCCGGGATGGCCCATAACGGCTATGCCCGCAGCATTCGTCCGGTTCATACGACGGCGGACGGAGATACCATTTATGCCGTGTCCGCAGGGGAGGTTCAGGCCGATATCAATGTGGCGGGAACGCTGGCGGCCCGCGTGATATCCGAGGCTGTCAAGCGGGCGGTGTTGGAAGCCGGGCCTGCGTATGGGCTGAAATGCGCCGGCAAACTGGATGAATAGCACAAAATTATTTGGCAAAAGTAAAATTTTCTGTAATATTTTCAGAATTTCACCGTTTAATATATTGCCTGAAAATCAGGGGGGATCTTCGGGTGAAATATATAGAAAGTGGAGAAAGATCTATGAAAGTACTAAGGAAATTACAACGGGTATGGTGGAATGGCCGGATTATTTCGGTGGAAGAACTGCACAAACTGGCATCTGACAAGCAGGTGAGCAGAATATGCCTGCGCAGCAGCGCGACAGGAGTGACGCCGGGTGCAGGCAGAAAACGACGGGAACAGAAAGAGTTCAGTCATTGGGAGCTTCAATATATAGATGGAGACATTCTGAATGTATATGTATGATAAAAGTGAAGCTCCGGCAGATATATATAGCTGCTAACGCCAGAAGAAACCTTTAATCTGTTCGCCGGGGCAGGTGTATATACGGCCGTTACGGTTCCCCCCCGACCGGCTGTCGTCCTGCCCCAGCGGGCTCATATACCATCAGCTGCCACAGGCCGTTTATGGCCTGGTTTCTGGCCGCGATCAGTTTTACATACCGAATATTTTCCGGTTTAAAATTCAGTGTCAATTCATCAAATTCCGTCCGTATCTTTTCCGAAATCCAGTTTTCCCCGTCCTCCGATACATACAGATAAATGTCCGGCGTTCTGCCGTCAGGAGCGATGACCGTTACGTTTTCCGCAAGAACCGGCTGTTTTAGCGTTCCTATAAGCACCCAGGCGTTTTCATCTCCCTGATCGGTCCATGTAATTTCGCCTGTTGAACAGGAAAAGCCGCCGTCTTCCCGGAATTCCAGCCTGCATTCGGTAAAAAGATCATAGGGGTTAGCCTGCATCAGCAGATAGGAATCGCCGTGGTCCTTTTCACTGGCGGGAAAATATCTGACTAGGTGATAATTTCTCCGCAGGGATTCCGTGCCATACTGGTAAGTAAATACAAAGTCCGCTTCCCGGTTCCGGATCCCCTCCTCCTGTGCATCGCGGATGACAGGCCAGGTTTCATAAGCAATATTTGGCATGAAATAATATTTTCCCCACGGCCTTGCATTTTCAGAGGCCATAAGAATACCGGTATCCAGCAGGTTGCGATAGTACATCAGCGTGGGATGCTCCTGCTGATCTATGATAGCGGCAGCCTGGTACTGAGTCAGTTCCTCTTTCTTATATTTCATATAAGGGACATTCGGACTTCTGTGCCATCCATAGATACAGCCTGCGGCAAGCAGACAGAGACAGACAGAAGCCTGAAAAATTTTTCTGGCAGACGGGCCGGCCGGAAACCGCAGTTTTGATATCAAGACGCCGGCGGCGAGAAAAAACAGAACCAGAAATGGCGCCACAGTCATAAAATAGTAAAAATGAGACACCTTTCCCATAAATTCCACACTTACCGAGCACAAAAACAGAGCGGGGAGAATCAGCCGCTTTGCCGGAGTTCCGGAATACGGGGGAAAGACTGTGACAGCGGCGAGACCGGTCATGGTCAGTGTCCCCGGAATTTTATTCCACCCAAACATCATAAAGAAGTAATGCAGGGAATTTTGCAGCTGTTCAGTTATGCTTCGACGTTCCGCTCCGCCGGCATACCGCAGATTTATAATAATGTAAGTGTTCAGGAAATCAGAAAAGGAGCCTGTGTACAGCAGATAGAACAGGCACGGTATGGAAACTGTGGTCATTCCCAGTAAAAATACCATACAGCTGATCAGGCCCTGTTTCCATTCCTTTCGGAAAACCATAAGGAAAAATATGGAGGCCATCCACGCAAACCAGAATCCCAGCAGAGAATACTTGCTCCAGAGAACGCAGCCGGCGAAAATGCCGTTAATATACAGCACCGGGCGGGAAATAACGGGACCGCCGCCCGAAGGTTCGGAATCCGCATCACGGATCAGACGGATCAGGTAATAAAGTCCTGCCGCCGCAAGAGAAAGATGGATTTCCTCCGCGCTCCCGCCCATACCGAAAGCGTCCGACACGGCGATCAGAGAGCCCAGTAAGGGCAGGACCGCCGCCGCATAAAGAGGGGGACAAAACATATCCAGTAATTTCCATGAGTAAAAAAGAAATATGCTGAAGGAGAAAATTTCAATCAGATACAGTCCGAAAAAGGTGTCCTGACTGATCAGATTGGCGGCCATATAAAGGAGATACCATAAAACGCCCTTGTGATCGAACAGATCCCGGTATGGCACGGCTCCTTTCAGCATTTCCCGGCCTATGGTCATATAGATATTGGTGTCGGCCCAGTTATTAAAGGGATATAAAAAAGAGGAGCGGCTGAACAGAGTGATCAGTACAGCCGCCGTGAAAAGGCAGAACAGATAAGTTTTTGTCTGTCTGTCGGTTAAATAGTATGAAAGCTTTTTCATTTTTCAGGTTCCATATTTATTTGAGAAATTCTACACGTCCGTCCTCGATGTGGTAAACAGCGCCTACGGTTTTCAGGCCCGGTATGCGGAGGCTGTTTTGAATCCGTTCCACATTATGGCGGGTGTTCAGGCAGCTGGCTTTGTATCCGTCGGTTTCCTCTCCGATGGCCGCCTTGATTTCCCGGGTAATGGTTTCGATAAAGCCTTCCGCGCCTCCTTCTATGGCCGCGCCGACAGCGCCGCAGCGGGTATGGCCCAGGACGACAGCCAGAGGACAGCCGAGATGCTCCGCCGCATATTCGATACTGCCAAGCTGATGGTCTCCCATGATATTTCCCGCTACACGGATCACGAACAGTTCGCCGATTCCCGCTGAAAAGATACTTTCCGGAATCACCCGGGAGTCGGAGCAGGTAATGATAATGGCGTAGGGATGCTGGCCATTTTCCGCGGTATCCTTTCGAAGGGCAGGAGAAATATCGCCGCCGTTTACCGAGGCGCTCAGATAGGCGTCATTTCCCTGTTTCAGTTTTTTCAGCGCCTCGTCCGCCGAAATTTGTTTTGCGTTGTCCAAATGTGCCATACGGTTATCCTCCTCGTATTTTCAGGTAGTTTACAGCCATACGGGTCAGGCCGTGTCTTATTGTCAAAAAGTATAACATTTCCCTGTGTATTTGTAAAGAAAATTAAAGACGGCCGGGGAGAGGGGAAATCCTTTTATTTTCATTCCCGAAAAAAATACTTGATATTCCTGAAAATTAGTGTATGTTAGATAAGAGAAGTTTGTATTAAGGAAGATTTACATAAAAAAATTTCCAATATCATGAAATTAACAGGCTGGAGGAAAATGAGATTATGAAAAAGGTTGCAAAGTTTGGCGGAAGCTCTTTGGCCAGTGCAGAGCAGTTTAAAAAGGTGGGCGAGATTATCCACGCGGATCAGGACCGCAAGTATATCGTGCCCTCCGCCCCCGGAAAAAGATTTGCCGACGATACGAAGGTTACGGATCTTTTATATACCTGTTATTACACTGCGGAACAGGGAGAGGACATCGGGCTGATCCTTGAACAGATTAAAGATCGCTATCAGGAGATTATCGACGGGCTGGAGTTAGATCTGTCTCTCGACCAGGAATTTGCCCTGATCGGGAAAAATATGCGGGAGCATGCCGGAGCGGACTATGCGGCTTCCAGGGGAGAGTATTTAAACGGTCTTGTAATGGCGGCTTATTTGGGCTTTACTTTTATCGACGCTGCGGAAGTAATCTTTTTTGATGAGAACGGAGAATTTGACGCGGACAAAACCCACAAGGTTCTCTCCGCGCGACTGAGACAGGAGGAGAGCGCGGTTATTCCCGGGTTCTATGGTTCCAGGCCGGACGGCTCTATTCATACATTTTCCAGGGGCGGTTCCGATATTACCGGTTCCATCGTGGCGAAGGCGCTCCATGCCCGCCTGTATGAAAACTGGACGGATGTGTCGGGATTTCTGGTGGCGGATCCCCATATTATTCAGAATCCTCAGAGTATCACCACCATTACGTACCGGGAGTTAAGGGAGCTGTCCTACATGGGCGCCACCGTTCTGCATGAGGACGCGATTTTCCCGGTCAGGCAGCAGGGGATCCCGATTAATATCAAGAATACCAACTGTCCGGAGGATCCGGGCACGATGATCGTGGAGAGCACCTGCCATAAGCCGAAGTATACCATTACGGGAATTGCGGGAAAGAAAGGCTTTGTGGCCATTAATATCGAAAAAGCCATGATGAATTCGGAGATCGGGTTTGGGAGAAAAGTGCTGGAAGCTTTTGAGCGGAACGGAATTTCCTTTGAGCATGTGCCCTCCGGCATCGATACGTTTACCGTGTTTGTTCATCAGACGGAATTTGAGGAGAAGGAGCAGTCGGTGATTTCGGATATCCACAGGCTGGCTCAGCCGGATTCCATCGATCTGGAAGCGGATCTGGCTCTGATCGCCGTGGTGGGAAGAGGTATGCGGGGCACAAGGGGAACCGTGGGCAGAATCTTTTCCGCCCTGGCCCATGCCCGCATTAACGTGAAGATGATCGATCAGGGCTCCAGCGAGCTGAATATTATTATCGGCGTGGCCAATCAGGATTTCGAGGCGGCGATTCGTGCGATTTATGATATTTTTGTGCTGATCGAGCTGTAACAGAGCAGAGATGAAACAGAAAAATGTCCGGCATGCCGTAGATGTATGGCAGCCGGACATTTTTGCGCCGTGCTTCGAAAGGTGAAGTCTGTCCGTTTCAAAGCCGTAAACAGGATGACAAACAATCGAAAGAAAAATGTAAAAAAAGACGCGGAAAATAATGGTATGATAGAAGCAGGTTTCAGACGGGTTTTACATCAGACAGGGCCGGGAGGCGGCTTCGGGTATGGCTCTGCCAGTATATGAGGAGAAGGGGAGTGAAGTGATGTCAGTTTTTCGGAAAAAGAGAGGAATCCGCGTATACTCTTTTCTGGCGCTGGTGCTGATGATGCTGTATCCGGATATTTATATGGCGGGGAAATCGGGCGGGGGCCTGTTCTCCTGGTTTGGCCATGGAGGCGGGGCGGCTTCACAGGCGGAGGATGACGCCGGGGCAGAGGAGGACCGGGAAGCGCAGCTTGCGGAGCAGCTGATCAGGCTGGAGAACAGGCAGCAGAGTTATCCGCTGCTTTCGGAGATCCCGGAAGGGGCGGACCCGGAGAATTATATGCGGCTGCTGACGCCGGGGGAAACCCTGTATCAGGTACAGGCCGGGGATACGCTGTGGGGACTGTCCCGGGAATTTTACCGGACGGGAACGGTCTGGAAGGTCCTGGCCAGACAGCATCCGGGTCTATTGGAGGGAAGTTCGGTTTTATTGCCCGGTATGGAGCTTTCCGTGCCGCAGATCTGGTATGTCAGAAAACAGGAATTTTCCCAGGGCGGTTTCAGTTCGCTTGCCTGCTCCTATGATCTTCCTGGCGACTGGCATTTCGGATATCCGGAGTGGGAACCCTGTCTGGAGGTTTACTGGTCCCAGTGCCAGGAGGCAAAGGTATATGGGCATATCACAGATTCCGCGTCGGCGGTTTTTCCCTTTCCGGGATACGACCGGGAGCAGTATCAGAAGCTGACCGAACAGATCAGAAGCTGTATGGACCGGACGGCGGAGAGTACGGCGGGAATCCGGTTTGACGAGCCTGTGTTTTCGAATTATATCCGGGATGACGGGGCGGAGCTGTTTTTCTATACGTTCAGGATCGAGACGGAGGAGGAACAGACGGCTTTTGCGGTGGCCTATGTGGACAGCGGTACCTATACGGCAGAGTTTATCGGCTGTTGTCCGCTGCCGGAGGATGGAGAGGATGAGGGACTCAGATGCCCGATTGAGGAGATTACCCGTTATATGGCGGCTTCGTTTACCGAACTGGGAGGGGAGAAGAACTTTAACAGTCTCAAATACCGGCCCTACACAGGAGCTGAAGCCTGGGACTGGGAGAAGCTTCACAATCCTTTTGCCATGGCGGCATCCCTTTATGGAATATATGGGACGGAGGAAGAAGCAGAGCTGACCGGGGAGGACTATGAGCTGGTTATTGTCTCTGAGGAATGGGAGGATCTGTTAAGGCGGATGGTCCGCTACCACTTTGATCTGTCAAAGGAAGAATGGGAGGAACTGGAAAATCGGCCGCTTAAGGCCGGCGACGTGGCCTGGATTACGGAGGTTACCCTGACCGAGCACCCTGTTCCCGGCAGGGATAAGGTGTCCGTGAACGGTCTGGAGCCCGGCGGCGAATATGATCTGGCCGACTTTAATCTGACGACGGCCAGAGATCTGTCTCAGCTGCCGAACCTGCGTTCTCTGGCCCTTGAGACCGGAACGATCTCGGATTATGAGGAGCTGGCAGACTGTACCAGTCTGGAGGAGCTTTCCATCGCTTCGTCAGAGCCGTTAAAAGAAACGGAATGGCTTGCAAAACTGCCCCGGTTAAAATCGCTGGAGCTTGAGATCAGCATGTTTACCCACCTCCATGCGCTTGGCTTTACCGACGAGGACCCCACTACCTTCCCGCCGGAGATGATGCCGGATGTGGATTATCATGAGCAGGTTTCCTATGAGCGGAAATTTTTTGACAGTCTGTCGAAATGCACTGGTCTGGAAAGCCTGAATATTCAGCACTTTGGCAGGTTTGACAGCAGTTTTCTGACGGAGCTGCCCAATCTGTATTACTTCCGGCTTTCCGGGGAGGACAGCGAGACGGAAATCGGACAGGAACGGCTGGCGGACTATGAAAAATATCCGGAACATTATCAGTCGCTGCATTGTCTGGTGATCGATGATAAATGGCTGGTAAATGAGGAATAAGGAATTAAGAGAAAAAGCAACGCCCGAAAACAGGTTCATTATGGGAAATCGGATTATATTGTTGACAATTAAATGAGATGGAAGTAAAATAAATGCCATGTGAAATGTCAGGAAGAGCAGAGGCGTGGCGTGGAAGGCTATGCGCCTGCAGGGAAAAATCCCGGGAAAGAAAGAGGAACCTGAACTGCCTGTGAGAGTTTGAAGGCTGCACGGGCGGGGATGGGGAGATAGTGGGCGCAGGGCCGCAGGACTTTGCGGCGGGGCGCCTCCGGATATGAAAATATCATGGGGATGATGAAACTGCGCGCGGAAATGACTTCGGGATGTTGAAAGACGTTGCGGGGATGGCGAAGCTATGTCTGCAGGTGAAAATCAGGTTTTTAACAGCCGGTTTGTGAAAGAAAACCGGTTGTTTTCATGTCAAAAGGAAAACAGAGCGATGGATTTAAAACAGGATGCAAGATTCAAGGGAATTGAACCATTTGAAAATAAGATATGGCTTTCTTCGCCTACGATGCATGGCGGGGAGCTTCGGTATATGACCGAAGCCTATGAGACGAACTGGATGAGCACGGTCGGTGAAAATATCAACGAGCTGGAGAGAATGATCAGCGGCTTCATAGGCATTCCGTGGGGCGTAGCTTTAAGCAGCGGTACGGCGGCGATCCATCTGGCGGTGAAGCTGGCGGCGGAGAAGCTGTATGGCAGCAGCAGCGGGTTATCCACGCCTGACGGGCTGGGAAAAGGCGGCAGTCTCTATGGCCGGCGGGTATTCTGTTCGGATATGACCTTTGACGCCACGGTGAATCCGGTCGTCTACGAGGGCGGAGAGCCGGTGTTCATCGATACGGAGTATGATACCTGGAATATGTCGCCGGAGGCTCTGGAACAGGCTTTCCGGCTTTATCCGGATGTAAAGCTGGTGGTTGTCGCTCATCTTTACGGAACGCCGGGAAAGGCGGATGAGCTTCGACAAATCTGCGATGGGCACGGGGCGCTGCTGATCGAGGATGCGGCGGAGTCCCTGGGGGCGGCGTACCGCGGAAGACAGACAGGAACCTTCGGCGATTACAGCGTGATCAGTTTTAACGGAAATAAGATTATCACAGGCTCCTCCGGCGGGATGCTGCTGTGTCATTCGGAGGAGGATGCGAACAGGGTGCGGAAATGGAGCACTCAGAGCAGGGAGGCGGCGTCCTGGTATCAACATGAGGAATTGGGATATAATTACCGTATGAGCAATGTGATCGCCGGAATTGTGAGAGGACAGTTCGGATATCTTGCGGAGCATATCGAACAGAAGAAAAGAATTTACCGGCGATATAAAGAAGCGTTTAAAGATCTTCCCGTAAGAATGAATCCTTTTGACGCATCCTGCAGCGAGCCGAATTTCTGGCTGAGCTGCCTGCTGATCGATCAGGAGGCCATGTGCGAAAGCGTAAGGTCGGAGAGGGAATTTTTTTACAGAAGTGAAAAGGGAAAGTCCTGTCCTGACGAGATATTAGAGGCGCTGGGAAGCTTTAACGCAGAAGGGCGGCCTATTTGGAAACCCATGCATATGCAGCCTTTCTACAGAAATCACGGATTTGTCACAGCTGAGGGAAGCGGCAGGGCGAAGAGCAACGCTTATATTAAGGAAAGCGAAACAGCGGATGCAGGCGCGGATATCTTCAGAAGAGGGCTCTGTCTGCCAAGCGATAATAAGATGACAGAAGAACAGCAGGAGACAGTGATAGAAATCGTGAGAAGGTGTTTCGGGTAAAGCGGAGAAAACGAATCGGATGAAAAAAGTCGAAAAGCTTGTCTGTTCGGCTGCCATAGGGGCCGTCGCGGGAGCGGAAATTTATCATATAACAAAAAAGAAGCAGGAAAAAGCGAGAAAAGAAAAGGGCCATGTGCCCTATGGACCCTATGAAGCGGCGATTAAGAGACCGCTGGATATGGTGCTGAGCGGGGCGGCGCTGGCGGTTGCGGCGCCGGTGCTGGCGGTTACGGCTCTGCTGGTCAGAGTGAAGCTGGGCTCGCCGGTTTTGTTTACACAGGACAGACCGGGGAAGGACGGAAAGATTTTCAGGCTGTATAAGTTCCGGAGCATGACGGATGCGAAAGACCGGGACGGAAAGCTGCTCTCTGACGAGGAGCGACTTACGGATTTCGGGAAAAAGCTGAGAAGCACATCTCTTGACGAGCTGCCGGAGCTGATTAATATCATCAGAGGCGACATGGCCCTCGTGGGGCCAAGGCCATTGCTGACACAATATCTGGAGTTGTATAACGAACGGCAGGCCAGACGTCATGAAGTTAGACCGGGACTTACCGGATATGCGCAGGTGTCGGGGAGAAACGCCTTATCCTGGAAGGAAAAATTCGAGGATGACGTGGAATATGTGGACCATATTACATTTCTGGGAGATCTGCGGATTGTATTGCGAACGGTAAAGACAGTATTGCGGCGGGAAGGCATTCATTCCGAAGCGTCGACAACTGTGGAGTATTTTACGGGGAACGATGATGAATAGTTTAAAGATGATATTCATGGGCAGAAAGACCTATGGCGCGCGTATGCTGCAATGGAGCATGGATCAGGGAATAGAGGTGGCCGCCGTATGTACGGAACCGGGCGAAGACGGATTTCCGGTGGCCGACGCCGCAAGAAAAAGGGGTATTCCCGTGACGGATATGGAAGAAGCCGGGCGGCTGGTTTCCGGAGGCGGGATCGATTTGGCGGTGTCATATCTGTATGGCCGGAGAATCAAAGGCGCTCTGCTCGACGCGCCGCCGCTGGGCTGTATCAACTTCCATCCGGCGATTCTTCCGGACTGGCGCGGAACGGCCGGGTATAATATGGCGATTCTCAAACAGCTTCCCCAGTGGGGGGCGACGGCTCATTATGTGGATGAGTCGATCGATACGGGCGCGATTATCCGGGTTTACAGGTTTGACTTCGACTACAGAACCGAGACGGCGGTTACTCTCGAAAAGAAAACTCAGAGCATCCAGATGGATTTATATAAAAGCGTTATATTGGATGTTCTGCAGAATGGAAGAACAGAGAAGCTGCCATGCGTACCGCAGGATAAGAAGGCCGGCGTATATATCTCC
>CAJTTU010000009.1:0-8748 GCA_910579325.1 uncultured Lachnospiraceae bacterium | reverse complement strand
GACAGGATGAATGAAATGAAACGGATTGATTTTGAGAAGGACAAAGATATTCTCGATTCGAAGATCAGGGCATTCTGGTTCCCTCCCTATGACGGGGCGTTTATCGAAGTGAATGGGAAGAAGTATACGCTGATCGACCGTGAGATTCTTGCGTCGATCGCCGGGGAAATTTCCGGGACGGAAAAATTATGAAAATATTAGTTTTGACGAACAGCGATCTGGGGCTGTATAAATTTCGAAAAGAGCTGCTTCAGGCGCTGGTTGAAAAGGGAGACAGGGTGTTCCTTTCCCTGCCGGACGGGATCCATGTTCCGGCGCTGAAAAAAACGGGGTGCGTTTTCTGTAAAACCCCGGTGGACCGGCGCGGGATGAATCCGTTTAAAGATCTGCGGCTTTTGCGGAAATATTTATACCTGTTAAAAAGGATCAGGCCGGACGTGGTTCTGACTTATACGATCAAGCCCAATATTTACGGAGGCTTTCTCTGCAGACTCTGTCGTGTGAAATATATCGGGAACGTCACGGGGCTTGGGACCGCGATCGAAGGCAGGGGGATTCTGTCAGAAATTCTTTTGATCTTGTATAAGGCCGGTTTGCGAAGCGCCTCGCAGGTGTTTTTTCAGAATGAAGAAAATTTAAAGCTTTTTATAACAAACCGGCTCGTTAAAAAAAGCCGTCTGATTCCCGGCTCGGGCGTGAACCTTCAGGAGCATTGCTATGAGGAATACCCCGCCGAAACGGGGGAGATCCGTTTTTTGTTTGTGGGCCGGATTATGAAGGATAAAGGAATCGGGGAACTGCTTCTTTGCGCGGAACGCCTGAAACAAAAATATTCGTATGTCTGTTTCGATCTGGCAGGCGATTATGACGAGGAAGAGTACCGGGAACGGGTCGACGGGCTGGAGAAAAAAGGAATCGTCAGATATCTGGGATATCAAGAGGATGTTCACTCCGCTATGAAAACCTGTCATGCGGTGATCATGCCCTCTTATCATGAGGGGCTGTCAAACGTGCTTCTGGAGGCGGCGGCCTGCGGCAGACCGGTTCTGGCTTCGAAGGTTCCGGGTTGTCAGGAAACCTTTGACGAGGGGGTTACGGGTTACGGGTTCGAGGCCGGAAGCGCGGAGAGCCTGACGGAGGCCGCAGAACGATTCCTGGCCCTGCCTTACGGGGAAAAAAGGGAAATGGGCATTCGGGGAAGAAAGAAAATAGAAGGGCAATTTGACCGCCGGATCGTTATCGAGGCATATATGCAGGAAATAGAGCAGGCGTCACGAAAGGGAAAGTCATGAGTTTATATGATCGGATTATCAACAGGGAAGAAAAAATCAGTCTGGTAGGTCTGGGCTACGTGGGAATGCCGATTGCCGTGGCATTCGCCAGAAAGGCGGAGGTAATCGGTTTTGATTTAAACAAAGAAAAGATCGCTCTGTACCGGTCGGGTATCGATCCGACCAACGAGGTGGGCGACGACGTGATCGCCGCAACGTCGGTGGATTTCACCGACGACGAGACAAGGCTTAAGGAGGCCCGGTTCCATATTGTGGCTGTCCCCACTCCGGTGAATCCGGATCATACGCCGGATCTGACTCCGGTGGAAGGGGCCAGCCGGATTCTTGGAAGAAACCTTATGAAGGGGTCCGTCGTGGTATTTGAGTCGACAGTTTATCCCGGCGTCACGGAGGAGATCTGCGTCCCGATTCTGGAAAAGGAAAGCGGCCTGGTATGCGGCAGAGATTTTAAGATCGGTTATTCCCCGGAGCGGATTAATCCCGGCGATAAAGTACACCGGCTGGAAACGATCACGAAGATTGTGTCGGGAATGGATGAGGAAACTCTGGAGGAGATCGCCAGGACCTACGAGCTGGTGGTAGAGGCCGGCGTGTACAGGGCTGAGAGTATAAAGGTGGCGGAGGCGGCCAAGGTGATCGAGAACAGCCAGCGGGATATCAATATCGCGTTTATGAACGAGCTGTCCGTCATTTTCAACCGGATGGGGATCGATACGAAAGCCGTGCTGGCGGCGGCGGGAACAAAGTGGAATTTCCTGAACTTTACGCCGGGGCTTGTGGGCGGCCACTGCATCGGCGTGGACCCCTATTATCTGACCTATAAAGCGGAGCAGCTGGGCTATCACAGCCAGGTGATTTTAAGCGGCCGCCGTATCAATGACGACATGGGAAAGTATGTGGCGGAAAATCTGGTTAAAAGCCTGATCAGGGCCGATATACCGGTAAAACGGGCGCAGGTGGCGATTCTGGGCTTTACGTTCAAGGAGAACTGTCCGGATACGAGGAACACGAAGGTGATCGATATCGTACGAGAGCTGGAGGAGTATGGAATCCGTCCGATGATCGTGGACCCGGTCGCCGACGCGAAAGAGGCGAAGGGGCTGTATGGCGTGGAGCTTGCCGGCCTGTCGGAAGTGAAAGAGATGGACGCCGTACTGATCGCCGTTTCTCATCAGGTATTCACAGCTTTGACGCCGGAGAAAATAGACGGAATGTTTAAATCCCGTGAAAATGAGAAAAAGGTGATTGTGGAGGTCAAAGGCATTCTCGATAAAAAGGAGATGCTTGGCCGGGGTTACAGTTACTGGCGTCTGTAAACCGGAAAATCATAATAACAGGAGAGCATATGGGATATAAAAATCTGGTTTTTCCCAAAGACAGTACATTTCTTGTGACAGGCGGAGCGGGTTTTATAGGCTCCAATCTGTGCGAGGCGATTCTGGCCATGGGGTATCGGGTCAGATGTCTGGACGATCTGTCCACGGGAAAACGGGAAAATGTCGAGCTTTTTACGGACAGGCCCGATTATCAGTTTATAGAAGGCGATATCAAAGATTTGCAGACCTGCATGGCCGCCTGCGAGGGCGCGGACTACGTGCTTCACCAGGCGGCATGGGGGTCGGTTCCGAGAAGCATCGAGATGCCTCTTTTTTACTGCGCGAACAATATTACGGGGACGCTCAACATGCTGGAGGCCGCCAGGCAGAACGGCGTAAAGAAGTTTGTTTACGCCAGCAGTTCCAGCGTGTATGGCGACGAGCCTGTGCTGCCCAAGACGGAGGGGCGCGAGGGAAATTTGCTGTCGCCCTACGCGGTGACGAAGCGGGCGGATGAAGAGTGGGCAAAGCAGTATACGAGACATTACGGACTGGACACTTATGGACTCCGCTATTTTAACGTGTTTGGACGCAGGCAGGATCCCAACGGAGCCTATGCGGCGGTGATTCCGAAGTTTATCAAACAGTTGCTTGACGGAGAAATTCCCACGATCAACGGCGACGGGAAACAGAGCCGGGATTTCACCTATATCGAAAACGTGATCGAGGCGAACCTGAAAGCCTGCCTGGCGGATCATGAGGCGGCCGGAGAGGCGTATAACATCGCATACGGAGGCCGGGAGTTCCTGCTGGACATTTATTACGGACTGGCCGATGCCCTTGGCGTTACAGATGAAGGGGGCCGGCGTCCGGAGCCGAATTTCGGACCGGAACGGGCGGGAGACATTAAACATTCCAACGCGGATATCGGCAAAGCGAAGGAAAAGCTGGGATACGAGCCCGAATGGTCATTTGAACGCGGCATCAAAGCGGCGATCGACTGGTACAGGGCGAATTTGTGATATGGTTGATATGGAAAAAGGCTGTGAACAGAAAGAACAGGAGATTATCATAAAAAGAATTTATGTGTGGAATAAACGGATTTCTGGATTTTAAACAGTCGCACACAGAGGAGCGCCGTCACGCCCTTGTGCATGAGATGAATGAAAAGATCATATACAGGGGACCGGATGCGGAAGGCATATATGACGGCAGCTGGTTCTCCATGGGAATGCGCAGGCTCTCGATCGTCGATTTAAAGTCCGGGAACCAGCCCATCTGTAATGAGGACGGCAGCGTAGCGGTGGTATTCAACGGGGAGATCTATAACCACAGATCCCTTCGCAGGCAGCTGGAGGAACAGGGGCATCTGTTCCGGACGGACAGCGACACGGAGGTGATCGTCCATCTGTATGAAGAACTTGGTCCCTCCTCTTTTCGTAAGCTGGACGGGATGTTTGCCGTCTCTTTGTATGACAGCCGGAAGGACAGGCTATATGTGGCGCGGGATAAGGCGGGCGAAAAGCCGTTATATTACGCTTATGGCAACGGCTGGATGTGTTATGGTTCGGAGCTTCGCAGTCTGATGGCCACGGGTCTGATCGGCAGAGAGCTGGATCGGGACGCGCTGAATCTTTTCTTTACGTATACGTATATTCCGTCGCCGTATACGATTTTTAAAGACGTGCGAAAGTTAAGGGCAGGGCATTATCTGTGTATTGGACCGGACGGCAGTGTGCAGGACAGACAGTATTGGGACGTTACCGTAAAGGAACAGTATGCGTGTCTGTCATATGAGGACGCAAAGGCGGAACTGAGAAGGCTGTTAAATGACTCCGTTAAAAAACGGATGGACTGCGATGTGCCTTATGGCGCATTTTTAAGCGGAGGGGTCGATTCGGGAGTCGTCAGCGCGCTGATGGCCAGAAATTCGGACAGGCCGGTCAGCACCTTTACGATTGGGTTTGAGGAAAAGGAATATGACGAGAGCGGCAACGCCAAACGGGTCGCGGAATACCTGGGCACGAAGCATTATGAGCATATTTTAAGCTATAAGGAATCGGCAGGCATTGCGGAGAAGGTGATCGGACATTTTGACGAGCCTTTCGCGGATTCTTCCGCGCTGCCCGTATATCTGGTATCCGAATTTGCCTCCCGGTATGTAAAAGTGGTTCTGACGGGAGACGCCGGGGACGAGATGTTTCTCGGATATGACAAATATGCGGTAGATTATTATCTGGACAGATATTTAAGGATCCCCGCAACGGGCAGAAAGATGATCGAGGGTCTGGCAGGCCGTCTGCCGGATAAGACGGTGATCAGCAGAAAGGCCAACAAGGTCATCCGCAACGCCTATATGGATGATTTTACGAGAAGAAGACGGCTGATGCAGCTGGCCTTTAAAGACGAGGAGCTGCAAAAGCTGTTCGTTCCGGAATACAGAAGCAGGGTTCCCGCAGAGCTGGCCGGCGGATATTTTGAAGCGGCTCCGCTGAAAGAAAGCCTTGCCAGAACCCAGTATATGGACATCAAGATGGTGCTTGAGGGTGACATGCTCACAAAGGTGGACCGGATGGCCATGTGTCATTCGCTGGAAACCCGCGCGCCGATGCTGTCGTCAAAAATCATTGACTTTGCCTGCAGCATTCCGCTGGAATATAAGCTGCAGGGCAGGAACAAAAAGAAGATACTCAAGGAAGCTTGCGGCAGTCTGCTTCCCAAAGGCTTTGATAAGCTTCCAAAGATGGGATTCGGCGTTCCTCTTGACCATTGGTATCGCAATGAGATGAAGGAGGAGCTGATGGATCTGCTGAGCGAAGAACGGCTGGACCGGCAGGGGATTTTTAACGGGGCATATGTGGCGGAGATTCTTGCGGAGCATTTTTCGGGGAAGGTGAACAGAAAATGCGAGATATGGTGTTTGTATGTGTTTGAGAAGTGGTATGAGAGGTGTTTGGGCGGGGGGATGTGAAGCGGTTTATCGCTGAGGAAGAGAATGAAAATTGTCATATTTATTATATCATTAAATAAGGGTGGTGCTGAACGGGTTATTACAAATTTATGTAATGAGTATCTGACACAAGAGCATCAGATTACCATAATAACCTGTATCAAAGCGCGTCCGCAGTATCCTTTAGATCAAAGGATACGTCACATATGCCTAGATGAAAAAATAGGCGATGAAACGCAAAATCAAATTAAACGTTTTATAAAAAGAAGAAGAAGGCTGAAAAGAATCTTAGAAAATCTGGAAATGGATGTGATGTTGAACATGCTTCCCGAACCATCTTTTCTAGCTTTGAGTTTAAAAAGAAAATACAAGGTGCCGATGATTGTTTCGGAACGTTGCGCACCGGAAGTAGAATACGGTTTTTTGCCCTACAAGATTATGATGCGATTGCTGTATAGAAAAGCAGACGGATTTATTATGCAGACAGAGACGGTAAAAAATTATTTTCCTTTAGCGGTCCGTAAAAAGTCTGTGATAATACCAAACCCGGTTAATAGAGAAGCAGTGAGAGAATCATTTGAAGGAGAGCGGAAGAAAGAGATTGTTGCGGTAGGGAGATTGGCGGAACAAAAAAATTATCCTTTATTAATTGACGCATTTTTTAGTATACACAAAAAGTTTCCGGAGCATCGCCTGATTATTTATGGAGAAGGCCATTTAAGAAATGAACTGGAGACATATATAAAGTTAAAAGGCCTTCAAAACCGGGTTATACTTGCTGGTCAAAAGGACGATATTTTTGATCGGATTTATCAAAGCAGCTTATTCGTGATGTCTTCTGATTATGAAGGTCTGCCAAATGCACTGATGGAGGCAATGGCGCTTGGTTTGCCGGTTATCGCGACAGACTGCCTTGGCGGAGGGCCTCGTTCTTTAATCAAAAACGGATATAATGGGTTGTTGGTAAGGCCTGGAGACAGTGACCAGTTAGGGAAGGCCATGTCTTATGTCTTGTCAGATCAGATGTTGGCTAAGAAAATAGGAAAAAATGCGGTAAAATTGGTCACGGATCTAAAACCAGAAAAAATATACCGGCAGTGGGGTAATTATCTTTCTTATGTAGCTAAAAAGAAGTCGAAAGGCCGCAGGTGTTTTTGAGATGTGGTGGAGCCTTAAGATTTAGTGAAAGGAGATGCGGGAATGCATATAAGATATAATATGCATATTGTTTTTGATAGTACATGTTTGATGGCACTCCTTTTGTTATGCTTTTTCTGTACATTTTTAGGAATATCAGACAGGAATCCAGAGATTATCAGCATCCTGATTCTTGGTATAGGAAGCCTTTATATCACGCTGTACTTTGGACGGAAATGCAAATCGGACTTGTTATTTTGGATTTTGATGGCAGGTTATGGAATTCGCCTGGCATGCTTGTTACTAGATCTGCATGGGCGGGATTTTATAACTATTTTGCACAGCGGGGCGGATACAGAAGGGTTTTATAAAGTCGCAAGCCGCTACTATCAAGGCGACTATGACAGATTTTATACTTATTATCCTTATGTTCTTCGCTGGTTTTTTGAAATATTTGGACAGAACAGGTTTATCGTTCAATACATTAATGTGTTATGTTGGTTTTTGACAACAGTGTTGGTTATAAAAACTTGTGACCTGTTTGAAGTTCCGGAGAAAAAGAGAGTAATTGTTTATGTGATTATGGCTTTTTGGGCCAATTATATTTTTCTCAGTAGCATATTGTTGAGAGAAAGTATAATGATCTTTCTTGATACGTATTCTTTTTATTTTTTTGTGCGTTGGATGTTATTGGGAAAAAAAACGGATTTAGGCCTGGCCTTTTTATTGGTGATACCTCCAACAATACTTCATACAGCTTCGATTGTACTGTGGGTTGCATACTTATTTATGATGGCAGTATGGGATAGAAAACGACAAAAAATAATTATAAATTTTCGGAAGTGTGTTAAGTCCTTAATGTTGCTATTACTAGGAGGAATATTTGTTTATTATACGGGAATGGACGATTTTTTGTTAAGTTATATCCGTGATTTCTCTCTTTATGCAATCACGCATAGAGGGTTTGAGGAATCAGGCTCGCAATATTTAATGGATATGGACTGCCAATATTGGAGTCAGTTCCTGCCGTTTACCATCATAAGGATGTTTTATTTCGTTTTTTCGCCTCTTCCTCAGGATATGAGAGGAATGGGTGATTTCATGGCTTTTTTATGCGATTCGCTACCTTTCTTTTTCATCACAATAAGGATATGTTGGAACATGTGGAAAAAAAATGTGAAGGGCTATGTGGCTGCGGGTTTGTTGTGTTGTGTTTTATTTGTAATGATTTTCGCATGGGGAACTGCAGCTACGGGAACCGCATTGCGTCACAGGACGCTAATGATTGGGATTTGGACAATGGCGTATATTTTCAGTGTTGAGACGAAGACAGAAAGAGGAAATGGACAGAAAAGAATGTATGGGATATGAAACAGTGAGAATGGGTGAGAAAAAGAAATTACTATTATTGACAGATAAAAATAATTATTTTACAAGTAAATTTGATGGAACACAAAAAACACACTTTCTTAACCAGGTTGATATTGTGAAAATAATGGAAAAGTTACAGTGTGAATTTGAAGTAGAGCATGAAACCTTTGACCAGTTAGATTTGAGAAAAAAGTATCAAGGCTGGTATATTGTTTATGGTTCAACTGAAGAGAGGGGATTGTTTTATAAAGGATACATTGAGGATATATTATTGAAGTTATATTTAGACGGAGCAGTTCTGATTCCTGGATTTGAATATTTTAGAGCACATGGAAATAAATGTTTTCAAGAGATGATGAGGAATCAATTTAGAAATAAAAAAGTAAAGAATCTGAAGTCAGAAATTATAGGAAGATATGATGATTTGGATGTTTTCAAATATAGAGATTTTCCGTATGTAGTAAAGTCATCATCTGGATCGGGAAGTGCTGGCGTCCGATTAGTAAAAACACCTGAAGAACTGAAAAAAGCAGTGAAAAAATTGAGTAAATCCTTTTATTATGATTATTATTTTACGCGCTTTCGTGATTTGGGCTATATAAGAATGATATGGAAATTTAAGGTTTGGTTATATAACAGATTAAAACGTACTCAAAATTTGAATAATCCGAATAAGTGGTTT
>CAJTTU010000008.1:34534-69518 GCA_910579325.1 uncultured Lachnospiraceae bacterium | reverse complement strand
CATAGGGAAGTTCGTTGAACTTTCCTATGATATAAAAAAGCCCCCCTGCCGCGTCACTCACAGCAGGGGGACCTTATTAAAGGGGAGGATAAGTATTTCTTTTTTCTTTGGTAATGATGCTTGGTGAATCCATCAGATACATCGGAGGGGGTCCGTGTACTTTATGTCTGATGGATTATTTATAGTATGTCCCGGAAATTCAGGTCTATACATATGAAATCTTTTTTTTCAAAATTTTTTCCGCGGCCTGTCTGTTTTGCTGGTTATAGTGCAGCAGGATATCCGGACAGCGTTCTCCGATTTCGTCTATGAGCGCTTCGCCGTCGCTTTCCAGAGGCAGCGGGATATCAAAATGTCTCCCGGACCGGTTCCACCAGGTAATATACAGCCGTCCCCGATGGTATCGTCTCAAGGGGCCGGGAAAGTATTTATGGGTATATACCCAGCAGATCGTTGTCAGCGGCTGAAATAAAAGATTGCCGTCGGCCAGGCTGATCAGGTAATGCTCCGTCAGGTACAGAGACTGCATACAGCCTGTCCGCCCGTTGGATAATTCATCTTCCATATCCATCAGGATATAAGGTTTTTTGGTTTCCCGGCGGATACGCCGCAGCGCGGGATGCAGCCCGGGGAAGCCAATGTAAAAGAACAGGCGCAGAAGGCCTGCACAGGAGACCAGAATGCAAAAGGGCAGCAGCAGGAACAAAATTCGGTTCAGCAGACAGGATTCGGAAACCGTATCCAGAATATAAGGATTCGTGAACTCCAGGATTTTCCTTTGCGACCATGCCAGGTCCTTTGCCATGGAATCAGTTATCTGGTAAAGGAGCTCCTGCTGTTCCTTTAAGGTACCTTTCAGCCTGACATGCTCCAGTGTGGGCACCGGTTCTTCTTTTTGCCGCGGCAGCAGATAAAACTGGCAGTGTTCCGCCGTCATGGAATAGTAATAGTGGCCGTTTACCTGCCCTTTGGACAAGGAGTCGCAGCCCGTATAGTAAAGCTGTTCCGGGACAATCTGATAAAAGCGCTGTTCCCCGGGCGTAAAAACGATGGGTAAAAGGGGATTCAGCATTTGAGGAAATAAAAACGCCTTCCATGGGAGAAGAGAACTGAGCCACAGGGCGGTCAGCAGTAAAACGAAAGGGAAAAACAGGGACCTGATCTGACTGGTTCGGATGCTTTTTAAAATCATGCTGTGCCGGGCTCCTTCTCATCTGTGAAATGGGTGGGAATCTGAAGCCCATTATAATGCTTTTTCCGGCCTCTGTCCATTGTTTCCTAACATAATGGACGAAGGAAAAAAATGGAAGGAGACCGCCCGCCGTAAAAGCGGTGGTCTCCGGATTGGGACGGATGGCCGTCATCCGCTGTCTCTGCTTATTAAGATGAAAAAACGGTGTGGCTGCGGCGGTATCCTTCATTGTCTTTTTGTTTCAGTTCATTTTCCACCTGAGCCAGTTCTTTTGCCAGTTTTTCGGCTTTTGACGGATCTTTGCAGGCATTGATTTGCTGTTCCAGCTGTTCTTTTTTCTTTTTCAGCTTTTCGATTTCCCGGTCTACCTTATCCGTATTGCCGACGCAGCGCTCGGTTTTTGCCTTTTTGCCCGATTTGGATGCCTTTTTCGGCTGATCGTCTTTTTCCGGCCCGCCGGCTTTTTCCGGTTTGTCAGATCTTTCCGGAACAGCGGATTTAGCCGGTGCGTCTGGCTTGGCGAATTTGTCGGGATTTGCCGATTCGTCTGGTCTGGCGCCTGGTTCATACCGGTCCTGATCGACGGGCCGCTGCTTCGGTACGGTTTTTGGGTTTAAAGCCTGCTTTGCTTCCTTGTCAGCTTCCGAAGCCAGCTTTGCCAGTTCCATTTCCCGTGCCTGTTTTTCCTCCTGGGCCTTCATGCGTCTTTCCTGCGCTCGAAGGGAAAGGGACTGGCTGCAGGGATTATTTTGAATTCCATACATGTTCATAAACGATACCTCCTTGAAACGTGATTGATTAACGAATGTGAATGTGGCGGGGCGACCAGATATCTTCTGATTGCGCGATATCCGGCGAAACGTATCGCTGTCGTGTTTGCCTGGATTAATTGTAGCATTCCGTGACGCGGATGCAAATAGGTTTGATGTGAAATGCCGGGAGAGCGGTATGAAATGTCCCTGCTTTTTCAGGGCGATCCGTCTTGGTTTCGATAAATAGATATTGACATTAGCGATATTCGATATTATACTGAACTTACAACAGTGTAACGATATTCGATAATTATACGAAAAGCGGGAGGTGGACCGTATGCCCAGGGAAAAGTTTCAGACGCTGACAGAACAGATGTTTTATATTCTTCTCTGTCTGCGCACGGAGTGCTGCGGCATGGATATGATGCGGCGGGTGGAGGAGATGACGGGCGGCCGGGTCAGCGTAGGTCCGGGAACGCTGTATAATCTGCTGGACCAGTTTTCCGCCGCGGGAATGATCCGGGAAACCAGAGTGGAAGGGCGCAGAAGAAGCTATTTGCTGACCACAAAGGGCTGTCAGGCTCTGCGGAAAGAATATGAGCGGCTGTGTCAGATGACAGAGGATTATAAACGGGTGATGGAAGAATGATGACTTTGGGTGCTCATAAAAATCCCGGCAGGGTCGTTGCGGAATAATCATGGAGGAGAGAAATGAAGAACGTAAAATATTATTTTTGGGAGTATCTTTTATACGATTTTGCCGGCGTGGAAGACCGTCTGTCCGCTCTGGCGGCCCAGGGCTGGTATCTGGATAAAATCGGGGCGATGCTGTGGAAGTTCAGGAAAGGCGAACCCAGGGCTGTGACCTATGCGGTGACTTATGTGCCGGAGGCGTCGGAATTTAACGCAGGCCCCACCAAAGGCCAGCGGGAGCTGGAAACTTACTGTGAGGAAGCGGGATGGACAAAAGTGGCGGACTGGTTTCAGATGCAGATTTACGCCACGGAGCAGCCGTCGCCTCTGCCCCTTGAAACGGACGAGAAACTGCGGCTTACCACGATCCACAGGTCGATGCGGAAAAATTATCTGCCATCGTCGATCTTGCTGGCGGTGATCGGCGTGATGCTGCTGATTATGCAGGGAAGCAATCTGCTGTCGCCTCCGTCCTATGCGGGCGCGACTCTGCGCTCCACCTATCTGGTGGGCGTTCTGGACGCCCTTTTGCTGCTGATGATGAGCGGCGTGAATCTGGGCGGCTACTATTTCTGGTATCGAAAGTCCAAAGAGCAGGTGGAACGGGGAGGTGGCTGCGCCAGGGCTTCTTTCTACCGGGGCTTCAATAAGGTCGCGCTGACGGCGCTGCTGATCCTGATGATCTACTGGCTGGGCAGTATGCTGGCGGGCAGCGACCTGGGGATGGTCGTATATATCGCAGGGTATATGGCGGTAATTTCTCTGCTGACTTTCCTGCTGAAAAAAATCCAGCGGGGGCTGAAACGGTTTGGACTGTCCAGAGGAATGAATATTTTTCTGACCCTGCTTGCGGACCTGGTGCTGGCGTTTGTATTGATCGGAATTCTGATGTATGTGGTTTTGAGAACCGGTCTGTTGTTCTGAAAACTGCGTTATGGAAAGTCGGTGTGGAAAACGCAGGGGAAATCTGACGCGGAAATTCGACGTCAAAAACGCGGGAAGATTCTGACATAGAAAGCCGGTGAGGAAAACAGAAGGAAAACAGAGCAAAAATTTTCGGATGGAAATTGTCTGTAAGGGGTGTTATAATAGCGGGACGGGAGCGCTTCCGCATGGAAACGGCGGTGCGCTGATTTTGAAACGGAAAGAAGGACAGATAAAACGTGGAAGATCAGAAAAAGATAGCCCTGTTTGAGCAGACGCCCGTGCCCCGGGCGGTGGCGCAGCTGGCGGTACCCACCATAATCAGCTCTCTGGTGATGGTGATTTATAATCTGGCGGATACCTATTTTGTGGGTATGATCAACGACCCTGTGGAGAATGCCGCCGTGACGCTGGCGGCCCCGGTGCTGCTGGCCTTTAACGCGGTCAATAACCTGTTCGGCGTGGGAAGCTCCAGCATGATGAGCCGGGCGCTGGGCAGGAAGGATTTTGACACGGTCAGGAAAAGCTCGGCCTTTGGTTTTTACTGCTCCCTGCTGTGCGGCGTGCTGTTTGCCGTTTTGTGTACGGTGTTTAAACAGCCGCTGCTTGGGATTCTGGGCGCGGATGCCCGGACGATCGAGGCTACCTCTGCCTATATGAAATGGACAGTCAGCTGGGGCGCCGCGCCGGCGATCCTGAATGTGGTGCTGGCCTATCTGGTGCGGGCGGAAGGATCAGCGCTTCATGCCAGCGTCGGAACCATGAGCGGCTGTCTGCTGAATATTGTGCTGGACCCCATTTTTATCCTGCCCTGGGGGCTTGATCTGGGAGCGGCAGGAGCCGGTCTGGCCACTTTTCTGTCAAACTGCGTGGCCTGCGCCTATTTTCTGATTCTCCTGGCAGTGAAGAAGGGCAATACCTATGTCTGCATTCATCCAAAGGAGATCAGCCTGTCGGGAAAAATTGTGGCAGGGGTGTGCGGCGTAGGCGTCCCGGCCTGCATCCAGAATCTTCTGAATGTAACCGGAATGACGATCCTGAACAATTTCACCTCATCCTTCGGCGCCGACGCGGTGGCCGCCATGGGAATTTCCCAGAAAATCAATATGGTTCCCATGTATGTGGCGATGGGGATTTCCCAGGGAATTATGCCGCTGATCAGTTATAATTATTCCAGCGGAAATCATAAAAGGATGAAGGATACGCTGGGATTCTCGCTGAAAATAGCGGTGGGCTTTCTGACGGCCATGGGCGTTGTCTATTATATCGGCGCCGGAACTCTGATCGCCGCCTTTATGAAAAACGAAACCATTATCGGCTACGGCACCCGTCTGCTGCGGGGCATGTGCCTGTCTCTGCCTTTTTTGTGCATCGATTTCCAGGCCGTGGGCGTATTTCAGGCCACTGGCATGGGAAAAAAGGCGCTGGTATTCGCCGTTATGCGGAAGATTATTCTGGAGATTCCGGCGCTGTATATCCTCAACTGGCTGATGCCCCTTTACGGACTGGCTTACGCCCAGTTTACCGCGGAACTGATACTGGCGATTGCGGCGGTGATTGTGCTGCTACGAATGTTCCGGGCTATGGAACGAGGGAATGTGGGAAAATGATTTGCTCAGGATGACAGCTTCTCCATTTCCTGATTTACCGTTTCCTCGCAGCTTCGCATGGCGAGAATGGACCGTTCCAGAAGTTCGTCCAGGCTCCATCCCAGCTGTTCGGCTCCCAGACGGATGGTTTCCCGGGAGCAGCCGGCGGCGAACCGCTTGTCTTTAAATTTTTTCTTCAGGCTGGACAGCTCCATGTCCATCACGCTTTTGGAAGGGCGCATTTTTGCCGCCGCGCCGATCAGGCCGGTCAGCTCGTCGACTGCGAATAATACTTTCTCCATTTCATGAACCGGCTCGACATCGGAGCAGGGGCCGTAGCCATGGGAGCAGACAGCATGGATTACTTCGTCCTCCGCGTCGATTTCCCTTAACAGCTCCGGGGCTTTTTTACAGTGCTGCTCCGGATACATCTCAAAATCCACGTCGTGGAGCAGGCCGCACAGGCCCCAGAAATCCATTTCATTTTCATAGCCCAGCTCTTTCGCGCAATACCGCATCGCGCCTTCCACAGTCAGGGCGTGGAGTACATGGAAAGACTCCTTGTTGTATTTTCGCAGAAGGGTCAGGGCGTCGGTTCTTGTCAGTTTTGTTTCCATTGTTTCTGTTCTCCTTTGTGAGATTGGGTAAATAAACACGTAAACGCAGAGAAAATTGGCGCTTGAAAGCGGCGCGTTCACGGTGTGCGCTACTGCGCTAAGCTCGAAAGAGCCTCTATTCGTGTTATTCGTTTCCGAAATAATTTCTGACTTCTTTCAGCAGTTCGGGAATCTCCAGATGCTGGGGGCAGGCTTCCACGCACTGTCCGCATTCCACGCAGTCTGCCAGATTGGAGCAGGAACGCTCGTAGATCCGCATCTGGGCCTCACGGTTATTGTATTTTTTTCCGCTGTTGTAGAGGCTGAACGCAGCAGGAATCTGAATATTCTTAGGGCATCCCTCACAGCAATAACGGCAGCCCGTGCACTGGATGTTCTCAATCTTTTCCAGAAATGCCCGGATTTCTTCCACACAGGCCTGTTCCGCAGCCGTAAAGCAGCCCTGCCCGCAGCGATTGGCGATGGCGATGTTTTCCTTTACCTGTTCCAGCGTGCTCATGCCGCTTAAAACCACCAGAAGGCCGGATTTGTCAAATACATAGCGCAGGCCCAGCTCGGCGTTTGACATGCGTTCCAGGCCGTGGCGGGCTTTGATGGCATCGATTTCCGGATAGTCGGGGAAGATCAGATTGCCGCCCTTTAACGGCTCCATAATATTCAGCGGAATCCCTTTGCTGCGTGCATATTCCAGTCCGGCCTCCCCGGCCTGAATCTGGTTGTCCAGATAATTGTATTGAATCTGGGCGAATTCCCAGTCGTAGTCGTCGATAATTCTTTTGAAAACCGGATATTCGTCGTGGAAGGAAAAACCGATATGGCGGATGGTTCCATCCCTGCGCAGCTTGTCCAGGAAAGGAAGAATGTCAAATTTGTTTTTCAGCGTTTCCCACTGATCGCCGTGCAGTCCATGAATCAGGTAAAAGTCGATGTGATCCGTTTTCAGCCGGGAGAGCTGCTCCTCGAACATGGCTCTGGGATTATAATCAGGGCGTTCCATCCCTAATGTGAACAGCTTAGTGGCGATATTCACTTTGTCCCGCAGACGATTGTTCTCAAGAATCTTCCCCAGCGTCATCTCCGAGTGGCCATTGTGATAGGGATAGGCGGTGTCGTAATAGTTGACGCCGTTTTCGTAAGCATAGAGGAACATTTCCTCTACCCTGTCATAGTCAACTTTAGACTGGTCCTGGTCGATGACGGGAAGGCGCATAAGGCCGAATCCCAGCTGAAAAAACTTTTCTCCGTGAAATTCTCTGTGATACATGTGATCCTCCGTTCTTTTGTGTATGTATATTTGGCTATCACTGTTTTTTATTATACCATGGGGGATATCGACTGGCAATGTGTCAGGAGAATTTTGGGTTTTGTTTTGGGGACAGTTATGGTATACTTTACAGGACAGGAATCGTGTGGTCTGGCAAAAGGACGGGAAAGGAACGGATGAGATATGGGCAGAGTATTTAATGTGACTGCAGACTGTAAGCCGGAATTTCATTATATGGTTGACATTCGTTCCCGGCTGGATCAGATTAAAGGGTATGTGGACCAGGGCGCGTATTTTGCTATTAACCGCGCCCGCCAATATGGCAAGACGACCACCCTGCGCAGACTGAGGGAATATCTGAAAGATCAGTATTATGTGATCAGCATGGATTTTCAGATGCAGATGAGCTATGCAAAATTTCGGAGTGAACATACATTTTCCGTTGCGTTCGCGAAAGCGTTTGTCCGCATCGTAAAAAATCTGGAGGCGGAAATTCCAGAGAAAATGGCGCAGGCTGCGGAAATGCTTGGCAGGGTCGCGCAGAGCGACAGGGAAGAACTGGAACTTGTAGAATTGTTCCAGTATCTGAGCGATATCTGCAAAGAGTCTGACAGGCCGCTGGTTCTGATGATCGATGAGGTGACAGCGCGGCGAATAACCAGGTATTTCTTGATTTTCTGGCCCAGCTCAGAGGATATTATATCGACAGAGATCAGACAGCTACATTCCGGTCGGTCATTCTGGCAGGCGTGTATGATATCAGAAATCTGAAACGGAAATTTCGGCCGGAAGAGGGTCATAAACAGAACAGTCCATGGAATATTGCCATGGAGTTTAAAGTGGATATGAGCTTTTCGGCAGAGGAAATTGCCGGTATGTTAAAGGATTATGAGGAAGATCACGCCACCGGAATGGATATTGGGAGAATGGCGGAACTGATCTATGAGCATACGTCGGGATATCCTTTTCTGGTGTCGAAAATATGTAAATTAATCGATGAGGATGTGGCGGGCAGCGAAGGTTTTCCGGACCTTAAGGCGGCGTGGACTTACGGCGGCTTTTTGGAGGCGGACAGGCTGCTGCTCGGAGAGAAAAATACGTTGTTTGAATCTATGGCAAATAAATTATACGATTTGCCGGAATTAAAGGAAATGGTATATTCCATTATATCTCAGGCCGATTATCAACGGCGCAGGAAATATTATATTGAATCCAGGACCCGGAATATGGAACGGACGGATGTGATCGTGGATTACCATGGGGAGCAGATGGTAATTGAGATGAAAATATGGCGTGGAAATGCGTATCATGAGCGGGGAGAGAAGCAGCTTATGGAGTATCTGGACCATTATCATCTGAATAAGGGGTACATGGTGAGCTTTAATTTCAACAAAAACAAAAAAACAGGCGTAAACCGCATTGCCCTGGATGGCAAAGTGCTGGTGGAAGCGGTTGTATGAAATTTAATACAGGATATTTTGGCCAAATTCTTAAAAAAATATTGTTTTTTTTCGGCACTATGCTATAATGCTCCTAAGAATATACGCAAAATAGAATCCCATGCGTGAAGTGTTTGGCGAATGGGGAGTTGTCGCCGAAACGAAAAGAGGAATCAGTCTTACGATATGGAATTCGCACCCATTGCAACAATATAGGAGAACATCTCATATTGTACAGGGATAGTTTTGTTACGTGTTCTGTTACAAGATGGAGATGTTTTTCGTATTTTATGAGGCACGAGAAGGCCTGAAAACGCAAGCGTTTCCCGTTTATATCATTAAAGATATAAAGCCTTTTGTGCAGAGTAAAAGATTATATGAAATAGTGAAAAGCAGTCTCCGGATACTGATGCGGCGCGTTTACCGTGTACGGTGTACGATATTGCGTGAAGCCTGGAATTTTCCTGCTGAACGCGATATGGGCGCGGCGTGGAATCCTGCGAAGCAGGGTTCGTAATCGATTTTTTTAGAAAGGAGTCTGTTTTTTTATGGACAAAAACAAAATCGAAGCGGCCGTCAGAATGTTACTGGAAGGAATCGGCGAGGATGTGGAGCGGGAAGGGCTTCTGGAAACCCCGGCCCGGATCGCGAGAATGTGCGAGGAAATTTATGGGGGCTTGAACCAGGACGCCGGCGTCCATCTGGAAAAGCAGTTTCAGGTGGAGAATAATGAGATGGTGGTGGAAAAGGATATCACCTTCTATTCCACCTGCGAGCATCATTTGCTTCCTTTTTATGGAAAGGCCCATGTGGCTTATATTCCCAACGGCAGGGTAGCCGGCTTAAGCAAGCTGGCGAGAACCGTGGACGTCTATGCCAGAAGACCCCAGATTCAGGAGAAGATGACCGCTCAGATCGCGGATGCTCTGGAAGAACATCTGAACCCTCAGGGCGTAATGGTGATGGTGGAGGGCGAGCACACCTGCATGACCATGCGGGGAATCAAGAAGCCGGGCAGCAAGACCGTTACGATTGTCACCAGAGGTGTGTTTAAGGAAGACGCCCAGCTGCAAAATCTGTTTATGCAGATGGTGAAGGACTGAAATGCCATACGGTAAAAAATGAGAAATAATTTGGGTTTTCCGGCGTATCTGTTTGAAAATACCTGCCGGAAATATAACCGGACAGGCCCGGAAGGGAAAAATCAAGACGGAAGGTATGTGATGAAACCATGGATGGAGAAGAGATGGAACGGGTAAACCGGGTATGGAACCATCCGCTGTATCGGGAAAATATGCAGGAGATCTTAAAGCTGGAGCAGGACCGGATCTTCTGCGGCCATGGACCGGGGCATCTTCTGGATGTGGCCCGCCTGGCCTGGATCATGAACCTGGAGCTGGAGCTTGGCTATGATAAATCCGTGGTCTACGCAGCGGCGCTGGTCCATGATATCGGCAGGGCCATGGAATATCAGTCCGGAGTTTCCCATGAGGAGGGTAGCCGCCGGCTGGGGGCTGTGATATTGCCCGATTGCGGTTATCGGGAAGATGAGCAGAAGCTGATTTTGGAGGCGGTGGCCAGTCACCGGCAGATCACGAAGCGGCGGGATTTGAACTGGCTTCTTTACAGGGCCGATAAAATGAGCCGCCTCTGCCTGGCCTGCCCGGCAGAAAAGCTTTGCGACTGGCCGGCGGAAAAGAAAAATATGGAGATTAAGGGATAGAGAAGGGCGGTGAAAACCGAATGAAAATAGGCAACAGAGAATTTGACGTGGAAAACCGGACCTATATCATGGGCATTCTGAACGTGACCCCTGATTCCTTTTCCGACGGAGGAAAATGGACGGAGACGGACAGGGCGCTTAAACATGTGGAGGAAATGCAGAAAGACGGCGCGGACCTGATCGATATTGGCGGAGAATCCACCAGACCGGGCCATACGCCGGTACCGGCACAGGAGGAAATGGACCGGGTGCTTCCGATGGTGGAGGCGGTTCGTTCCCGGTTTGACATGCCCATCTCCGTGGATACCTATAAGGCCTGCGTGGCAGAAGCCGCCGTAAAGGCCGGGGCGGACCTGATCAATGACGTCTGGGGCGCGAAAAAAGACCCGGATATGGCGGGCGTGATGGCAAAAACAGGAGCTGTCTGCTGTCTGATGCACAATAAAGACGAGGCATTGTACGAAAATTTCCTGGAGGATCTGGCGGAAGAACTGAAATATTCCGTCGACTTGGTGAGAAAGGCCGGGGTAGAGCCGGACAAGATTATTCTGGACCCCGGCGTGGGTTTTGGAAAAACCTATGAGATGAACCTGGAGGCGATCCGCCATGTGGAGGTGCTCCGCCGGCTGGGTTATCCGGTGCTGCTGGCCACCTCGAGAAAATCGGTGATCGGACTGGCCCTTGACCTGCCCGCGGACCAGCGGGTGGAGGGTACGCTGGCGACTACCGTGCTGGGCGTTATGAAGGGCTGCGCTTTTGTCCGGGTTCATGATGTGAAGGAAAACAAGCGGGCGATTCAGATGACGGAGGCGATTCTGGGACGGTGACGGAGGAAATTCGTAAGGAAACGTTCGAATCTGCCTGGATGACGCGGAAGGCTGCGTCAGGAAAGAGGAAAAGTGGATAGGATATATATTAAGGATTTGGAAATTTTCGCGAAGCACGGCGTATTTCCGGAGGAGAATGTACTGGGACAGAAATTTCTGGTTTCGGCGGTGCTGTACACCGAAACCCGCAGCGCCGGGAAGACAGATGATCTGACCAGATCTATTCATTACGGCGAAGTCAGCCATATGATAAAGGCTTTTATGGAGGAGCATACGTTTAAGCTGCTGGAAACGGTTGCGGAGCGGCTGGCGGAAAAATTGCTTTTGGAGATTCCCCGGCTTGAAAAGGTCAGGCTGGAAATCAAAAAGCCGTGGGCGCCCATAGGGCTTCCGCTGGATACCGTATCCGTGGAGATCGAGAGGGGCTGGCATACGGCCTGTATCGCTCTCGGCTCCAATATGGGAGACAGGGAAGGATATCTGAATCTGGGCGTGGAGGAATTGAAGCGGACGCCCGGATGTCAGGTGGACCGTGTATCTGCCTGGATTAACACGGCTCCCTACGGCGGGGTGGAGCAGGATGACTTTTTAAACGGCTGCTTTACGATGCGGACGCTGCTGCCCCCGGAGGAACTGCTGGACCGCCTTCATCAGATCGAGCAGATGGCCAACCGGGTCAGGGAAATCCACTGGGGACCGAGGACACTGGATCTGGATATTATTTTTTATGACGATCTGGTGATGGGCACGCCGACGCTGCAGATTCCCCATATTGAGATGCATAAAAGGGATTTTGTGCTGGTTCCGCTGAATGAAATCGCGCCTTATTATATGCATCCGGTGCTGCATCGGACGGTGGGGCAGCTGCTGGAGGAACTGAAATAGGCGGTGATATGTTTGTGTGTATCACTGTAAAAATCAGATAGAGCGTAAATAATAACGGTTGTTACTGGGAAATATAACTTGGTAACGGCCGTTATTTTTAATATCATAGGAAAGTTCGACGAACTTCCCTATGATACAAAAAGCCCTCCGGGCAGGATCACACTGCGGCGGAAAGGTAAAATGTCGCCAGGGCGACCCGCCGCAGGCGGAGAATCCTGCGAAGCAGGATTCTTATTCATATCATATTGACGCGTCGATCTGTGCGTCAATCTTTCCCGCACTATTTATTGCACAATACTCTTTTTTATGTTAGAATACAAATTAAGAAGCATCGGGTCCGAAGGACTCCGGAAGACAAAAACAGTCTTAAAAGCAACGCACACATAAACAGGAGGAATCGACATATGTTCAGAAAAAAAATGATCTTCACCGGAGCGGCAGTCGTGATGACATTTTCGCTGTCCGTATTTCCGGCTTTTGCGCACGGACACCACGGCGGTCATCATGGAAACCGGACGATGCAGACCGTTCCTGACAGCAATTATAATACCGGCGCCGCCGGCAACGCTGACACAAATGCAGACTCTGATCTCTCCGCCGAAACCGATGCCGCTGATACGGCAGCAGTCCCCGGCGCATACCCGATTTGTAACTTTGAAGGTTGCGCCATAACCGAGCACCATCTCCATGATGGCAGCTATTACTGCGGATACCACCATGAAAGCGGTTACTGTGACGGTTCCTGTATCGGCGGTTACCCTGCGGCCGGCACTTCGTCTGCACCCGGCACCACATATCCCGTCTGCACCTACGAAGGCTGTATTGAAGCCGGGCGTCATCTCCATGACGGCAGCTATTACTGCGGATATCACCATGCCGGCGGTTACTGTGACGGTTCCTGCATTGTCAGTTACCCCGCAGTCAGCGACTCGCCTGCCGCTGACAACTCTTCTTCCGGCAGCCTTCCCGCTGTCAGCGGTTACGGCTACGGCAGAAAATATGGCTGCCACCGCTCCTATGCCAGAAAGCTTTTTTACTGCCATTAATATGCTTCAAAACAATCAGATGTAACAAAATACGCCTGGAGGCTTATCCTGTTCCGATTTTCTACAAAGCCGGACACCGGACAGTGAACGCCTCCGGGCGTATCTTATTTATACGAACGCTGTTTAAGCAAACTTTATTTATATAAACCGAATCGACGCATCCTTTGGCAGCGCCATCTTGCATTCCGTCTCGACGCACTTGATGATGCCTGCGGTTACCGGACAGGCCGCATGGGGACAATATTTCGCCGCCCCTTCATAAAGAGGCCCTGCCCCCGGTTTCTGAAAACAAATTTCCATAGCGTCCAGCTCTTCTCCCACTTCCTCCATCATCTTTTGAATACCACCGCATTTGGACTCTACTTTGACTGTCACATCCATACCGTCCTCCGATTCCGCCGTCACCAGGGCAGTCAAACCGCATACGCCCGGCATAACCTCCACTTTTGTCATACTTATTCTCTCCTTTTTTAAAGATTTTTTATCCGCGCAACCGCTTCTTTCGTATTTTCTCTTGTTCCAAAGCCAGTCAGCCGGAAATACCCTTCGCCGCTGGGGCCAAAGCCGGACCCCGGCGTTCCCACCACGTTGGCCTCTTCCAGAAGACGATCAAAAAATTCCCATGAAGTCATGGTTCCCGGAATTTTTAACCAGACATAAGGCGAATTAACGCCGCCCGACACCGTATAGCCAAGCTCTTTCAGCCCGTCATAAATAATTTTCGCGTTTTCTTTATAATAAGCGATCTGCCGTTTCAGCTGGGCCTTTCCCTCGTCAGTATAAACTGCGGCTCCTGCTTTCTGAATGATGTAAGGCGCACCGTTATACTTGGTTCCGTGCCGCCTGGCCCACATAGAATGAAGGCTTACATCTTCGCACTTCAAATCCTTGGGAATCACTGTGTATCCCAGGCGCACGCCTGTAAAGCCGGCATTTTTGGAAAAGCTGCGAAACTCGATGGCACAGCTTCTGGCCCCCTGGCACTCATAAACGGAATGAGGCACATTGTCCTCAGAAATATAAGCCTCATAAGCGGCGTCATACAAAATCACCGCCCCTGTCCGGTTTGCATAATCCACCCATTCCTGTAACTGCTCTCTGGTAATCACCGAACCGGTAGGATTGTTGGGAAAGCAAAGGTAAATCAGATCCGGCGTCTCCTTCGGAAGCTCCGGCGCAAAATTGTTCTCCGCAACACAGGGCATGTAAATAACGTCGCTCCAGGTGCCTTTTTTCTCATCGTAAATACCTGTACGGCCGGCCATCACATTGGAGTCCACATATACCGGGTAGACAGGATCGCAGACGGCAATCTTATTGTCCAGGGAAAACAGTTCCTGAATATTGCCGCAGTCGCATTTGGCGCCGTCGCTCACAAATATTTCATCCGGCTGAATATCACAGCCTCTCGAGGCAAAATCTCCCTGTGCGATAGCTGTCCGCAAAAA
The DNA here is from genome assembly GCA_910579325.1 of uncultured Lachnospiraceae bacterium. GTDB lineage: Bacteria > Bacillota > Clostridia > Lachnospirales > Lachnospiraceae > Paralachnospira_A. The sequence goes on along the minus strand of CAJTTU010000008.1, from coordinate 55,119 downwards.
CTCATAACCCAGATCCGGCGCATAGCCCCTGAAAGTCTCCGCTGATGCCATCTCATCAACCGCCTTATGCAGTTCTTCGATAATTGCGGGCGCAAGCGGCTGGGTCACATCGCCGATTCCCAGGCTGATCACTTTCTTTTCGGGATGCTCTCCCTGATAAGCTCTCACCTTTTTCCCAACCGTGGCAAAAAGATAGCTTCCCGGAAGCTTTTGATAATTTGTATTAATCTTAAACATGATTCTTAATCCTCCTGTTTTGTATCGCAGCTGCGGGCACTGCAGATTTCTATTCTGATCATTTGCGTTGTTGCTTGTGGAAAACAGTCTCCGTACAGTTTTCCACAATGCTATTCTATCATACTGTACCCTCACTGTCATCCGGCTCAGTTCATCTGAGCATACATCTTTTTCACATGTATCTTTTTATAACACAATCTCTCCCGTAAACACTTCGGTGGCCGGTCCGGTCATCATCATATGCCCGGTCTCACGGTCCCATGCGATGCGCAGGCTGCCGCCAGACAGCTTCACCTGAACTTCCGGCTTTACATATCCGGCCAGCATGGCCGCCGCCCCGCTGGCCGTAGCCCCGGTGCCGCAGGCCATGGTCTCGCCGGAGCCTCTCTCCCAGACTCTCATTATCAACTGCCCCTGCTCCGTCACCTGGATAAATTCCGTGTTGGTGCGATCGGGAAAACGAGAATGATTTTCAAACAACGGACCGATCTGTTCCACCGCAAAGCTGGCCGTATCCTCCACAAATACCACTGCGTGAGGATTACCCGTAGAAATACAGATCATCTCATATTCTTTTCCTCCCACCGTAATATGCTCCCAGATCTGCTCCCGGGTCAAAGCCTCCCGGTCACAGGCAGACAGATCGACGGCTGCTCCATTGGAGGTAAGAACCGCCGCGCCCATATCCACCGTCACCATAGTTACTTTCCCTTCCTGTACCGCCAGTTCCAGCGTCTTAATACCTGCTCCGGTCTCCACCGTAATTGTGGTCATATTAGTCATGCCGTGATCATATACATATTTGGCCACACATCGAATCCCGTTTCCGCACATGCTGCCCAAAGAACCGTCCGCATTGTACATCTCCATACAAAAATCAGCCGCATCAGAAGGTTTGATCAGAATCAGTCCGTCGGAACCGATGCCGAAATGCCGGTTACTGACCAGCTCAGCCACCCGGGAGGGATCCCGCACCGTCTCCTCAAAACAATTCACATATACATAATCATTGCCGATTCCATGCATTTTTGTAAACTTCACCGTTATACCTCCTAATTTAGTTCCGCCGTTTTTCGTTTTGCCGCCTGCTCCATATTCTTAATACTGATAATCATTCTTGCGGTTTCGGCCATGTCGTTTCCGCTGTCCATACTGCATTTCTGAATATAGCGGTATGCCTCGTTTTCCGTCATATGACTGCGCTCCATCAGCATCTGTTTTGCTTCCAGAATGACAGCCTGCTCCTCCGGATTCCGTCTGGGCGGCCTGCTCCTTTGCTTCCTCCGCTCCCGCTCGATCGCTTCCGCCATCATCTTAACGGTAGATAAAAGCTCGTGCACTTTCAGCGGCATGGCCACACAGACCAGCCCCTCCTGCCGCCCGGCTTCCCACCTGGTACGGGAGGCAAGCAGCAAAAGCTGAAAGTGTTTTGGCAGATTGGCGCACAGTTCCGTATAAATCATATCCGGCATCCGATAGCCGCTTATAACGATACCGGCATTCAGACTGTCGGCATGATTCAGCGCCTGGGCCCCTGTCGTACAGACCGCCGCCACCTGCCAGCCGTTTCTCATCAGTATATTTTTAATATTTCTTCCGTCCTCCGCCCTGGGAAAGGCCACGATAATATTGATTATGGCCGCTCACCTCCCCGAACTGTCATACGCAATCTCTTATTTCCGTCACAATATATAAATACGCTCAGAAACGCTTCGTACCCGGTTCTGCGAAAACATCCCGCATAACTGTCAGCCCGAAACATCTAATACCGCCTCAGATAGCGGCCGATTTCCCACTCATCCACCTGGGAGCAGTATTCATTCCACTCCTGCCTTTTTGCCGCCACATACCTTTTCATGGCATGATCGCCCAGCACCCGGCGAAGCAGCTCATCCCGTTCCAGAGCATCCAGGGCAGCGCCCAGATTCGAGGGCAGCTTCCGGATACCCGCCGCATCCCGCTCCTCATCTGTCATATGATAAATATTTTTGTTGATGCTGGCAGGCGGAACCAGCTGCCGTTTCATGCCGTCCAGTCCGGCTGCCAGGCAGACCGCCAGCGCCAGGTAAGGATTTGCCGAAGGATCGGGAGACCGCAGTTCCAGCCGTGTCTGCTCTCCCCTGGTGGCCGGAATCCGAATCAGCGGGCTGCGGTTGCTGGAGGACCAGGAATGATATACCGGAGCGTCGAAACCTGATACCAGCCGCTTGTAGGAATTGACCAGCGGATTGGTAATTGCCGTAATGCCGTCAATATGTTCCAGAATGCCTGCCATAAAGTGGTAAGCCTGGGGACTCAGCCCTTCCGGATCGCTGTCGCTGGCAAACAGATTTTTTCCGTCCAGGTCCGTAAGAGACATATTGATATGCATACCGGAACCATTGACCCCCTGCAGGGGCTTGGGCATAAAGGTCGCATGAAGACCGTGACCCTGGGCGATGGTCTTCACCGCCATCTTAAAGGTGATCAGATCATCTGCCATGGATAAAGCGTCGTTATACCGGAAGTCAATTTCATGCTGCCCCGGGGCAATCTCATGATGGGAGGTCTCAATCTCATAGCCCATCTCCTCCAGGTTCAGCATAATATCCCTGCGCACGTTTTCCGCCTGGTCCAAAGGACTCACATCAAAAAAGCCGGCCTGCTCATGAGTCACTGTGGTAGGATTTCCATGGTCGTCCAGATGGAACAGGAAAAACTCGCACTCCATCCCCACGTTCAGGATAAATCCTTTGTCTTTCGCGCTCTCCACCACTTTCTTTAAAACATACCGGGGCGCTCCTTCGAAGGGAGTCCGGTCCGGCCAGTAAACGTCGCAGATCATCCGGGCCACCTTACCCTGCTGAGGCCTCCATGGGAAGATCTGAAAAGTATCGGGCTGGGGATAGAGATACATGTCTGATTCCTCGATCCGGACAAAGCCTTCGATGCTGGAACCGTCGAACATACAGTTGTTATCCAGCGCTTTTTCTAACTGGCTGGAAGTAATCGCGATATTTTTCAGCATTCCCTGAAGATCCGTAAACTGAAGCCGGATAAATTCCACATCCTCTTCCTCTGCCAGACGCAGAACATCCTCCTTCGTGTAGTGATTCATTTTTTCTCCTCCAAATCTAATTCCGCTTTTAATTTAGTTCCGCTACAATCCTCTTTCGCCCGGTCCCTGTCCCATAAATTTCCGGACCTCCCTGATCAGTTCCTGAACGCCTTCGATCATCGTGTCAAAGACGCCGGCCTTGTAGATTTCAATCAGAATCAGCCCCAGAGGAACAGCCAGAATCATTCCCGATACGCCGCCCAGCCGAAAACCGATATACAGAAGAATCAGCGTCAACAGGGGCGGAAGTCCCATACTGTCGCCCACAATCTTCGGCTGAATCAACTGTCTGACCAGCTGGCTGACAAAGTAGAGGACCAGCAGAGCCACACCCATATAAAACTGTCGGTTGAAAAATTCAATGACAGCCCATGGAATCAGCACCGTCCCGGTTCCGAACACCGGCAGAAAATCAAGCAAAGCGATCAAAATCGCCCAAAGCACACTGTAATGAATACCGATCAGCAGAAATCCTATGGTCAGAATAACAGCCACCACAATCATAATTTTAAACTGCGCGGCAAAATAACCGCCGACAGCCCGCATCAGGTTCTTTTTCACAAGCGCCGCATAATGGACGACGGGCTGAGGAACCACCTCTTTTAAAGATTCCATAATCATATCGCTGTCCGCAATAAAAAAGTAAGAAGACAGCACCGTGATCACGGCATATACAAACGCATTGGGAATCCCTTTGGCAAAATTCCCCGCCGCGTGAACAGTGGGTTCCCCGATACCGGCAATAATCCGATCCACGAAGCCTTCAAGGTCTCCCACCATAGTCACCAGTCCCTCCCATACCGTCTCAGGAAAAAAACGCCTGAGACCGGAAAACGCAGAAATAAAAGACTCTACCTGCCGCTGAGCCGCCTCCAGAATCTCCGGCGCATCCTGGGCGAAGCTGATACATCCGGATACAATCCTGGTCATCAGAGCATAGCCTCCCAGAATGATCAGCGCCAGCACCCCGGCCACCAGCAGAAAGGAACCGGCCTTGCGCACAATCTTCAGCTTACGCTCCAGACAGCGGACGATGGGATTGCCGATCATGGCGATAATCCAGCCGATTACAAAGGGCATAAAGAACAGCGTGCCCTTCCAGAGAATCCATACCGTCAGCAGAAAGCCAACGGTCGGAAACAATATTTTCAGTAAAATTCTAAGATATTTTTTAAAGGCTGCCATATGCCCGCTCCAGCGTCTCATACAGACGCTCCATCTCCTCATCCAGTCCCACGGTAATTCTCAGATACTGACTGATTCTGGGACCGTTAAAATGCCTTACATAAATTCCATGCTGCCGCAGATACGCAAACAGCTTCTCCCCGTCATATTGGGGATGAGTCGCAAAGACGAAGTTCGCGGCGGAATCCAGACAGTGAAATCCCTGTTCCGTCAGCCGCCTGACAGCCGCGTTTCTTGTCGCGACAATCCTGTCTGTCGTCATCTTAAAATAGGCTTCATCTGCCAGCGCTGCGGCTCCCAGCTCCAGAGCCGCCTGATTCATCGTATAGGAATTAAAGGAATATTTCACATCCTGCATCGCCCGGATCAGTTCAGGGCTGCCAATTGCATACCCGATCCGGACTCCCGCCATCGACCGGGACTTGGAATAAGTCCGTGTAACCAGCAGGTTCTCATACCGGGCCAGCAGAGGCAGGGCCGACTGTCCCCCGAAATCAATATACGCCTCATCCACCACCACGATAACGTCCCGGTTGTGCTCCAGAATGTCCTCTATAAAAGACAAGGGCTCCACAAGCCCGGTGGGCGCGTTTGGGTTCGGGAAAATCACTCCTCCATTTGCCTTATAGTAGTCCTCGCTCCGAATCCGGAAACTTTCATCAAGGGCCTTGCACTCGCAGGGAATCTGAAACAACTCGGCCCAGACCGGATAAAAAGAATAGGTAACATCCGGAAAGAAAACCGGCCGGTCGGAATTAAAAAAAGTAATAAAAGCCATAGCCAGCACATCGTCAGAGCCTACGCCCACAAAAACCTGATCTGTCCCCACCCCGTGATAATCTGCCAGCGCTTTTGTCAGCGTGCCGCAAGACGGATCGGGATACAGGCGCAGCCTGACCGGATCCATCTGTTTCAGCGACTGAACCACTGCCGGCGACGGCGGATAAGGATTCTCATTGGTATTCAGCTTGATAATATTCTGCTCCTTCGGCTGCTCACCCGGCACATAGGGGGTCACCCGGCGCAGACAGCTGCGCCAGTCCCCCGCCTGATTTCGTTCCATATTCATCATACCACGCTCCTTTTATCCTCTCAGAATATCAGCAGACCAAACAAACGACATCCGCGAAATTCAGAAATTCTGTTCCTTCTAATAAAAGGAGACATTTCACCTGTATCTTCTGAAAATGTCCCCTTTGACAATCACACTACATATTTAAATGATACTCCTCCGCCAGTTTTTCGAATGCAGGCAATGAACGTCTGATGGTGTCACAGGACACGCAATAGGCAATCCGCACAAAGCCCGGACAGGCAAAGGAACTGCCCGGCACGAACAGGATATTGTGTTTCTTCGCCGCCTCGCAGAACTGATTCTCATCGGCTGTCGGAGATTTCACAAACAGATAAAAAGCTCCCTGCGGCTTCACGCACTGAAAACCACATTCGGTCAGTCCCTCATATAACAGCTTTCTGTTCCGGTCATAAGCTTCCAGATCTGTCTCCTCATCGATGCAGCGCACAAGCATCCTCTGCATCAGAGACGGCGCGTTCACATGGCCCAGCACCCGATTGGCAATCACAACGGCCTGGGTCAGGCTTTCCGCATCCTCCGCATCCTCCGGAACCGCCACATAGCCGATCCGCTCTCCCGGCAGGGACAGAGATTTGCTGAAGGAATACACCACGATGGCATTGGAATAATATCTGGTCACAAAGGGCACCTGCGCCCCGTCATAGGCCAGTTCCCGGTAAGGCTCGTCAGAGATCAGATAGATGGAATGGCCGTACGTCCGTTCTCTCTCCCTGAGCACCTCTGCCATACGGATGATTATCTCTTTCGGGTAGATCACGCCTGTGGGATTATTGGGATTATTGATCAGAACGGCCCTGGTCCGTTCCGTGATCATATTCCTCAGCGCAGCCAGATCCGGCTGAAAGGTTTCCGTATCCGGAGGCACCTCCACCAGACGGGCGTCATAATTTGCCACATAATTTCTGTATTCCAGAAAATAAGGGGCAAAGGTCACCACCTCGTCTCCCGGATCCAGAATGGCTTTCAGCACGGCGTTCAATCCCCCGGCAGCGCCGGAAATCATGACAATATTCTCCTCATTAAAGCGCGTCCCGAACCTTCTGTTCAGAGAGTCGGCCACCGCCTTTCTCGTATCGGAAAAGCCTGCGTTGCTCATATATCCGTGTACCGTCACGGAATCCTCTTCCAGCAGCACATCCGCTATGGCCTGATTGACGGAAGACGGCGCCGGCACATTGGGATTCCCCAGACTGAAATCATAGACATTCTCGGCTCCGTAAAGGCCTGCCAGCCGCTTTCCCTCCTCGAACATCACCCTGATCGCCGAATTATTCTCCACAAGAGGCCGCATTTTTTTTGAAATCATGTAATTCTCCTATTACAGTACCGCTACAGTCGCGCTTTTCAGGCTTCATGCCCTTTTCTCCTGATCGTATCGATAACCTCGTCTACATACCGATTGCACAGCTCGTCGGTTTTTGCTTCTACCATCACCCGGATCACCGGCTCGGTTCCGCTCTCCCTGACAAGGATCCGGCCGTCGCTTCCAAGGGCTTCTTCCACCTTTGCCACAGCGGCTGCCACATCCTCATCCTGTCTTGCCTCCGGTTTACTTTTTACCCGGATATTTTTCAGCACCTGAGGATAGATATCCACCGGCTCGATCAGCTTTCCTAAGGACTGTTTTTTCTCCAGCATCACTTCCATCAGCTTCAAAGACGTAAGGATCCCGTCTCCCGTGGATGCAAACTTGCTGAAAATAATATGGCCTGACTGCTCGCCGCCCAGACAATGGCCGTTTTCCACCATATTTTCATAGACATACTTATCGCCTACCTGGGTTTTCACATAACGGATTCCTGCGATATCCAGTGCCTTGTAAAGCCCCAGATTGGACATCACCGTGGTGACCACCGTATTCGTATCCAGCATCCCCCGTTCCTTCATATATAAACCGCATACATAAAGAATCAGATCGCCGTCCACCACTTTTCCGTTCTCATCCACCGCAAGGCAGCGGTCAGCGTCTCCGTCGTAGGCAAATCCCACGTCCAGACTGTTCTCCTTCACAAACTGCTGCAGCACCTCGATATGAGTGGAACCGCAGCCCGCATTGATATTCGTACCGTCCGGATCATTGTTAATCACATAGGTCTTGGCCCCCAAGGCATCGAAAATACTCTTGGCCATCATCCAGGAGCTGCCGTTCGCACAGTCCAGTCCCACCTTTACATTTTTAAAGGATCTGGTAGCCAGAGAAATCAGATAGCCGATATAACGGTTCCGCCCCATCACATAGTCGGCGGTACGGCCGATATTTTCCCTGACGGCAAAAGGAATCTCTCCTATTTCCCCGTCCAGATAGGCCTCGATTTTCCCGATCACATCCTCTGACAGCTTTTCGCCTCTGTCATTGATGATCTTAATCCCGTTGTCATAAAAAGGGTTGTGGCTGGCGGAAATCATGATTCCGCAGTCAAAATCCTCTGTGCGCACCACATAGGACACGCTGGGGGTCGTGGTTACATGGAGCAGATATGCATCCGCGCCGGAAGCCGTCAGCCCTGATGCCAGAGCATACTCAAACATATAGCTGCTTCGCCTCGTGTCCTTGCCGATAGCCACTTTGCATTTATGAATCTGACCATAGTACCAGCCCAGAAAACGCCCCACCTTATAGGCATGCTCCACCGTCAGATTTACATTGGCCTCCCCCCGGAAACCGTCGGTTCCGAAATATTTTCCCATACTGTCTGTCCTCCACTTAATATCCCAGCTCTTTCAAATACCGGGCCAGCGCGTCCTGCCAGGGCGGCAGACGTCTGAATCCGTTCGTATCCAGCTTATCTCTGTTCATTCGGCTGTTGGCAGGCCGTCTGGCCTTTGCGCCATACTCCGCCGATGTCACCGGCGTCACCTCCACCGAAAGTCCCGCCTGCCTGAAGATTTCCACGGCAAATTCATACCAGCTGCACAGCCCCTCATTGGTGGCATGGTAGACGCCGTAACGATCCGTCTGAATCATATCCACCAGAAGCGTCGCCAGGTCATAGGTATATGTGGGAGAACCTATCTGGTCGTTTACCACCGACGCCTTTCCTTTTTCCTTTCCGATCCGCAGCATCGTATTAATAAAATTTTTACCGTTCGAACCGAATACCCAGGCAATTCGCACGATAAAATACTTTTCCAGCCACCGCTCCACCGCCAGCTCGCCCTGATACTTCGTCTCTCCATATACGTTCAGCGGCTCTCTTTTATCATCCGGCTCCCAGGGACGCTCCCCCTGTCCGTTAAACACATAATCCGTGCTGATATACATCATGGGGATATCCAGGCTGCGGCAGACCACCGCCACATTCTCCGTGCCGGTCCCGTTGATTTTTGCGCAAAGCTCCACATTATCCTCCGCAGCGTCCACTGCCGTGTAGGCTGCGCAGTGAATCACCGCGTCGGCCCCGGAGCCGCCCAGCACCCGTTCCACCGCTTTGGCATCCGTAATATCCATCTCGTCCACGTCCACGCCAATGGAGTCGATCCCCCGCTTCGCCATCTCGTTCAGCAGATCATTCCCCAGCTGGCCTTTCGCTCCTGTTACCAATACCTTCATAAGCCTGGTCAACCTCCAACATTCCGATCGTTAACGGCCCCGCATCTTGCGGGAACCATTAATACTATAACACAGGGAGGAAAATTATACAATTTATTTTCCTTTACATTTTTTCGCAACATTGCTATGATAGAAATATATTTTTAACAAAACGGCAACGGACCGGACCGGCGCTCATTGTGAGGGAAAGGGCGTTGCGAAACTGATAAGGAGACCGCTCTATGAATAAAAAAATCGTGCGCAAAGCCGTGATTCCGGCGGCGGGGCTCGGCACCCGCTTTCTGCCGGCCACCAAGGCGCTGCCCAAGGAAATGCTGCCCATCGTGGATATTCCTACCGTACAGTACATCGTGGACGAAGCCGTAAAAAGCGGCATTGAGGAAGTGCTGATCATTACCAATTCCAATAAACACTGTATGGAGAATCATTTCGACAAGTCCTATGAACTTGAAGACCGGCTGACCGCTTCGGGAAAAATGAAAGAAGTGGAGATGATAAACCGGATCGCCAACATGGCGAATATCTATTATGTTCGCCAGAAAGAGCCCCGGGGGCTGGGACATGCCATCCTCTGCGCCAAATCCTTTATCGGCAACGAACCCTTCGCTATTTTGCTGGGAGACGACGTGGTTATCAATAAGGAAGGAAACCCGGCGCTGCAGCAGCTGATTGACGCCTATAAAAAAGTAAATGCCTCCATCGTAGGCGTGCAGACCGTGGCCGAAGACCAGGTGAGCAAATACGGTATCGTAGCCCCTTCCGAATATGATACCAGCCGGGGCCGGCTGAAAAAACTGTACGATATGGTAGAAAAACCCCGACAGGAAGAAGCCCCCAGCCGTCTGGCCGTTCTGGGACGCTATGTGCTGACCCCAGAGATCTTCGACCTGCTGGAAAACCAGACCCCCGGCGCCGGCGGAGAGATTCAGCTCACCGACGCCATCAAGCGGCTGATGACCTCCCAGGCCGTCTATTCCTATGATTTTGAGGGAACCCGCTACGACGTGGGAGACAAGTTCGGCTTTATCAAGGCCACCATCGATTTCTCCCTGGACCGGGCGGACCTCCATGATTCCGTGGCCGCATACATCAAGGAAATCGCGCCGCAGTTATAAATCCGACCAAATGTGCCACTGTCACATTTTGCCGGATACTCTGTAATAAGAATCCGGCAGCCTGCGCCAGTCACGCATAGCTGCCGGATGTTTTTATCTGTTCTTCAAATAGTCCGAATAGGTTTTCAACGCCTCAGACGGCTCGTAATCCGTAACGCCCAGCGTCTTTCTCCACTCCCTGACAGTCTGCTCCAAATCTGCCGGAATAAAATAATAGGTTCCGTTAATCATTTTTCCGGCTCCGTTATCATTGCTGAACAACAGCACATTCTCCATGGAATCCAGCCCCATACCCATCACGTCGGTGGCCAGACCAATGCAGTCGGATACCGTGGCATCCGTATACAGATAATCATACACCGTCTTTAACAGCTCCGGATATTTCGTCGGAGACATCGCTTTCGCTTTGTCATACAGCGCCATCAGCACTTTGTACTGCCTTTCCGTCCTCTTGAAGTCGCTGTCGATCATTCGCACCCGGCAATAGGTCAGCGCCTGCACACCCGTCAGAAGGTTATCACCGGCCTGGGTTCCCGGCACGCCGAAAAAGTCTCTGATATTGTTGCTCTCCGCCTGGGTCAGCGTTATGGGCACGCCGCCCACCAGATTCACCATTTTCTCCATGCCGTCGAAATTAATCGTGAAATAATGCTCGATGTCAATATCAAAATTATTCTCTATCGTCTCCACGGTCAGCTGCGCCTGCCCATAGGCATATGCATGGGTAATTTTGTCATACCCTTTTCCCTCTATATATACATAGGTATCCCGGGGGATCGACGTGAGAACCAGACGTCCGTCATCCTGGTTCACCGAAGCAATCATAATCGCATCGCTCCGTTTTCCCTTAAATCCGCCCGTTAGACCGTCCAGTCCCAGCAGCAGATAATGCCTGTATCCTTTATCCTTTGTGGGGCCGTCTCCCAGGCCCTCTAACTCATCGATCGGTTTTTCCGCCGCGGTAACATCCTCCACGTCGATCTCTCCGCCCGCGTCGATCTCATTCTCTCCCTCCGGCTCCATGGTTACGTCAAAATCGTAGCCGCCCATATCCGGCTCCGGTTTGCTCCTCGTCAGCAGAAAAATAACCGCCGCGCATATGATCAAAAGTATGACCAGAACAATCACCAGCACTTTATACTTTCTCATGAACCTGCCAAAGGGACTTTCATTGCGGTGCAGCAGCGCCTCTCTCCTTCTTCTGGCTTCCTCTCGCTTGTTGTTCATCTGTTTCCTCCATCATTTCCATTTCCGGCATGAAACTGTCCTGCGGATTCCGGATTTTTCATAATGTTATATTATACTCCAATATCCTTTTATTATCAATGTGGGAAACCTGACGTTTTCCTTAAATATTTGAATCAAAAATATGATCATATTTCCTCTATTGAAAAAGACTTTTCTCCCAAAGATTCCCTGGCATGTTTCTCATATCCGTCACATCGCAGTGCTCCGCTATATAAGCCCCGAGATAATCCGCTGTTTTTCTTGCGCCGCTTCCATTCAGGTGAGCCCAGTCGCTGAAATCCGTAGAACCGTCGATTCCCGTCTCCTCCGCCTTCTCGAACAGATTCAGATACGTACATCCGTTCTCTTCGGCATATGCACGCATCGCGTCGATATTGTCACATTCTCCCTCGTGAGGCGCCGTATAAAAAATCAGCTGCACATCGTTCTCCCGGCACAGCCGGACCATGGCATCCAGAACCTCGATGGATTCCCGGCTCAGTTCCTTCTGCGGGAAAGTTCTGTAATCGCCGATCGTAACCTGGACGGCATCATCAGATCCCCCCGCATATCCCATGCGTCCCAGACAGTCCTCCGCCCCGTCGGGCAGAAAATTTTCCCGGCCGACTCCGCTCCAGTTCTCATGAAAAACTGACAGCGGCATATAATAGGACAAATATCGCCCCGCATCCGATCCAAAACACTGTCTCAGATAATCTCTTTTTCCCTTAAAATCACTGATCGCCTTCGAATAGTAAATCTCACCGTTCAGATCGCTGTCCTCCAGAATCTCGCCCACTTTAAAAGTTTCAACCAACGCAACCTTTGGAGACTGCGTTCTCAGAGAATCCTGTAAAAACAACAGCGTCGTATTCAAATGCTGCCAGTTACATCCGTAATTATATGCGCCGATTCCATACTTTTGATACATCTCCAAAGGGTCCAGTCCTCTCCAGGCAATGCTGGAACCATATACGATCACTTCTACGGAATCCGGCGGAAGCTCATGAAACGCCCTGATCGTATCCATCGCCCCATCCGTATACTCAGGATTCAATACCCTTCCGGCATATTCGCTTAACATAAGTACCCCAAGTACAATTACAAGGCAGCCTGCCACCCGTTTTAATATCCGTTTCATCCTTCCTTTTTTCACACCTCTTTTCAGAACTGAAAATAGATAAAGCTGGCGGCGTCATACAAAGGTCCGTATTTTCCGAAGATCAGAATCGCCATAACGGCAAAAATATAGCACAGCCATCTGCACCAGTAATCCTGCTCCATGATAACTTTCCTGATCACGATATTCTTGCGTTTACAGAAGTCTGCAAAAGCCAGAATCAAAATACAGATCGTCATCAGCCTGAAATTCTTATCATCAAGACCACAGGTATAAAGGGAACCGTCAAACAGTACCCATGGATTTTTTACGGTAAACATGGATTTTATAATCTGAAGCGCTTCCTGAAAGCCCTGTGCCCGGAAAAAAATCCAGGAAAAATCCACAAGGATAAACGTTCCCAGCACATGGGCCAGCTTATGCCCCAGAGACTTCCGGTTCAGATGGAGAAGTCTTACCGCCTGATCTCTCACCGGCATCAGAACTTCCCCGGCAACCTGATAAAACCCGTTCAGACCGCCCCATACGACCATGGAAATTTTGGGCCCGTGCCACAGTCCGCTGACCAGAAACACAAGCATTTTATTCAGATATTTCCTGAACTTTCCCTTTCTGCTTCCGCCCAGCGGGATATACAGATAATCCTTAAACCAGGAGGTCAGGGAGATATGCCATCTTCTCCAGAAATCCGCCACGGAAGCAGACAGGTAAGGCGCGTCAAAATTTTCCATCAGATCGACCTGCAGAATTTTAGCCGCCCCTGTTGCGATCGTCGAATAGCCGGAAAAGTCACAGTAAATCTGCACGGCAAACAACATGGTCGCCACAACCAGATACCACCCGGCGTAAGCGTTGTAATCCCCATATACGGCGTCTACAAAAATGGCAATCCTGTCCGCCAGAACAATTTTAAGAAAAAATCCCCACAGCATCAGCAAAAGCCCTTCCCGCGCCGCATCAAAATCAAACCTGCGTGGAACCGCCAGCTGTTTTAACAGATTTTTGGACCGTTCGATCGGACCTGCCACCAGCTGAGGAAAGAAAGAAACAAACAGCGCATAACTGAAGAAATTCTTTTCCGCATAAATCTCATCCCGGTACACATCCATTGTATAGCTCAGCGCCTGAAACGTATAGAAGGATATGCCTACGGGAAGCAATACGTCAAATACCGGTAACGAGAGCTGTATATGCATATGGGCAAAAGCTTCCGACACCAGTTTCAATGCAAAATTAATGTATTTAAAATAGAACAGTATCCCCAGATTCAGGGCAAAACTCGCGGCGACAATCAGCTTTTTAAAGCTCTGCCGCTTTCCCTCCGCCCAGTCCCGGCCCTTCGCATATTCCATCAGAAGGCCGCTGGCATAGGTAATTACAGTGGAAAGCAGGATCAGTAGCGCATACCTTGCGTTCCAGCACATATAAAAATAATAGCTTGCGGCCAGCAGCCAGAATTTTTTAACCCTGCCTGGCAAAATATAATACACCAGAACCACAAGCGGAAAAAAAATCAGGAAATTCAGAGAATTAAACAGCATATTCTTTAACCCTCATTCATACTCACCAGTTTTGCCGCCTGATCCGCCGCGATCAAGCTGTCGATCACCTCATAGAGATCGCCGTCCATAATGGCGTCGATCTTATACAATGTCAGCTTAATCCGGTGCTCGGTCACCCGGCCCTGAGGAAAATTATAGGTGCGGATTTTTTCGGAACGGTCGCCGGTTCCGATCTGGCTGCGCCGTTCCTCTGCCTCCGCGCTCTGCTTCTTCGCCAGTTCCAGGTCATACAGACGGGAACGCAGCACTTTCAAAGCCTTATCCTTATTTTTCAGCTGTGATTTCTCATCCTGGCAGGATACCACGATACCGGTGGGAATATGGGTCAGACGCACAGCGGAGTCCGTGGTGTTAACGCACTGTCCGCCGTTGCCGGAAGCGCGGAACACGTCGAACCGGCAGTCGTTCATATCCAGCTCCACATCCACTTCCTCCGCCTCCGGCATAATCGCCACCGTGCTGGTGGAGGTGTGGATTCGTCCGCCGGACTCCGTGGCGGGCACCCGCTGCACCCTGTGAACGCCGCTCTCGTATTTCAGCTTGGAATAGGCGCCCTGGCCGGTGATCATAAACACCGCTTCCTTAAAACCGCCGATCCCGTTCTCATTCACGCTGATCAGCTCTGTCTTCCAGCGGTTCCGCTCGGCAAACCGGGCGTACATCCGGTACAGCTCCGCGGCAAACAAAGCTGCCTCGTCGCCGCCGGCGCCGGCCCTGATTTCTACGATAACATTTTTATCATCGTTGGGATCTTTGGGCAGCAGCAGAATCTTCATCTGCTGTTCCAGCTCCTCGATCCGGTTTTTGGCGTCGGCCAGTTCTTCCTTTGCCAGCTGACGCATTTCCTCGTCATTTTCTTCTTCTAAAATCGCCAGGCTGTCCTCCACGTCCTGTCTGGCCGCCTGATAGCGCTTATAAGCCTCTACGATCGGCGTAAGGTCGGTCTGTTCCTTCATCAGCTTCCGGAACCGTTCCTGATTTTCCACCACAGAAGGATTGTTCAGCTCCTCCAGAATCTCCTCAAACCGCCTGACGATATCCTCTAATCTATCAAACATGTCTACCTCCCGTTTCTCATTCTGCCACCGGCCTGATCCGCTGTCGTTCACACTTCATCTGTCAGACCGTCCCTCGACAACCGCTTCTGTCCCGTCTTTTCTGGCTCCGCGTTTTACCGCCGACGCCACCCGGTTCTGCCCGGCGGCATCTTTATGCACACAAATCCGTTCCCATCCGGCAGCCGCAAGCAGCCCGCTCACCGCCCCGCCCTGATCATAGCCAATCTCAAGACAGAGCTGCCCGCCCGGCTTTAAAAACGCTCCGCACTCCGACGCGAGACGCCTGTAAAAAAACAGGCCGTCCCCTTTCCCGTCCAACGCCAGACGGGGCTCGTGATCTTTTACCTCCGGCATCAGCCCGTCGATCACCCCCGACGCGATGTAAGGGGGATTGGACACAATCATGTCAAAGGCCCTTTCTTTTATATTGTCCAACAGATCGCTCCGGATCCATTCGATCCCGCCACAGCCCAGCCGCCGTCCATTGTTCCTGGCTATTTCAAGGGCGTCTTCCGAGATATCCGCACAGCTGACCCGGGCTCCTCCCAGCTTCATCAGACTGATGCCGATACAACCGGAACCGGTACAGAGATCCAGCACCCTGTCCCCGGGACGCAGCCGTTGAAGGACATACTCCACAAGAGTTTCCGTATCCTGCCTCGGAATCAGCACGGCGGGCGTCACCTGAAAATCCAGCCCCATAAACTGCTGCACCCCTGTCAGATACTGCAGCGGAATCCGCTCTGCCCGCTTCCCGATCAGCGCTTTATACTGCTTCTGCTTTTCCTGATCTGTCCAGGGGCGGTCGCTGTCCATGAAATAAACGGCGCGGCTGATCCCGGTGACCCAGGAAAACAGAAGCCAGGCGTCCAAAGCCGCTTCCTCCACCCCGGCCCCGGCCAGCTGTGCCTCTCCATGGCACAGCGCTTCTCTATACGTAATCATCCTCTGTATCAGCCTTCCTGATTTCCATATTCCTGACCGGCCCCTTTAAAATTTTCTTCCAGGTATTTTCTCCAGTCGAATACCGCCTCCACGGCCACGATCGCCACCTGAGCCATGCTCTCGTCCGGTTCCTTTGTGGTCAGCCTCTGCAGGCACAGCCCAGGCTTGCTTAACAGATTCACCAGTCCGCTGTCACTGTTTCCCGCCAGACGGATAAACTCATAGGATACGCCGGCGATCAGCGGGATAAAACAGATTCTGGTCAGAATCCGCAGCCAGAGGGTCTCCACCTGCACAAACATAAAAAATACTACGCTGACAAGCATGACGATCAGCAGAAAGCTGGTGCCGCACCGTTTGTGCAGCCGGGAACTCTTCATCACATTTTCCACATTCAGCTCCAGCCCATGCTCGACGCAGTTGATACACTTATGCTCGGCTCCATGGTACATAAATACCCGCTTAATATCCTCCATACGGGAAATCAGCGCTACATAAGCCAGAAAAATACCGATTCTCACCACGCCTTCCGTCAGCGCGATCAGTGCGGAGGACTGGGTAAACTTACGCAGAAAGCTGACCAGCACCACCGGAAGCACCATAAAGATGCCCACCGCCAGCAGGATGGAAACCGCTACCGTCATGGCCATCGCCGCTTTTCCCATGCCGGTTTCTTCACCCTGTTCTTTTTTGTCCGGGCTCTCTTTATTTTTCTCTTTTCCGCTTTCTTCCTCGGATTCCTCCTCAAAAAAATCCGCGGAATAAGCCAGCGTCCGCATCCCTAAAACCATGGAATCCACGAAATTAAAAACGCCCCGGATCACCGGCAGACCGGCCCACTTTCGCTTGCCGGAAAACATATGGTATTCGTCTACCTTCAGCGCAATCTGATTGTCCGGCGTTCTGACCGCCACCGCATAGGCATCCCCGTTTTTCATCATAATGCCTTCCAGTACGGCCTGCCCTCCGATCCCTGATGACTTCATAACAGACCTCCGTCCATTTACACTCTCCTACATACAAAACAGGTTGAGGTTTCTCTTGCGACCAAACCTCAACCCTGACTTTGTTTCCTTATGACTGGCTAACGCCGTACTTCCGATTGAACTTATCAATACGACCGCGGGCTGCCGCCGCTTTCTGCTGTCCCGTGTAGAAAGGATGGCATTTGGAGCAGATTTCCACGTGGATATCGCTCTTTGTGGAACCGGTCACAAACTCGTTCCCACAGTTGCACACAACCTTCGCCTGATAATATTTCGGATGGATTCCTTCTCTCATTGTATTCACCTCTCATAGTTAATTGATGGTTTCCGACCATCTGTTTTGTCTGTTCCAACGCAACAGAACGCTGCGCATACAGCTGAATTATTATATCACATGGCCTTACCCTTTGCAAGTTAAAAACGGATTTTCTTTGACATTTCGATAAATTCTCTGTTGGTTTTCGTGCGGGCGAACAGGTCCAGAACACTTTCCGCCGCATCATCCGGCTTGGAACCGTTGATAGCCTTGCGGACATTGGATACGGCCTCCTGCTCCTCCCTGGTCAGCAGAAGATCCTCTCTTCTGGTTCCGGATTTGAATATATCGATGGCCGGGAAAATTCTGCGCTCCGACAACTTGCGGTTTAACACCAGCTCCATATTGCCGGTTCCCTTAAATTCCTCGTATACCATATCGTCCAGACGGCTGCCGGTATCCACCAGAGCCGTGGCCAGAATCGTCAGGCTGCCTCCCTCCCGCATATTCCGGGCCGCGCCGAAGAACCTCTTGGGCATATGTAATGCCGCCGGGTCCAGACCGCCGGACAGGGTACGTCCGCTGGGGGCCACCGTCAGGTTGTAGGCCCGGGCCAGACGGGTGATGCTGTCTAACAGAATCGTCACGTCCTTCCCGTGCTCCACCAGCCGCTTCGCCCGCTCCAGTACCATCTCGGACACTCGCTTATGGTGCTCCGGCAGCTCGTCAAAGGTGGAATAAATCACCTCCGCGTTCGGCCCCTCGATGGACTCCTTGATATCGGTCACTTCCTCCGGCCGCTCGTCGATCAGCAGAATCAGCACATGCATCTCGTGATGATTTTTGATAATAGAACGGGCAACCTGCTTTAACAGGGTGGTTTTACCGGCCTTGGGCGGCGACACGATCATTCCTCTTTGCCCTTTTCCGATTGGAGAGAGCAGATCCACAATCCGCATGGACACGCCGGCTCCCGGCATCTCCAGATGGAGCCTGCTGTTGGGAAAAATGGGCGTCAGATCCTCAAAGTTAGGGCGCTTTACGGCATCGTCAGCCGCTACGCCGTTGATTTTATTCACATACAGCAAAGCGGCAAATTTTTCCTGTCCTGTCTTAATCCGCTTAGAACCGTAGACGATATCGCCGGTCTTCATATTAAAACGGCGGATCTGGGAAGGGGACACATACACATCGTTCTCCCCCGGCAGATAGTTTTCGCACCGGATAAATCCGAAGCCCTCCTGCATCACCTCCAGAATCCCATGGGCCGGCACGCCGCTGTCAAGGGCAGCCATCTCCTCGGTGCGCAGACTGGCCGGACGCACTGGCGCTTCTTCCGGCTCCCGTCTCCTACGCTCCCTGGGTTCCGTACTTCTTGTCATTCTTCCCTCGCTGCTTCTCAGTCCTCTGTCCTCACTTTCCCTGATAACCTTTTCCACGCTGTCTGTCTGTTCCGGCGCCGCTTTGCTTTCGCCCGCGGCCTGATTTTCTTCCTCCATCAGCTCTACCAGCTTGTCCACCAGAGCAGATTTTCTCGTGGCGGCAATATTTTTAATCCCCTTGCTCCGGGCAATCTCCCGAAGCTGCGCCAATGGCAGCGATAATAACTTTTCTTTCATTCTGTTCCTCCATTAATAAACGATTCTCTCACACTCCATATTTTCACAATCGCCGTGAATCATACGGCTGTCCGTCTTACAATAGCTTTCCATCCTGAGGTCCGTAACGGTTCCTGCTTTGAATACCGAAGGTTTTCATAAGTATATTAGGGAAAAGTGATGAACATCCAGATATTTTATAAATATTGGGTATGTCTGAAGATTAAGATGAAATCATTATACACTATTTTTTTCTGCTTGAGAAGAAGATTTTTAATAAAATTTTTAAACAGAAAATTTTTAAACATGACTGTTCCGGAATCTTTCAGTTTTTTTCAGACGGCAACGGAATGATTGACTTCACTTCACGGAACTGGTAAAATATGAAGACGACACACAAACAGGAGATGATGGATTATGGTGTCAGAACCGTTAACCTTATACAAACTGATGGTTTTGCAGATGCTAAAGCATGTGCGGTTTCCTCTGACCAACTCTCAGATCGCGGACTTTTTCCTGACAAAAGAATACGCCAATTATTTTACGCTGCAGCAGGCGCTGGCCGAGCTGCAGGAGTCCAACCTGATCCGGCTGGAAACGGTGCGAAACTGTTCCCGCTACCAGATCACAAAAGAAGGCGAGGAAACGCTGTCCTTTTTCGGCCGCCAGCTCTCTGACGGCATCGTTCAGGACATCCGTCAGTTCCTGGATGAAAACAAAGCCCATATGCGGGAGGAGGTCAGCCTGATCTCCGATTATCACAAAGCAGACAACCGGGACTATATCGTTCACTGTGAAGCGAGAGAGGGGAACGCGCCGCTGCTTTCCCTGGACATCTCGGTTCCCGCCAAAGAACAGGCAGAAGCCATGTGCCTGAACTGGGCCGACCACAATCAGGAAATCTACGCGTTCATCATGAACACCCTGATGAAGGAGCCATAACCGGATACCGGTTCCGGCCCTTTCCGTCCGCCTCCGAAAACCACAGGCAGACCACAGCAAAACCCGGTCATCCCTTCGAAACAAACAGACACGTCCGTTAACCCGGACATTATCAAATATGAAAGGAACAATCAGTTTTGGTCATCAAATCAGTCAATCTGGAAACCGTCTGCGGCATCACCAGCAAACTGCCGGAAAATACGCTGCCGGAATTCGCCTTTGCCGGAAAATCAAACGTGGGGAAATCCTCCCTGATCAACGGCCTGATGAACCGGAAGTCCTATGCCCGCACCTCGGCCCAGCCGGGCAAGACCCAGACGATTAACTATTATAATATCAATAACCGGCTCTATTTCGTAGATCTTCCCGGCTACGGCTATGCCAGGGTATCCCAGGAGATCAAGGCCAAGTGGGGGAAAATGATCGAGCGCTACCTGCACACGTCAAAACAGCTGAAATGTATTTTTCTCCTGATCGACATCCGCCATGACCCTTCGGCCAATGACGTCACAATGTACGAGTGGATTGTCCAAAACGGCTTCCGGCCCGTGATCATCGCCACCAAAGCGGACAAGATCAACCGCAGCCAGCTGCAAAAACATCTGAAAGCC
>CAJTTU010000008.1:0-34517 GCA_910579325.1 uncultured Lachnospiraceae bacterium | reverse complement strand
GGACGGGTCTTAAACTGACCCAGGACCAGATCCTCATTCCCTTCTCCGCCCAGACAAAGCAGGGCAGAGAAGAAATTTATGAAGTACTGGAACAGTATCTGCAAATCTAGATAACGTGCGGAACTACGCCTGCGCCTGATCTCCAAAACGGCCTTCTGTCAACCGGAAATCAGGCGCTGAGAGATTCCTGACGTACATATTTATTCCGCGGCCGTTGCGGTGCTTTCTTCCGTCTCCCCGGATACCGTCGTCTCCGCATCCGACGTTTCGCTTTCCGCGGACGCCGTCGTCTCGCCTGCCACAGAAGAAGACTCCGTCTCGCCCGAATCCGTCCCCACCGTTACCGGTTCTTCCGCATAGATCGGATTTCCGTCGAAAGCCACCAGCTCCCAGGCGTCCTCGTCCACTTTGAATTCCGCCTTGTCCCAGCCTGCGTAAACCTCGGCAAATCTGGCGGACTTTCTCTCTCTGATGATTCTGTCCACCTCGTTCTTTGTGGCCTCCTCATCATTCTCCGTATCACAGTAGATCACATACCAGCCGTCGGCACCCTCGCTGTACACTGCCCGGGCTTCTCCGGCGGTCATGGACGCAGCGTTTGTTCCGATTACGTCCGCCGACGTGCCTTCTAAATCTTCCCCATTTTCAGGCTCCGTCCGGTTCTTCGCGTAATGTCCGGTATTACAGGTCAGTCCCAGTTCCTCCGCCACATCCCCGATATCCTCGCCTGCCTGAATCCGGCTGACGATAGCGTTGGCTTTTGCCTCTGGGGTTTCCGCTGCTGCCGCAGTTTCTCCTTCTCCGTTCCCGTCAGATTCCGCCGCCGCGGTTTCCCCGGCAGCCTGAGTACCGGCTGTTTCCTGCTCGGCCTCTTCTCTTACCAGAATATAACGGATGCCTGCCTGCTGGGATTCCTCCAGGCTTACCTCGGTATTCGTATCTGCCACAACCGCCTGCCATACCTTGTTGGCCAGGGCATTCTTTTCATAGATCTTCTTCACCAGTTCTTCGGTGGCGCCGGCGGCTTCCACCAGCCTGCCGCTCTGCTGCTCAAAAAACTCGGCGCAGGCCTGGTTCACCTTTTCCAGATCCTCTTCCGTCAGAGACACGCCGTACTCCTCCGCGTGAGCGATCAGCGCCTCCGTCTGCAGAAGAGCCGCCATCACATCCTCCTTGGTAGCCGCCTCCAGCGTTTTTCCGCCGATGTCCTGCTTCCACATTTCTTCTCCGAAATAACCCATATAGTACATCTCGTTATACCACTGATTATAACGGGCCATAAAATTCGCTTCTTCCAGATATATGGGAGTGTCTCCGTAAGCGGCCACCACCGTCGTCGCGTAATCCGTATTGTCCTTTGCGCAGCCGGTCAGGCTTCCCGCCGCCAGGGCGCCGGCCAGCAGAAAAGCGGCCGTTTTTTTCATCATTGTCTTCATCATATATATCCTCCTGTTATGATAACCCATAAAAGTTTCATCATTTCCATGCTCCCATATGGGACATGTTTTCCATAACTATCCTATTATATTACTTTTCTAATTATCAAGCAACAATTTTATCTCACTTAACAGAACTTTCACAGTCATCAGCATAGTCTCCGTATCCATCAGGCGCTTTCTTTTTTCCTCATAGACAAACTGAGGCGTTTCCCCGTTCACGAACCGCAGCTTTCCCTGATATTTTTCGATCAGCTCCGGAATCCGCTGTCCGGCCACCGGCGCGCGTTGATACATGGAGAAGGTCAGCTTCTGTCTGTTTCCCGCCACCTCAACCACATTGGCCTCATGGGCCTGAGCCTTTACAAGAGCCGCTTTCAGAAGATACTGGGCCGGCAGCGGCAGTTCGCCGAACCGGTCGATCATCTCGTCCTGAATATCCATATATTCTTCTTCATTCTCCACCCCGGAAATCCGTTTATAAATCTCCAGCTTCTGCCCTTCATTGGGAATATATTCGGAAGGGATATAGGCGTCGATATCCAGCTCTACGGTGGTGTCAAAGCTTTCTTCCGGCGCTTCCCCTTTAAGCGCTTTTACGGCTGTGTTCAGCAGCTTACAGTACAGATCATAGCCCACCGCCTCCATATGTCCGTGCTGCTGGGCCCCCAGGATATTCCCCGCCCCCCGGATTTCCAGATCCCGCATGGCGATCTTAATGCCGGAACCCAGATCGGTAAAATCCCGTATAGCCTGCAACCTTTTTTCCGCCACTTCTTTCAGCAGCTTGTTCCGCCGGTACATCAAAAAGGCGTAGGCCGTCCGGTTTGAGCGCCCCACCCGCCCCCGCAGCTGATAGAGCTGGGACAGGCCGTAACGGTCAGAGTCATGAATAATAATCGTGTTTACGTTGGAGATATCCAGCCCCGTCTCGATAATCGTGGTGGTCACCAGCACGTCGATCTCGCCGTTGATAAACTGCAGCATAATCTTCTCCACCTGCCGCTCGCTCATCTGTCCGTGGATAAAGGAAACCTCCGCGTCCGGCGCCAGCCCGGCGATTTTATTCGTAATCTCGTCGATATCCTGGACCCGGTTATAGACATAGTAGACCTGTCCGCCTCTGGCCAGCTCCCGGTTAATGGCCTCCCGCACCATTTCCTCGTCATATTCCATCACATAGGTCTGGATTGGCACCCGGTCCAAGGGCGGCTCCTCCAGCACGCTCATATCCCGGATGCCGATCATGCTCATATGAAGGGTACGGGGAATGGGCGTAGCCGTCAATGTCAGGACGTCCACATTCTCTTTCATCATCTTGATCTTTTCTTTATGGGTCACGCCGAACCGCTGTTCCTCGTCGATAATCAGAAGTCCCAGATCTTTATACTTCACATCTTCCGACAACAGCCGATGAGTGCCGATCACCACGTCCACGCTTCCTTTGCGCAGCCCTTCCAGGGCCGTTTTCTGCTGAGACGGCGTGCGGAAACGGCTTAACAGCTCCACGTGCACCGGATATTCCTTCATTCTCTGGACAAAGGTATTGTAATGCTGCTGGGCCAGAATGGTGGTGGGCACCAGATAGGCCACCTGTTTGCTGTCCTGCACGGCCTTAAAAGCCGCCCGGATAGCGATCTCGGTTTTCCCGAACCCCACGTCGCCGCAGATCAGCCGGTCCATTATCTTCGGACTCTCCATATCCTGCTTGGCAGCCTCGATGGCGTCCAGCTGATCCTGGGTCTCCTCATAGGGAAACATTTCCTCAAATTCCTTCTGCCAGACGGTGTCCGGACCGTACTGGAATCCCGGCTTTTTCTGACGGGCCGCATAAAGCTCCACCAGCTCCCTGGCAATCTCCTTTACCGCCGATTTGACCTTTGTCTTTGTCTGTCCCCAGTCCTTGCTGCCCAGACGGTTCAGCTTCGGCTTCCGGTCCGCATTGCTGTCCGCGTACTTCTGAACGATATCCATCTGGGTCACCGGGATATACAGGTTGCCGTGATCCGCATATTCAATTTTCAGGTAATCTTTGGTAACGCCGCCTACCTGAATCTTCTCCACGCCCCGGTAGATGCCCATGCCGTGGTTTTCGTGAATAACATAATCCCCCACGGAAAGATCGGAAAAATACTGGATTTTCTTTCCTTCATAGGGATGCTTCTTCCGCCTTTTCTTCTGAACGCCGCCAAAAATATCCGTCTCCGTCATCACGGCGAATTTGATCATCGGATACTCGTAACCTCTGGACAGCTGCCCGGAGGTAACCAGAATCCGTCCCGGCTCCACCGCCGCCCCGGCATCCTCGCTGTAAAAAGCGTTCAGCTCATATTCCCGGAACAGATCCTCCGCCAGACGCCGGGCTCTGGTGCGGGAGGGAGAGATCAGAATCACCCGATATTTTTCCCGTTTCCACCGCAGCAGCTCTTTCGCCAGTTCTTCGAAATGGTTCTGATAGGAAACGCCTGTTTTTACCGTCAGATGACAGCGGCAGGCCGGGGTCAGATACTCTGTTTTGGAATCCAGCGCCGACAGCTGCACCCATTTTCTCCCGCCGATTTTTCCAAAAACTTCCCTGTCCTCCCACAGCACCTCCGCCTGGCCGGGCAGTAGCGTCCCTTTTTCCAGCCGATGGGTCATACTTTCCAGAAATTCCTTCTTCACCACCCGGGCCTTTTCCTCCAGCCGGGCCGGCTCGTCCAGCACCAGACAGGTTTCCTGAGGGAAATAGTCGATAAAGGATAATGTCTGCTCATAAAAATACCGGATAAAGCGGTTCAGCCCGCCACTCACGGTTCCCTCGGACAGTTCTTCCTTCGCTTCCGCCGCCGTCCGCTTCACATATCCGGCCGCTTCCGTTTTCCCCAGCTTCTGCAGCGCCTTTACCGCAGCCTTCGCCTCTTTCTCTATCTTCTCAAGACCGGTTCGAATACGCTCCGGCTCAGGCAGAACCTCCACGGCCGGATAGACGGACAGCTCCTCCAAATTTTCTACGGACCTCTGACTTTCCGGATCGAAGCAGCGGATGGAGTCGATCTCATCCCCCCACAGCTCCATGCGTACCGGGTATTCCATGTTCAGCGGATAAAGATCAAGAATGCCGCCCCGGACGGAATACTGGCCGGGCATTTCTACCTGTCCCATCCGTTCATAGCCCAGGCCGGAAAGCGCCGACTTCCATTCTTCCAGATCAAGAGGGTCCCCGCACCGGGCATACAGAGCCCGCGAAGCCCATTCCGACAATGCCGGCAGCATATCCATACAGCCGTCCATCGTGGTTACCACGGTACCGCCGTCGTTTTTCAGCAGCTTTTCCCACACGGAGATCCGCTGGCGCACCAGCAGATTTCCCTGTAAGTCTGCCTGAAAGAACAGCATATCCTTGGCGGGATACAGCCACACATCCTTATCAAAAAAGCTTAAATCCCGGTATAATTCTTTGGCCCGCAGATCATTGTAAGTGATCACCAAACGCCAGGGAAACCTGCGTCCCAGCCCGTCGATCAGATGGGCCTTCGCCGCATCCACGCAGCCCGCGAAAGAAACGCCCCCCACAGACTGCAAAAGGCCTCCCCTTCCCCGCTCATATTCGATTAATTCTTCCAGATATCCGTCCCAGATTCCGCTCACAGTTTCCTCCCGACATTCCGATGCTTATTTACGGCGCTCTGACACATATTCGCGCTGTTCCAATATGGGTCCGGTGCACTGTCTCATACATTCTTCCGGTTAAACAGATTCATCGCCGCGGCCGTGTCCTCATAGAGCATCACTTCCACCGCCCGGGCGGCGTTTTCAAAGCTCTGTTCCATCTGCTGACGCTCCTCGCCGGAAAAATGGCCCAGCACATGATCCGCCAGGTCCATCTGCTCCGGCTTTTTCCCCACGCCGATTCTGACCCGGGCAAACCCGTCCGTTCCCAGACAGGCAATGATATTTTTCATGCCGTTATGGCCTCCCGCGCTGCCTTTTTCCCGGATGCGCAGCTGCCCCGGCTCCAGGTTAACGTCGTCATAGATAACGATCAGCTCCTGCTCCGGATCGATCTTATAGTAATCCGCCAGCTCCCTGAGGCTCTCTCCGCTTAAATTCATATAGGTCTGCGGCTTCACCAGAATCACCTTCTGTCCGTGAATCATGCCTTTCCCCGTAAGCGCCCTGTGCTGCCTGATCGTCACCTGGATGCGGTTTCTTTCCGCCAATGCGTCCAGGGCGCAAAAACCGGCGTTGTGCCGGGTTCCTCTGTATTTTAAATCAGGATTTCCCAAACCCGCGATGATATACATAACCGTCATCCTCCTTGTATCATAGGGGGTACGCCTTTAAACATTCTGACAAACAAAAGCCGCCTGTCCCAACAGAGGCAGGCATTTCAAAAGCATACTCATTCTATCAGGAAAAACGGGACTTGTAAAGACTTTACAGGGGCTGAAACTTTCATATCGAAAAAGAGGACCGCTTCCACAAGCAGTCCCCTTTCACCTTTTCAAACGCCTTTTTTATGTCTTATCCTATTCCACAGTCTCTGTCAGCGCCTCTTTATACCGTTCCAGCACAATCCCCTGGATCATATCCCTGGTGCCGGAATTGATCGGATGAGCAATGTCGCGATACTCGCCGTCCACAGCCTTACGGCTTGGCATGGCGATAAAAAGTCCTTTCTCGCCCTCGATCACCTTGATGTCATGAACCACAAATTCCTCATCCAGCGTAATCGACACAATCGCTTTCATCTTCCCTTCTTTGGCGACCTTGCGCACCCGTACATCCGTAACTTTCATGATTTCCTCCCTGATTCTTTTCGAGTGCTTCCGAATTTCCGGAAGCGCCCTTTTCATGTACGCTCAGTATCTCACAAAACCTGCGCCGCCAGCTTACATTACAAATCTGTCGTTCTTTTCCAGAATAATTCTGATATGATTTGGCTCTCCGGTATAGGTCATGTTCGCCTTGATCGTATCCCGGCTCTCCACAATACAGTTTTCAATCCGCGTGTTATCGCCAATGTACACATCATTCAAAATGATAGAGTTTTTGATCACGCAGTTATTCCCCACATACACTTTTTTAAACAGGACGGAATTCTCCACCTCGCCGTTGATGATACAGCCGCTGGACGCCAGGCTGTTTTTCACGACGGCGCCGGGATTATACTTCGCAGGCGGGTTGTCGTCCACTTTTGAATACACTTCCGGATATGTACGGAAGAAGTAATCCCGGATATCCTTGTTCAGAAAATCCATGTTTGTCCTGTAATAGTCGTCTACGGAAGAAATGTTGCTCCAGTAGCTGTCCATCTTATAGGCGTAAATTCTCTTTAAATTTCTGTACCGGATCAGAATATCGTTGACAAAATCATAGCGCTCATCCGCTGCGCAGGCCTCGATCAGGTCGATCAGCTGACGGCGGCGAACCACATAGATGCCGCAGGAAACCAGGTTGGAGGAAGCCACCATCGGCTTCTCGTCAAACTCCGTAATCCTGCAGTCGCTGTCGGTGCGGACCAGGCCGTAACGGGTCAGGTCCATGCCGGAAGGCATCTCCTTGCACACCACGGTGATATCCGCCCGTTTGGCGATATGGTATTCCAGAACCTTGTTATAATCCAGCTTATACACGCCGTCGCCGGAGGCGATCACCACATAAGGCTCATGGCTGTTCTTCAAAAAGTCCAGATTCTGATAGATGGAATCCGCCGTGCCTCTGTACCAGTCGCTGTTATCCGCTGTGATCGTCGGCGTAAATACAAACAGGCCTCCCTGCTTGCGCCCGAAATCCCACCACTTGGAGGAATTCAGATGCTCGTTTAAGGAGCGGGCGTTATACTGGGTGAAAACCGCCACCTTTTTAATATGCGAATTTGTCATGCTGCTCAATGAAAAATCAATGCTTCTGAAGCTGCCCGCAATCGGCATGGCCGCTATGGCTCTCTTTAACGAAAGCTCCTTCATCCGCTTGCTGTTTCCGCCGGCTAATATAATTCCTATTGCTTTCATCGTGAACCACCTGCCTTTATAATGTAATCACCGCTGTCCAGCTTTCCATCAGGATAATCACCGGCCTCCGTCACACCGGAGATGGCCGTATTCTTTCCTACCTTTACGCCGGCAGGAATTATGGAATTCTCTCCCACCGTCACCAGGTCAAACACATAAACTTTCGTATCCAGCTTGCTGGGCGCATAATCGCCCACGCCTAACTGGGTTTCCTCGCCTATGGTCACGCCCTCGGCGATAATCGCCTTGTTCACCATTGCGCCCGCCCGGATCACGGAATCCTGCATAATGATGGAATCCCGTACTACGGCGCCCCGCTCAATCGTCACGTTCGGGCCGATGACAGAGTTATAGATCTCTCCGTAAATATTTGTGCCCTCGCCGATGATGCACCGCTCGATCCTGGAATCTGCCGAGATATACTGGGGCGGAAGATTCTCACACCGGGTAAAGATCTTCCAGAATTCCTCGTAAAGGTTAAAGACCGGAATAATGTCGATCAGCTCCATATTCGCTTCCCAGTAGGAGCCCAGCGTGCCCACGTCCTTCCAGTAGCCGTTATACTCGTAGGCAAAAATTCTGTCGCCCTTTGTATGGCAGTAAGGAATGATATGCTTGCCGAAATCGCATTCGGGTTCTTCAGACAGCTTCGTCAGCGCTTCTCTCAGCACTGGCCAGCTGAATATGTAGATACCCATGGACGCCAGATTGCTCCTCGGATTCGCCGGCTTCTCCTCAAATTCCGTGATTCTGTTGTTTTCATCCGTGATCACGATACCGAAGCGGCTGGCCTCCTCCATGGGAACCGGCATCGCGGCGATCGTCAGATCCGCGTTGTTCGCTTTGTGGAATTCCAGCATCACCTCGTAATCCATCTTGTAGATATGGTCGCCGGACAGAATCAGCACGTAATCCGGATTGTACATGTCAATGTAATCGATGTTCTGATAGATCGCATTTGCCGTTCCGGTATACCACTCGCTGCTGTTTGACTTTTCATAGGGCGGCAGTACGGTTACGCCGCCTACGTTCCGGTCCAGATCCCACGGGATGCCGATTCCGATATGGGTATTCAGGCGCAGCGGCTGGTACTGGGTCAGTACGCCCACCGTGTCGATGCCTGAATTAATACAATTACTTAAAGGGAAGTCGATAATCCTGTACTTTCCGCCGAAAGCTACAGCCGGTTTTGCCACCTTGGATGTGAGCACACCGAGACGGCTTCCCTGCCCGCCAGCTAAAAGCATGGCAATCATTTCTTTTTTTATCATGCTATCACCTCTTGCTGTACATTGGTTTGTATTCCATTATAACACATCTTTCTTATATTGTGAACAAATTCAATGATCTTTTTCATCTTTTTTTATCTATTTTTTACATGATAACCGACATGATTTTCCGAAATATTTTCGATTTTTATCAATTCTGTGCAAATTGCCGGTCAGATTTGCCGTTTCGACAAAATAAATGTCCTGTGAAGGGAAGTTCGGAAAACTTTCCTGTGATATCAAAAACAGGACAGGATCACTACATTTCAGTATATCCTGTCCAGCTTCAAAATATTCCTGTATTCCGTGTTGTATCCGGCCTGCCGTTCCCGCAGGGTATTTACTCTACTTCCGCCGCATTCTCCGCAAGAAAGTCAATAGCCTTATTCCACAGAAAATTTTCCCGCAGAACCTCTTCTCCTATGATGCCGATCACATCCTCCTCGGTTCTGCCGTAGCTTTCCGCCACCTCTGCCACGCCGTCCTTAAATTCCTGGTCGGTCAGCTCCAGTTTTTCCGAGGCGACCACCGCTTCCATCAGCATATCCCTGCGCGCATTGTCCTCGATCTGGGCTGCGTTGGCCTCCAGATACTGCTCCTGCGTCATTTCGCCGGCTTCCAGAAACTGCTCAAAGCTCAGGCCGTAAGCCGCCGCCTGATAAGAAGTCTGCTGAACCATATCATACTGGTAATAAGCGATCAGATTTTCCGGCGGCTCCTGAAATTCTGCCTGCTCCATCAGCGCGTCCATCACCGCGTTCTTCTTATTCTGCTCCCTCATAACGTCCCGCAGTCCTTCCCGGTACTCCTCCGCCGTGGCATAATCGCTGTTTGCGGCGGCATACTCGTCAGTCAGATCCGGTGTCACGGTTTCCGTGATTTTGTTTACCGTCACCTCAAACACCACCGGCTGTCCGGCCAGGTCGGGATTATTCTTATAGGGATCGGGAAATTTCAGATCCAGGCTCAGCGTCTGTCCCGTCTCTGCGCCGATCAGACCATCCTCAAAGCCATCGATAAATCTGCCGGAGCCAAGAGTCAGGTCATATCCCTGGGCCGTACCTCCCTCGAAAGCCACGCCGTCCTTCATTCCTTTATAATCGATATTGACGGTATCCCCCTCTCTGGCCGGACGGTCCGTCACCTCCTGCTGATAAGCCTGCTGGGAAAGCTCGGATGCCAGCACCATATCCAGCGTCTCATCACTCACGTCAATCTGGGCTTTAGACACCTCTATCCCTTTGTATTCTCCCAGATCCACATATTTTAACGCGTCGTAAGCTTCCTTTTCCACCGGGGTAATCGCCGGTGAAGCCCCTGCCCCCACAGTCGTCTCGTCCGTACCGGACGCCGGCTCCGTTTCCTGTGCCGTCCCTGTCTCCGTCTGCCCTGCGCTTTCCCCGGCCGTCGTTTCCTTCCCGTCGCCGGAAGCCGAACAGCCCGCCATGGACAAAAACAGACACAGACATGCGGCCCATATGGTAAATCGTTTTAAATATCCCATTATTTTCCTCCTATTTAAAGTTCCGCTTCGCTTCATTCGTAATATGATACCACACTTTCCTCCGATTGTGTACAACTCCTTACGTTATTTTACCAAAGTTTCACATTTTACATACGCAATCATTTTTTGATCTTCATTTTTTCATTTTTTTCTTGCAATCCTTCCTCAACTGTGATAACATGATAAACAATCTTTTACACGAGCACAAAAAGCGAAGAACAAGACTCGTCCCTTTTAAAAACCGACAGGAAAAAGCCGTCGCCGACTGAGAGCGGTTTATGGTGGAAAAGGAACGGGAACGCTTGGGAGCCGGTATTCTGAACGGCGGAGTTTCAAAGGCATGTTCCATACCTTAAACGGGTATTCCGGGAGGAAAAAGAATATTTGCCTGAAAGATTCCGATGAGAAAGTAGGAATACACGTCGTACGCGTTAAGTACAGGAGGAGGCCAAAGGCGGCCTTGAAGCGGGTGGTACCGCGGATTTTCTGACGAAAAATTCGCCCCGGAATACGGTAATACGTATTCTGGGGCTTTTTTTATTACGAGATATCAGACAAAACATAACAATCGTATATTTTGTCTGATATCGAAACCAGACTCGCATTTTTTTCTATATTTCAGAAAGGCAGGATGAAGCGAATGGAATTTATGACAGGCATCAAAAAACAGGAAACACTGGGACTCACGCAAATCATAAATGGCGGCTATATGGGAAAAACCATCCGGACCAACGGCGCGGTCCATACCATCCGGGATATGGGCGACGTCGCCTTTATCCTGCTGCGAAAGGCAGAAGGACTGCTGCAGTGCGTCTATGAAACCGGCGCTGCGGATTTCCGCCTGAACGATTTAAAAGAGGAATCCGCCGTAGAGGTGGAAGGCATCCTGCAGACCGAAGAGCGGGCGCCTCACGGATTTGAACTCCGCCTCCGCTCTCTTAAAGTTTTATCCCGGCCCGCGGCCCCTCTCCCCATCGCCGTTTCCAAATGGAAGCTTGGCGCTTCCCTGGAAACCAAACTGGGCATGCGCAATATCACGCTGCGCAATGTCAGAGAGCGGGCCATCTTCAAAATTCAGGAAGGCATCGCCAGAGGATTCCGGGATTTTCTCCACAGCCAGGGATTTACGGAAGTAAGAACGCCAAAAATCGTAGCCAAAGGCGCGGAGGGCGGCGCCAATATATTCAGGCTGGAATACTTCGGAAAAAAAGCCGAGCTGGCCCAGAGCCCCCAGTTTTACAAGCAGGCGCTGGTGGGCGTCTATGACCGGGTATTTGAGGTGGCACCCGTATTCCGGGCGGAAAAACACAACACCACCCGCCACCTGAACGAGTATACCAGCATGGATTTCGAGATGGGCTATATCGACGGCTTCGAAGATATTATGGCTATGGAAACAGCCATGCTCCAATACGTCATGAACCTTCTGGAAACCGAATATGCCGGAGAACTGAATCTTCTGCAGGTCACTCTGCCCGATACGACGCGGGTTCCTGCCGTCCGTTTTGACCGTGCAAAGCAGCTGGTTTCGGAGAAATACGGCCGCCGGATCAAAAACCCCAACGATCTGGAGCCGGAGGAAGAACAGCTGATCGGTCGCTATTTTAAGGAAGAATATAACGCGGATTTTGTATTCGTCACCCACTATCCTTCCAAAAAGCGTCCCTTTTACGCCATGGACGACCCGGCGAACCCCAGGGTGACGCTGAGCTTCGACCTGCTTTTTAAAGGGCTGGAAATTACCACCGGCGGCCAGAGAATCCACGACTATCAGATGCTTCTCGCCAAAATGGAGGCCCGGGGCATGGAGCCGGAATCCATTCAGTCCTACCTGTCCATTTTCAAATACGGCATGCCGCCCCACGGCGGCCTGGGGATAGGCCTGGAACGCCTTACCATGCGCCTTCTCAACGAACAGAACGTCCGGGAAACCACGCTGTACCCGAGAGATGTAAACAGACTGGAACCGTAAAAATACTGTAGCAGAACAAAATTAGGAGAATCATTATGGCAAACATCATCACAGACGAAATGATCGACTACGTAGGCATTCTGGCAAAGCTGGAACTGTCCAGCGAAGAAAAGGAACAGGCAAAAAAAGACATGAGCAGAATGCTGGACTATATCGACCAGCTGAACGAGCTGGACACCTCCGGCGTAGAGCCCATGTCCTATATTTTCCCGACGCAAAACGTATTCCGGGAGGATGTGGTCACAAACGGCGACGACCGCAAAGCCATTCTTTCCAACGCGCCGGAACAAAAAGACAACGCGTTCAAGGTACCGAAAACCGTAGAACAATAAATAATGTCAATTAATCTATATCAATAGCAACGTACCGTACAAGCCCCGGGAGGATTTACAGACACTTCAGTGGCTGGAAATTCTCCCAGTTCCAGGGGGCTTGGAAGGGGAGTTGCGGAACTGGAATGAGAGGTTATCATATGAGTTTAATGAACTTGACCGCCCTGGAGCTTGGCAGAAAGATCAGGTCCCGGGAGGTTTCCGTAATGGAAGCCGTGGAAGAAGCGCTGGACCAGTCCGGGTCCAAAGAACCTTCCGTTCACGCCTTTGTGTCACTGACACCGGAATACGCGAAAAAACGGGCCGCCCAGGTACAGAAATCCATCGACGACGGCGCCCTGACCGGTCCCTTGGCCGGCGTACCCGTCGCCATCAAAGACAACATGTGTACAAACGGACTGAAAACTACCTGCAGCTCAAAAATCCTTGAAAACTTTTATCCCACATACACGGCCCAGGCTGTCCTGAACCTGGAACGGGCCGGCGCCGTTATCATCGGCAAGACCAATATGGACGAATTTGCCATGGGCAGCACCACGGAAACCTCGGCCTTCGGCGTCACGAAAAATCCCTGGAACCCGAACCATGTTCCAGGCGGTTCTTCCGGCGGCTCCTGCGCCGCGGTGGCCGCCGGAGAGGTCAGCTTTTCGCTGGGTTCCGACACCGGCGGCTCCATCCGCCAGCCAAGCGCCTTCTGCGGCGTCACCGGCATCAAGCCCACTTACGGCACGGTGTCCCGTTACGGATTAATCGCCTACGGTTCTTCCCTGGACCAGATCGGACCTGTCGCCAAAGACATATCTGACTGCGCGGCCATACTGGAAGCAATCTCCTCCTATGACCCCAAAGACAGCACTTCCGTCAAAAGAGACAGCTACGATTTCACCGCCGCCCTGCGGGACGACGTAAAGGACCTGCGCGTCGGCATCCCTGCCGACTATTTCGGCGACGGACTGGACGAAGACGTGAAAACCAGCGTTCTTAAAGCCGCGCAGACGCTGAAAGACAAAGGCGCCACAGTTGAGGAATTTGATTTAAGCCTGGTCCGGTATGCCATTCCTGCCTACTACGTAATCGCGTCGGCGGAAGCCAGCTCCAACCTGGCCCGGTTCGACGGCGTAAAATACGGTTACCGTACGGCAGACTATACGGACCTTCACAACATGTATAAAAAAACCCGCTCCGAGGGCTTCGGCCCGGAAGTGAAACGGCGGATTATGCTGGGTTCCTTCGTGTTAAGCTCCGGCTACTATGACGCCTATTATCTGAAAGCTCTGCGCGCCAAGGCACTGATCAAGCAGGCTTTTGACAAGGCTTTTGCCCGGTTCGACGTCATCCTGGCCCCTGCCGCCCCTTCCACGGCGCCGAAGCTGGGAGACAGCTTAAGCGACCCCTTAAAAATGTACCTGGGAGACATTTACACGATCTCTGTCAACCTGGCCGGACTGCCCGGTATCTGCCTTCCCTGCGGCCTGGACCGGAAAGGGCTGCCCGTAGGCGTACAGATGATCGGCAACTGTTTTGAAGAACACAAGATTCTGCGGGCCGCTTACGCCTATGAGCAATCCCGCCAGTCGATGGCCTGCCCTATGGTAGAGAAAGGAGGCGCGGCACAATGAGCAGACAGTATGAAACCGTGATCGGCCTGGAGGTCCATGTGGAACTGGCCACCAAAACCAAAATTTTCTGTTCCTGCAGTACGGAATTCGGCGGCGCGCCCAATACCCATACCTGCCCGGTATGCACCGGTATGCCCGGCTCCCTGCCGGTGCTGAACAAGCAGGTGGTAGAGTATGCCGTGGCCGTGGGACTGGCCACAAACTGTACCATCAACCAGCACTGTAAATTCGACAGAAAAAATTATTTTTATCCTGACAACCCTCAAAACTATCAGATTTCTCAGCTCTATCAGCCCGTCTGCGTAAACGGCCATGTGGATATTGAGACGGAAACCGGCGTGAAATCCATCGGCATCCACGAAATTCATATGGAGGAAGACGCAGGCAAATTAATTCACGACGAGTGGGAGGACTGCTCTCTGGTGGACTATAACCGGTCCGGCGTGCCGCTGATCGAGATTGTCTCCGAACCGGATATGCGCACCGCCGAGGAAGTCATCGCCTATCTGGAAAAGCTGCGGCTGATCATCCAGTATCTGGGTGCCTCCGACTGCAAGCTGCAGGAAGGCTCCATGCGGGCGGATGTCAACCTGTCAGTCCGGGAAACGGGCGCGCCTGATTTCGGCACCCGGACGGAAATGAAAAACCTGAACTCCTTCAAGGCCATCGCCCGGGCTATCGACGGAGAGCGGAAACGGCAGATCGAGCTGATCGAAGACGGCAAAGAAGTGATCCAGGAAACCCGCCGCTGGGACGATAACAAAGAGCATTCCTACGCCATGCGCTCCAAGGAGGACGCCAGAGACTACCGCTATTTCCCGGAGCCGGATCTTGTTCCCATCCATATCAGCGACGCCTGGCTTGCCGAAATCAGAGCCCGCCAGCCGGAACTTCGAACTGAAAAACTGGCCCGCTATAAAAAAGACTATGATATTCCGGAATATGATGCTAAAATAATAACGGAATCGAAAAAACTGGCCGATCTCTTTGAGGCCACGACGGCCATCTGCAATAAGCCGAAAAAAGTGTCCAACTGGCTGATGGGCGAAACCATGCGCCTGTTAAAGGAATCCAACATGGAACCGGAAGACCTTTCCTTCGCGTCGGAAAATCTGGCGAAACTGATCGAACTGATCGATGAGGGCGCCATTAACGGAACTGTGGGAAAAGAAGTGTTTGAGGAAATTTTCAGACACAACACGGACCCCGACCGCTATGTGGAGGAAAAAGGGCTGAAAGCCGTCAACGACGAGGGGGCGCTGCGGGCCACGGTAGAACAGGTCATCGCGGACAATCCCCAGTCCGTGGAGGATTTCCATAACGGCAAGAAAAAAGCCATGGGATTCCTGGTAGGTCAGACTATGAAGGCCATGGGCGGCAAGGCGAATCCTCAGATGGTTAACAAGATTCTGACGGAATTACTGACAAAATAATCGCGAATCGAAAAAGCCGCCGCCCCGATGATTTACATGAAAACGGCGGTCAGAAGGGCGGCGGGCCAAACCAGAACGGAGGATGAATTTACTATGAAATGGCTGAGATGTGAAAAACAGTCTGAGGATGAGCGGTACGTATTTTACCGCTACATCGATCTGGAGCAGCGGGGAGCGACGGAGGGCAGCTTCCGCATCGACACCCAGGAGATGTTCAGCGTATCCACTGTGGAGCTGCCTTCTTATACGAAGGAGCGGATCGACGAGATGAAGCTGGCCGGGAAGGTCATTATCGAGCACATGGAAACCGGCGTCTGGCCCGCCAGCGCCGAGCTGCGCTGAGTGGAAAACCGCTGATCAGAAAATGAAAACAGGGCGCGTTTTACCGGCCCCTTCATAGTATAAGCCTTCGCGCGGATTGACATCGGGGAAATCCGCGGAAGGCTTATGTTCTTTTATTCTTTGCCTTCGGCACAGCCTGCCTTCGTTCCGGTCAGCCCTGCTATATGTTCAGCTCCAGCAATTCTTCCGGATGGTCAATAATCCGGTCCGGATGAAACTCCTCCAGTTCTTCCCTTGGGCGAAACCCCCATGTAACGCCTACCGTAAACATCTCCGCCGCAAGCCCTGTCTTCATATCTGTGTTCGTATCTCCTACATAAATACATTCGTCGGACGTAACCCCCAGTTCCTCGGCGATATACAGAGGTCCCGCGGGATCGGGCTTCCGGGGAATATCGGACCGTTCCCCCAAAATATAGTCGAACAGCCCTTCCCCGTAAATTTTTGTGACCACCGCCTCGGCATACTGCTGCGCCTTGTTGGAACAGACCGCCAGCATAATGCCATACTCCTTTAACTGCTCCAGCACATGGGGCAGCCCGGGAAAGGACTTTACGCCCACCGTACAGCCTGTCTTAAACTCTTCACAGTACAATGCGTAAATCTGATCTAAGTACTCGCCTTTTTTATCGCCGGCGTCCCGCAGGCTTCGTTCCAGCATCCTCCTGGCCCCGTCCCCCGCATAATAGTAAAAGCTCTTTTCCGGCAGCGGCGAAAAGGAAAACTGCCTTAAACACCGGTTTACCGTATACGCCAGAGACTCCACCGTATCCCCCACGGTTCCGTCCAAATCGAAAATAATCAGCCGTTTCATGTCTACCTCCCGACAGCGCGCCTACTGTGCCGTCTCCTCCGATTCCTCCGCAGGCTCCGGAAGAAACATATGCACCCACTCGATCCTGTTCTTATCCACGGCCTCTACCACAAACGTAAAACCATTCTCACTGACCTGTTCTCCGACCGCCGGCAGATGATCCAGAAGACCGATGATCAGACCGCCCAGCGAGTCATAATCCTCCGACTCAAGCTCCAGATCCAGCAGGTCGTTCAGATCGTCCAGCTTTACCGCGCCTTCCACCCGGTATTCCAGGTCGCCCACCTTCTGCACGCTGTCCAGCTCGTCCTCGTCATACTCGTCCCGGATCTCCCCTACGATCTCTTCCAGCAGATCCTCCAGCGTAACCAGACCGGCCGTAGCGCCGTATTCGTCCAGAACGATGGCCATACTGACGGAATTGCTCCGCATCTCGATAAATAATTCCGAAGTTTTCTTATATTCATAAGTATAAAAAGCTTCCCGCATCACATCCCTGACGGAAAAAGGCCCATCCGAATGATAGAGGAGCAGATCCTTCATATTAATCATGCCGATTACATTGTCCGTGGTGTCCTCATATACCGGCATCCTGGTAAACATATCCTCCCGGAATGTCTCAATGATCTCCTCATAGGCGGCGTTCACATCTATAAATGTCATATCGATCCTGGGGATCATAATATCCTTCGTACAGGAATCCCCGAAATCGAATACGTTATTGATCATCTTCCGTTCTTCACTCTCGATCACGCCCTCCTCATGACTGACGTCCACCATGGTGCGCAGCTCGCTTTCCGTGATGGACTCGGCCTTCGCGTCCGGGTCGATTCGCAGAAGAAATAAGAACCCTCTGGACAGCTGGTCGAGAGCAAAAATCACAGGCGTCAGTACCGTCATCATAGCCTGCACCGGTCTTGCGTAGAAAAGAGCCATTTTTTCAGAATGAAGCGCGGCGATTGTTTTCGGAGAAATCTCACCAAAGACCAGAACGAAAAGTGTGACAATTCCCGTGGCGATTCCCGCCCCCGCGTCTCCCAGAAGTTTAGTGGCCAGAATCGTGGCCATGGAAGACAAAGACAGGTTCACTACATTATTGCCAATTAAGATGGCGCTCAACATCTTACCCTGGTTTTCCGTGATCGACAGGAAGGAAGCAGCTTTTTTATTGCCGTCCTCCGCCAGACTGCGCATCCGAATCCGGTTCGCCGTGGTCAAAGATGTCTCCGCCGATGAAAAAATTGCGGAAAAGATTAATAAAATAAATAAAATAAGCAACTGTATGGCGTCACTCGAGTCCAATTTAGAGTTTCACTCCTTTTCTCATAAAATAAAGTTTATATGAAGAAAATTGTACTATAGCAAAGAGGAAAAGTCAATAGGGATGGTGAGATTGCAGCTTGACACTTAAATTTCCGTCATTGCTCAGGCACCCCATATTTCATTCCCGACTGCTTTGAATTACGGCCGGAATACTTGTGCTTCCCCTTTTTACCTGATATAATGATTGTTGCAGACTGTCCACAGAAAACTGTCCGGTCAGGCTGCGATACGCAGAGGAGATGGCAGTCCGGTTTCGTCTGAAAAAAGCCGGCATAAACATCTATAAATTATGAAAAAGTAGGAGGAACACAATGAAGGGACTTCACAGAAACACATTTGGAAAAGCAGTCATAGTCCTGCTTCTCGCCTTTGTCCTGGCAGGCTGCGGACAGAAGGACCAAGGCGCCGACGCGAAGAAAGATACTACCGCTCCCGAAACGGAAACTACCGCCGGAGAAACGGAAGCCAAGACAGAAGCGGAAGAGGAAACCCTCTCCCCGGAGCAGATGGAACTGGTCAAATATAACTATTACGTTGACCTGAACAACGATATTCTGGATGTCCTGGACGATATCGACGCTTATTTCCTGGTCGTGGATTACGCGGAAGAATTTGCCCTGCTGCCTGACACCGGATACACCTACGGCTTTGATATTTCCGGCAAAAATACTGATATCATCGACGACTGCCTGCAGCTGGCGGATATGGAACCGGCCTTTGACGAGCTGGACGGGATGGTAAAGGAAATGGCCGAACCTTTGCGGACCATGATGGAAACCTTCTCGGAGATCAGCGGCAGCTACGATTACGCCGACAATCAGTACCAGAAAGCAAAAGAGTATCACGCGATTATCTATGCGAACGCCGATTCCGTATACGAAATGGGCGCGGAATATATGGACGCGGTAGCCAAAATGGGCGCCGAGAGAACCGCCAAAGAAGAAGAACAGATGAAAGCGGACGGATTGCTGATTATCTATAACGCCAGCCATGGCATCACCGTCGGAAAAGCGGTGCTGGACGAAGTATATGCCCAGGAGATTACCGATGAAAACATCACCAGCATGGACCTTACGAATATCCGCGCGCTGTATGAAGAGCTGGTAACTACCGTAGCCGACCTGGACGCCGCCCTGGCGGACAACAACCAGCTGGTCAAAGAATCCTTGAGCAACTCCCGTCCTTTTGACGGCCTCTATGATTCTCTGATTCAGGCGCTGGAATGGATGATCAAACAGGTAGAGAGCGGCCAGCCCCTGGATTTAAGCGGCTCCGGCGCGCCTCTGGGTTCCATCGGACATTTCTCAGAGACCTTAGGGAAGTGTATCGACCGTTATAATTCGGTGTTTGTGGAATAGGGATTGCAGTCGCTATACTTTTACTGGGCAGATACGACAGAACCTGTCTCTGGTAAAGAATCTGCCCTTTACATTATACTGGAGGTTTTTACTTTATGATCCGATTCTTTATCACCGCTTCCTTCGTCATCCTGTTTTTAGTGCTGGGGTCTCCCCTCCTGCTGGCGGAATATATCATCGGAAAATTTAATCCGGAAAGAAAGAGCCGCTCCTCGCTGAAAATCGTACAGTGGGCCTTTCGCTGCGTTCTGGTTTTAAGCGGCACAAAGCTGACCGTCATTGGTCGGGAAAATATCCCGGAGGACCAGCCGATTCTCTATGTGGGAAACCACAGAAGCTATTTTGACATCGTGATCGGCTATACGCTGATCAAAAGAGAATGCGGCTTTATCGCCAAGAAAGAGATGGAGCGGTACCCCCTTTTATCCGACTGGATGCGAAACCTTCACTGTCAGTTTTTAGACCGGGATGATTTAAAGGAAGGATTGAAAACCATTCTGGCCGCCATCGACTGTGTCAAACAGGGCGTCTCTATCTGGATCTTTCCCGAGGGCACGAGAAGCAGGGAAGAAGGAATGCTGCCCTTTAAGGACGGAAGCTTTAAGATCGCCGAAAAATCCGGCTGTCCCATCGTCCCGGTGGCTATGCACCGCACGGCGGACATTTTTGAAAACCATTTTCCCCGCATGAAAAAGACGCTGGTGACAGTGGAATTCGGAAAACCTGTGCCCACGGCGGGGCTTTCCAAAGAAGAAAAGAAAGAACTGAGCAAACAGGTCAGAACGATCATTCAAAGGATGCTGGACAATGAACCACCTGCCAGTACCTGAAACTCCATCTTTCCCGGCCGCTACAAAAGAGGCGACAGCAGCCGGGAAACCTGCTCTTTCACCCGCACCACCAGAGAGCGCTGAGCATACAGCTCTCTGGTGATTTCTTTTGACTGACAAATATCCTTCAAAAACGCTTCCTCCAGCTCTCTCGTCGTATCCTGATCGTAAATCACCGCGTTCACCTCAAAATTCAGCTGAAAACTGCGGATATCCATATTTGCCGTACCGCAGCAGGCCACAAGCCCGTCCGCCGTCACCAGCTTGGAATGAAGAAAGCCGTTCTGGTACGTATAGCATTTCGCGCCGGCCTCCAGCAGATCCCAGATATAGGAATAGGAAGCCCAGTACACAAACGGATGGTCCGGCTT
Source organism: uncultured Lachnospiraceae bacterium (assembly GCA_910579325.1). Taxonomy (GTDB): domain Bacteria; phylum Bacillota; class Clostridia; order Lachnospirales; family Lachnospiraceae; genus Paralachnospira_A. Next base: position 13,919 of record CAJTTU010000008.1, on the reverse strand, counting down.
GCAGGGGATCATCAGCCGCACGTCCACACCGGATTTCGCCGCGATAATCAGGGCGGAAAGAATTGCTTCATCCGGCACAAAATAAGGCGTCTGAATATAAATATGATCCTTGGCCTTGTGCATCAGCCGCAGATAATTATCCCGGATTTCCTGACTGCGGGAATCGGGGCCGCTGGCTACGATCTGAACCCCTTTATCCCCATGACGGTCATTTTCCCCTTCCTGAAAATACTTCGCATCCCGAAACAGATTATCCTTCGCCGCGAAATTCCAGTCCAATACGAACCGAAGCTGTAGCGCCATCACCGACGGCCCCCACAGCTTTAAGTGGGTATCCCTCCAATAACCAAACTTCCTGTTTTTGGAAATATATTCCTCGCCAATATTAAAACCGCCCACATATCCCACCTTACCGTCGATCACCACGATCTTTCTGTGGTTGCGGTAATTAACTCTGATCTGAAACCATTTCAGAATCGCGGGAAAGAACACCGCCACCTTAACACCCGCCTGTTTCAGGCCGCGCATCGCCCAGGGCGGCATCATCCGGCAGCCCATGGCGTCATACAGAACCCGCACCTCCACGCCCTCCCGGGCCTTCTCCATCAAAAGCTGGCTGATCTCTCCAAACAGAGAATCATTCTGTATAATATAATACTCCATATGGATATACTGTTTCGCGCATTGAATCTCCGCTTTCAGATCCTCAAACTTCGCTATACCGTCGGTGAACACCTGAATATCATTTCCCCGGGTATAAACCGCGCCGTTGGCCTCCAGATTATAGAGGGCCAAATCGGCATACTCCTGCAAAACCGAATCATGGATATGGGTTTTGTTCCGGATCAGATCCTCCTCCTGCTTGGAGCGCATACTGTTCAGGGAATCCTCCACATCCTTAATCCGGAACATTTTCTGCTTCCGGTAATCCTGACAGATCAGAAGATAAAAGATAAACCCGACAATCGGCAGGAAATATAGGGCCAGCAGCCAGGTCCACACCGCTTTCGGGTCCCGTCTCTGAAAAAAAACAATCAGGACAGCCAGTATGATGTTAATGTAAAAAATATTGTCCCAGACCCATCTCCAAGCCTGTCCCAGAAGCGACCAGATGCTTTCCATTATATTCTCCTTCTTTATATTTCTTTTCTATTGTATACCATTTTAAAAATTTATTCCACAGAATCTTTTCTTAAAAATAAAAGCGCTAACATAAAAGTCCGAAATGAAAGTAAAAAAAATCCATTCAAAATCAAATGCATATTTGACTTCTCTTTTACGCATCCTATTTTCTGAATCCAATCTTAAGCAAAAAAAGGAGGCATCCGGCTATGAGTCACACATCATATGATACCACAGATCTTCCCGCCAGCTGCCGTGCGGCGGCCGACCGTATGGAGAGCGCGCTGAGAGCAGAGAACAGCTGCGGCTGCGGAAGCGGAAAGGGCAGAGGCGGCAATTACTGTACTGCCAGCATCACCGACGAATGCAATCAGAAAATTGGCGCCCTGGAAAAAGAAATCAGCAAGACATGTGGGAAGAATATCGTACTGGTAGCATATCAGGAAAAATAAAAAATATATGTAAAAAATCCCCGGAGCATCTGTCATATATTACAGATGCCTCCGGGGATTTTACAGATTCCCGCAATTTGATACGCCTGATTATTTCAGCGTAATCTTTGCGCCTTCTGCCTCTAATGCAGCCTTTGCAGCCTCGGCTTCTTCCTTGGAAACGCCTTCTTTTACGTTCTTGGGAGCGCCGTCAACTACTTCCTTCGCTTCCTTCAGGCCCAGTCCGGTCAGCTCACGAACAACCTTGATCACCTTAACCTTGTTCGGTCCGATCTCGGTCAGCTCAACATCGAACTCAGTCTTCTCTTCGCCTGCTGCCGCCGCGCCGTCACCTGCCGCCGCTACGACTACGCCCGCTGCTGCGGATACGCCAAACTCTTCCTCACATGCTTTTACTAATTCATTTAATTCTAATACGGTTAACTCTTTGATTGCGTCAATAAATTCAGCAGTTGTCAATTTTGCCATTTTATTTTACCTCCAAATTTAATTTCAGTGTGTTTAGTGTGTTGATATAATCGAGGGGTATGTTCCACCGCCTGGCGTCGGTGGAACCGCTAAAATTCTAAGTTCGTCTCTCGCCTGTAGGCTCGGACTCACTAAGAATTTTATGCGTCTTTTGCCTCCGCGATCTGGCTGATTACACGAGCAAAGTTTGCCACAGGTGACTGGATGCTTCCGAGCAGTTTGCCCAGCAGCTCCTCGCGGCTCGGGATCGTCGCGATTACCTGGATGCCCTTCTCGTCGTAATAGGTGCCTTCTACAACACCGGCCTTTAATTCCAGATTTTCTGCTTTCTTTGAGAAGTTAAACAGAATCTTCGCAGGTGCGGCCGCGTCTTCTTTGGATACGGCCAGCGCCGTGGGGCCTGCAAGATGAGGCGCCAACGCTTCAAACTCGGTTCCCTTCACAGCAAAATTCAGCAGGGTGTTCTTGAAAACCTTGTAGGTTACGCCGGCTTCTCTCAGCTGACGACGAAGAGCGGTATCCTCCTCAACCGTAAGGCCTCTGTAGTCCACCAGTACCGCTGCCTTTGCACCAGAAAGCAATTCTGAAATCTCAGCAACAACCGGCTGCTTTAATTCAACTTTTGCCATGGTCCTTACCTCCTTGTTCATATTCCGCCGAAAGGAAAGAACTTTTTACGATGATATCATAATATGAAAAAGCCTCTTTCATCCAAAGACAAAAGAGGCATAAAGATTCTATCACTTTCTTATCCTCGGCAGGCGGCGAAGCTTACGCCCATAGGGCACCTGCTGTCTTCGGCGTATATAGCGTGCGCGCTGCGCACTTTATATAAATTATCATAAATAATCCGTGCTGTCAAGCAAAACGTGTGCTAATCCCGGTCGTTTTACACCAGTTTCGCCGGATTTAATCTCACGCCAGGGCCCATGGTGGAGGCGATGGTCACGCTCTTTAAGAACTGGCCCTTCACCGCGCTGGGCTTTGCCTTGATCACAGCACCGATCAGCGTCTGGAAGTTGTCCGCTAACTGTTCCTCCGTAAAGGAAACTTTACCAATCGGCACATGAATAATATTTGTCTTGTCTAATCTGTATTCGATTTTACCGGCTTTGATGTCGGCGATGGCCTTTGCCACGTCCATCGTTACGGTACCGGCTTTGGGGTTCGGCATCAGACCTTTGGGACCGAGCACACGGCCCAGACGTCCTACAACGCCCATCATATCAGGGGTCGCCACTACAACGTCAAAGTCCAGCCAGCCTTCGTTCTGGATTCTGGGGATCAGCTCCTCAGCGCCTACGAAATCAGCGCCTGCGGCGGTGGCTTCGTCAGCCTTCGCGTTCTTCGCAAAAACCAGAACTCTTACGGTCTTACCCGTTCCGTGAGGCAGCACTACCGCGCCACGGATCTGCTGATCGGCATGACGGCCGTCGCAGCCTGTTCTGATATGAACCTCAACCGTTTCATCGAATTTCGCAGGAGCCGCTTTCTTTACCAGCGCAATCGCTTCATCCGTATCATAGAGAGCGGCGCGGTCAACCAATTTCGCTACCTCTGCGTATTTTTTTCCTCTTTTCATTAAAAAACCTCCTAGTGGTGATTGCGGGAATCCGATACCCTCCCACATAAATTCTTTTTTCCTGACGCAGTTTCCGTCCCATGGGCGGTTTTTTTGCGCCCTCCAGGTAAATCTGGAAGCTTCCTTCCAAATTCCATTTAAGACAGTTCAAGCCGCGATCACTTTTTCAGCATTCCGGCAATCAGTCTACTACCGTGATTCCCATGCTGCGGGCCGTACCCGCAATCATGCTGACGGCGGCCTCTACGGAAGCGGCATTTAAATCGGGCATTTTCAGCTCGGCGATTTTCTGAACCTCCGCCTTTGTGATCGTCGCGACCTTTGTCTTATTCGGAACGCCTGATCCGGATTTGATGTTGCAGGCTTTCTTTAACAATACGGCGGCCGGCGGCGTCTTTGTGATAAAGCTGAAGCTTCTGTCTGCATATACGGTGATGACTACGGGAATCACCATATCGCCCTGGTCTGCCGTTCTCGCGTTAAATTCTTTTGTAAACTGCACGATATTCACACCGTGCTGACCCAGAGCGGGACCAACCGGCGGTGCAGGTGTCGCCTTGCCTGCAGGAATCTGCAATTTGATATAACCTGATACTTTTTTTGCCATTGTAGGCACCTCCTAAATCGTACACTTAATTCTAAGTGCGTGTGGTATTGGCGGGAGAATCATCCCTCCCACGCCCGCTAAACGCAGGGCTGTTACATCATTACCGTTCGACCGCCACTGTTTCGCGCCGCAAAGCGAACAGTAACTTTACATCTTCTTCACTTCCGTGAAGTTAAGCTCGACCGGCGTTTCTCGGCCGAACAGATCCACATGAATCGTGACGCGCTGTTTTCCATGGTTAATGGACTGGATCACGCCGACAGTGTCCTTCCAGACGCCGGCCATCACAGTCACCGTGTCGCCCACCTCAAAATCCACGACGATATCGCTGACCTTGATCCCCAGCGAAGCCATCTCCGCGACAGTCAGCGGAACCGGCTTCGAGCCCGGACCCACAAATCCGGTGACGCCTCTGGTGTTCCGGATTACATACCATGTGTCGTCCGTCATCACCATATTGATCAGCACATAACCGGGAAACAGTTTCTTTTGGACTTCTTTTTTGGCTCCGTTGCGGACCTCCGTCACGTTTTCCAGAGGAACCACCACTTCCAGGATGAGATCATGGAGCTTACGGTTTTCGATCGTCTTCTCAATATCGGCCTTTACTTTGTTTTCATAGCCCGAATAAGTGTGAACCACATACCAGTTTGCCTCTGCCATAAAATCACCCAGTCCTTATTTAATAATAAATCCAAAACCAAATTTGATAATCGCGTCCAGCAATGCAATCAAAAATCCCAGGCTGACTGCTGAAGCTATGACAGCCACAGACTGTCTGATCAGCGATGTCCGATCCGGCCAGATAATCTTTTTGAACTCGGCCTCCAGGCTTTTGAACCATGCGCCGATACCTGGTTTCGCGTCTGCTTCTTTCTTCTTTTTCTCCATACAGTCACTTCCCTTTTCAGACCGGATTACTTGGTTTCCTTATGCATTGTATGGGTCTTGCAGAACCGACAATACTTTTTCGTCTCCATCCTGTCGGGATGGTTTTTCTTCTCTTTTGTCATGTTGTAATTCCGCTGCTTACATTCCGTACATGCCAATGTGATCTTAACGCGCACAACTTCCACCTCCATTTATGATTGATGTTTGCTTCTCAAAGGCACACCCTTACGGGTACAACCCTTTTTAGGTCAAAAAAAAAAGACCTTTTCCTTCCATTCGCTCCTACAGTCTACCACAGTTTGGGGCAATAGTCAATATCGGCGCCATAATAAATTCACGAAATTTACGGAAATTCATACAATAAAACTTATGTTATATTTGTTTTTTGCCACTGAAAATGCCGATCTGCCCCGGAATCTGTCTCCCGGCTTGACTCACGCCCGCAAAATCCATTATAATTTAAAGAACTAAGATTTACGCAAGCAGTTTTTATCCTTTTGCCACTATATTTGGAGAGATTACCGCCATGAAACAGATGACCCTGTTTGACACAATCACAACCGACACCCAGCCGCTGGCCGCCAGGCTCCGCCCCGCCACCCTGGAGGAATTCGCAGGCCAGGCCCAGCTTTTAGGCCCCGGAAAGGTTCTGCGCCGTTTAATCGAGAGCGACCAGATTTCCTCCATGATTTTCTGGGGGCCCCCGGGCGTGGGGAAGACCACGCTGGCCCGGATCATCGCCAACCGGACGAAAGCATCTTTCATTGACTTCTCCGCCGTCACCAGCGGCATCAAGGAAATCCGGACGGTGATGAAGGAGGCGGAGGATAACCGGCTGTACGGCACGAAAACCATCGTGTTTGTGGACGAGATCCACCGGTTCAACAAAGCCCAGCAGGACGCTTTCCTGCCCTTTGTGGAAAAAGGCAGCATCATCCTGATCGGGGCGACCACGGAGAATCCATCTTTTGAAATCAACAGCGCCCTCCTCTCCCGCTGCCGGGTATTTGTGCTGCAGGCGCTGAAAAAAGAAGAGCTGACTGTGCTGCTTGCCCGGGCTTTAACAGACCCCAGAGGCTTCGGCGGCCAGAAAATCAATATTTCTCCGGAGATGCTTGACATGATCGCCCTGTTTGCCAACGGCGACGCCAGGACGGCCTTGTCCGTATTGGAAATGGTGATCTTAAATGGTGATCTGGACAGCGGCGGCGGCATTACCGTTTCCATGGAGATACTGGAGCAGTGCACTTCCAAAAAATCCCTTTTGTACGATAAAAACGGCGAGGAACACTACAACCTGATCTCCGCCCTCCACAAATCCATGCGCAATTCCGACCCTGATGCCGCCGTCTACTGGCTGGCCAGAATGCTGGAGGCCGGGGAAGACCCGCTGTATGTGGCCAGAAGGGTCATCCGTTTTGCCAGCGAGGATGTGGGGCTGGCCGATCCCCGGGCGCTGCAGATCGCCGTATCCGCTTATCAGGCCTGCCATTTTATCGGCATGCCGGAATGCACGGTTCATCTGACGGAAGCCGTGGTTTTTATGTCGCTGGCGCCAAAATCCAACGCCCTGTACAAAGCCTATGAAGCCGCGAAGCTGGACGCCGTCAAAGACCTAGCGGAACCGGTGCCACTGGTGATCCGCAACGCCGTCACAGACCTGATGAAAAATCTGGATTACGGAAAAGGCTATCAGTACGCCCATGACACGGAAGAAAAACTGACCGATATTCAGTGTCTGCCCGACGCCCTCTTAGGCCGGGAGTATTACCGGCCTGCGAAGGAAGGAGAGGAATCACTGTATCAGGAAAGGCTGGAAAAAATCAAGGCATGGAAAAAGAAGCATAACGCCGGTTAAAAGGGGCGTGATAAATACCGCCGTTTTACTTCTTATTCAGTTTGCCTGCCGCCTTCACGATCTCTTTCCCGGTCAGATACTTCCTCCCGTTTTCCATGACTGCTTTTACCAGCCGTTCCATGGCATCCCGGTTCGCCTCGATTATGTTTGCTGCCTCTTTCATCTGTTCTGATAAAATCCGGTTGATCAGCTCATTTGCCTTTTCGTTATACGGAAGCCCGTTCCCTCTGATCACCGCCAGGCCGATTTCTTCCTCATACATTCCAAATTTACACACCATATCCTCAGCAATGCCCGTAGCGGCACGCAAATCGGCCGCCGCGCCGGAGGTCAGGCCATACTGAAATACCAGTTCCGCCGCCCTGCCGCCAAGCGCCGCGCAGATTCTTTCCAGGAAATATTTTTTGGACGGATACCATTCCCTTGTTTCAGTCAGCGTATATCCTCCATAATTCCCCCGCGCCACGATGCTCATATAGCTGGGCGTATCGCCATAGTACAGATTGATCAGGGCATGTCCCGCCTCGTGGTACGCGGTACACGCGACCTCCTTTTGGGAAGCAACGGCCCTTTCTTCCCCCATGCCGCACCTTTCAAATATCTCATCGAACAAATCGTCGTCAATGATCTGGCCTGACCGGATTCCCTCCCGCAAAGCCGCCTCGACTGCCTGTTCAAGCCTGGCCGGGCTCATTCTAGCAGATCTATCGACAATGCTTTCCAGCTTTTCATCAGAAACGGCAAACATATCGCCCTGCTTTTTGATGAGTTTTTCCAACATCCATCTTCTTCCTTTTTTATCCAGTCCATTCATCTCAAACAGCCTGTCAAAACGACGCTGGAGGGCAAAGTCAATTTTATTCCCAAGGTTCGTGGCCGCCATGACAAATACCGGCCTGTCATCCCTCCTGATAAACCCGTCCATCTCGGTCAGCAATGCGTTCAGCGCCGGGTTTGGCAAATGTGAATCCTCACGTTTCATGCCTATGGCGTCGATTTCATCAATGAACAGGATGGCAGGCGCATATTTCCTCGCGGCACGAAATACATCCTGTACCTTCTGAGGACCGCTGTTAGACAACTCGCTTGCGCTGACGGACAAAAAATTCACGCCGGATTCCGAGGCCACAACCTTGGCCAGCGAGGTCTTTCCGGTTCCCGGAGGGCCATAGAGCAAAACGCCCCTTGGCCTCACGCCTTTTTTATTGTACATCTTGGGATTCCGGAGATAATGGATAAAAAATTCAAGTTCTTTTCTGAGATCCTCCGACACATAAATATCATCCCAGCTTTTATCCGGGCGCAGATCGTCGGACAGCATCAAAGACTTATCCTCGGTCTCCACTGCCGTTTCAAGCCTGAAATCGCAGAAAATGATACTTCCGGCATTGGCTTTCTCATCAAATTCTTTTCTGGTCTTATAGGTCAGGATCTGATGCCGCACCGCCAGAGTCTCCATTACCGCCTGGCAGCATACGTCCAGGTAGGCCTGTTCCAGCTGGCTCCTGAAATATTTGCTCTCGATAAATCCCCCGGCTCCCTTTAACATAAGGGCATTTTTTTCTTTTTCCGTATAGCCGTATCCGCCGCTTCTGTCCAGAATATACACCGGGATTTCCTTATCCTCCTCCCGGAGCGTTAAGAAGGCATCCCGCCCGGCCGTCCTGGCATCTACGGCGTTAAGCCCGTTCCCCGCATTTTCCAGGCCATAAATGTAATCGACGACTGCGAAAAGAACATTTTCCTTACGGAGCATTTCCGTAAACTCTTTGAGATTCACTGTGTCCTTCACATGGACATTGTTACTTTTGATCCTGCCGGCGGGCTCATATTTCACTGTCCCGAAGACGGGAATGACACAGTCCCTCTCCCCGAAATAGAAGTCCTTTATGTTCTTTTCGGCATCTTCAAAATCACATTTCCATTCGATCCTGGCCACGCCGCTTTCATCAAGCCCCCGCTTTTCCTCCGCCAGCTTCAAAAACTCATACAATTCCTTATGAATAAGCTTGCCTGCTATTTTGGAAGCATTCCTGGCATCCGCGCTGCCGCCCATGGAATATAATATAGTCCGGGCCAGGTATTCCTTTCCCTGCGCCAGCTCATAACCATATTTCTTTTTTATTTTTTTCAGCCGGCTCTCTATATCCTTCTCCACCAGCTTCAGAATGGTATCCGCCTTTAAATGGTTCAGCATCAGAACCGTGTAGGAAGACATTCTCGAAAGGATTTCCGGCGGAAAGGAGGGCTGCTTTGTCCTCGGGTTGATATCCTTCCCCAGGGCGTCGATCACCACCTTCTCCGGAAGCAGCGTAAGGTTTTCATTCTGCCCGCCGCCGTAAAGCTGCCGGCCCGCATTGCTTGTGAAAAATATAACGGTATCTTTAAAGGATACGTCCTTCTCATGGAACCTGTCCCTTAAGACGCCTTCATCTAAAATCTGTAAAAAGATCAAGATGACGCCGCGGTCCGCTTTTTCGATCTCGTCAAATAAAAGGACGCACTGCGGATGTTCATCCACAAACTCGGTAAGCGCGCCGCCGCTATCCGTATTCCTGTACTGGCGGGCCCAGCCCTGAAGGTCTCCCTCCGCATCCTGCGTGGCATATCCTGACATGTCAAACCGCCTGAAAGGATATCCCAGCTTCCTGGCAAACAGCTCGGACATAAAAGTCTTTCCCACTCCCGGAGGCCCTGCCAGAAGGAATACGTTTCTGGGGCCCCCCTTACTTGGCTGCAGCCGGATCGTCAGCTCCCTGTCAAAATATGCCGCCCGAAGCTTCTCGATGGCCGCATCCTGCCCAAGAACCATCGCCTTCAGTTCATATTCCACGGCTTCGGCCTGCAAAAGAAGCTGCCGCATGGAAGCCTCGTCACCGGCTTCCTTTGCCGGTTCTTCCTTCCTGTTCTCTTCTTCTGACGGTTCCGGCTTCGGGTATGCGGATAACATCCGATTCACAAAAGTCGATACGGCAGGCGGATCATAGCCAATGGCGTTATCCTCTTTTTTATCCCTGTAAACAGCCGTCAATTTATTCAGGTTCGCATCCGAGAGGCATTTTTCCAAATGCCGTTTCAGATTGGCTGCCGCCGCCGCCCTGGCACTGTCGCTCTGTTCCCGGTCTTTGATGGTAAGAACGCATTGTTTCATGTCTTCCGAGACCGCCCAGTATTCTGTCAGCCCGGTGTTTTTTTCCCTGTTAGCATCCTTCCATTCGTCAAATTCTTCGTCGGCATCCCCGGTATCCGCATCTTCTTCTTCCCTCCTGCCGGAAAAAAGCTCCGGATTTTCCGCTTCGGACCCATCGCCGAAGGACAGAAAGCCGTCCTCCTCCCAGCTTTCATCCTCCAAATAGTCGGCGCTTTCACCCAGATACACCAAATCCCCCAGATACCTTTGCGCCTCTTTTATCGCATGCCGCAGGCTGCCGGGCACATCCTCCGCCTCCGTCTCAAGCTCGCTCCGGTATTCGAAGCTGCGGAATTTTGCATTCTGATATTTGCCCGTCTGCTCGGAGCATTTCAGCCATTCATTAAAAATTCCTGTCTTTCTCCCGTTTTTTACCGCGTAAATCTTTTTTTTCATCTATCTGGTTCCTTATCGTTTTTTATCATATATACTTTGTTTATAGCTCAGACTCCATGTTTTTATGTAATGCTTCTTTGCATATTTTACCAGGAACGCCTCGTATTCCTCTTTTGAAATCTCATTCGTTTTCTTAAGCGGCGCCTGCTATATATTTTCCTCAACAAAACCCGTCCGCTGAATCAGCCGTCCTTTCCATCGGATTTGATACTTTCTGTATTCAGATGTACGGATTTCCTGGGTTTTGCATTTGTTCGCCACAATACGATACCGCACCTGATAGCCGGAAAGCTCCCGATGCAAATGGTTTTCCGTTATTTCCAGCTGCCTTGCCGCTTTCACCAGATCCGAACCCTTCAATTCGATTAAATACGCCGTATGTGTTTCCTCATTTATCAGCAGGTAATCGCATCTCTCTTTTTTCGTGATCACAACGCCGTCGATTTTATAGTGTGTCACATATGCTTTTCCAATATTATTTCCTTTATGATATTGCGGATTGCCCTCATCCTTTGACACAATTCGAGCGGCGTGCTTATTGCATAATGATTGAAAACCTTTCAAGGGCATAGATCACACCGCACCTTTCTCATTTGCACACTGCAATTCTAAAAGCATGTCAAAATCATCATTAATTACTTTCGAAATTTCATCGATGCGCTCATTGCAGATCATATGAATCTCCGCATCCATACAATTTTCAGCCATGCCGTTTTTCACAAACCGCGCGTCAAAGGCCTGGTAATCAAGCCATAGCGACTGCGGAATAATCTTTTCCGCTTTTTTCAAACATTCAGACGAAATCCCATGGGCATATAACAGATTATTCAATTCTCCCAGCACATAAGGGCTGTGCGTCGTCAACACCACGGAATGGCCGGAATTGCTCACCAGTGCAATCAGATCCGTAATATATTTCTGCGAAGCAGGAAACAAATGAGATTCCGGTTCCTCCACAACAAACAAAATCTGTTTTTGCTGTAACAGATAATAAAATAACAAATTCAATATCCAAACACATTCCTGCTGTCCCGAGGATGAAAAATTAATCTTCACATACCTTCCGTCGTCAAGATTAATCCGTTCTTCACCGTTGCTGTAGCAATATGTGCCCCGCAGGATTTTTTCAACCAGTTCCAACGCCTGACGGACAATCGTGGACGACACACCCGTCTTGCCGCGGGAATACGCGGCCAGTCCCCGAAGACCGTCCGAAAATTCAGGCTTAATACGCAGAGTCCGCTCCAGATAATCCTTTGTACACCTGTCCAGCGAGCGCTTTTGAATGTCATCCATATTCGCGTAAATATAATTAAGCTGATTCGACAACAAAGTGATCATACTGCGGCCTGCCGGAATATACACAACAGAACAGCTGTCTTCAAACATTTCATACAATTTTTTTCTGAACAGCCTGATTTCGTCCTCCGGCACCCCAAGCGGAGTCATTGAAAAACAATCGTTATTTTCCCGCAAGAATTTTCTCAATTCATAACTAAAGGTTACCCATATATAATTGGGCGTCTGATGCTCCATATCGCATTTCAGAGAAATCTTCACAAAACAAGTTTCCGTATAATAATATTCGATATACATATCGTCAGGCATTCCCCATGACGAGCCAAACGTACTCAAAAATTTTTCCCGCAAACAGCCTTCCAGTCTCTTTTTTAGCCCCATGCCATGCCCGACATCATATTCATCCTCCATCCCGCTTATGGGAACGGCATTGAACGCCTGCTTTTTGGCGAGTTCCTCAATATCTTCTTTTATCGTTCTAAAATAGTAAATAACTTTGGCAATCGTACTCTTTCCTGACGCCTGAAACCCTGTCAGCGTAAGAAAAGGGACACACTTCAGCTCACATCGTTCAATCGGCCCCAACTTATTAATAATCAGCCTGTGCATGCGGCAATCACCTCTCTCTGCTTTAAATTGCTTTTCTATATCATATCAGAAAATAATTGAAAGATCAAATCGCCGCCAATTCCGCCTTTCCTGACATTTCAGCAGCTGATAACAACCTGCCAGTGCCTCATCGGCAGACGTACCCAAAGACCTTTGAAAATTGGGAACATGGAAGAAAGGGAGTGTAATAAATTTTTTGCACAAAAATGAATCGAGTAGGGGAGATTTGATGTGGTATAAAAAAAGTTGACAGCCCATTCTCAAGGATTTGAGATATAATCAAGAGAATAAGGAGTGAACAAAAATGGCAGAAAACAGGCAATACGACCATGAATACAAAGTACAGGCAGTGAAACTCGCAAAGGAAATCGGACAAGCAAAAGCCGCCAAAGAACTGGGGGTTCCAAAGAATACCATGTATGGCTGGGTACGGGCCAACCGCCTTGGCAGCCTCGACCTTGGGGCAGGTTCACAAACTCCGCAAAGCGCCATGACCCTTAACCAGGAACTTCTTCAGCTCCGCCAGCTGGTTAAGGAACAGGAAAAAGAAATCCGCCGTTTGAAGAAGGAAAATGACTTTCTGGAGGAAGCCAGCGCTTTTTTCGCCGCGAGCCGTCTGAGGTCAGCAAAAACGAAAGAATGAAGTTCATTGCCCTTAAAACCAAAGACGGCGAATTAATCTGTTAAAACGTGATTTCAAGTCAGAGGAGCCGCTGGTCAAGTGCGTAACAGACATAACAGAGATCAAAGCCAGCGATGGAAAGCTGTATGTTTCCGCTGTTTTTGACTGCTTCGATTCCAGCGTGGTTGGATTGGCGATGGATACTAATATGAAAGCTCCATTATGTGCGCGGACACTGGAAAACGCGGCGAAGACATATCCGGACATCCATGGGGCAATTATCCACAGTGACAGGGGAAGCCAGTACACCAGCCAGCTTTACCGGGATGTAATCCGGAAGTATGGCATACGGCAGAGCATGAACAGTGCAGGCGGCAGATGCCATGATAACGCCCGCTGCGAGAGCATGTGGGCCAGAATGAAATCTGAACTACTCTATGACCGTTACGATACAGAGAAGATGAGCACGGATGAACTGAAAACCCTGATCTGGAGATATTTCATCAGCTATTGGAATAACCGGAGGATCTGTTCCTCTAATGGAGGTCTTCCTCCCATGATAAAACGGCAGCGATACTATGATTCCCTGAAAGAAGCAGCATAGGATACAAAATCCTTGAGGAAAATGTGTCAACTAATCTTGACAAAATCATTAATGTTAAAACAGCCTGAAAATGTGGATATTCCCAGCGAACGTACTGTTTACCGTGTCATGGAGGATATCGGCATCAGCCACCATCCCAGGCGCAAACCAAACGGAATCACGAAAGCGGATCGGCAAGCCCGGAAATCAGAAGATCTGTTAAAACGTGATTTTAAGTCA
>CAJTTU010000007.1:67409-72058 GCA_910579325.1 uncultured Lachnospiraceae bacterium | reverse complement strand
GCTTTTAATTACCTGAAGGACCGGGCGGAGGCCGACGACGTCACCCAGGAGACGCTGTTGAAGCTTTACCGGACAGATAAATTTTTTGAGGGGGAAGCGCATATCAGAAACTGGCTGGTCAGGGTAACGATTAATTGCTGTAAAAAGGCATGCTTATCCCCATGGCGGAAAAGGGAGCCGCTGGAGGACTATATGGAACAGCTTTCCTTTACGACGCCGGAGCACGGCAGGCTTTTTTATATGACGATGGAACTGCCCAGGAAATACAGGCTGGCAATTTACTTTTATTATTATGAGGGCTATTCGACCGGAGAGATTGCAGAGCTTTTGCATATTCCGAAAGCCACGGTGGCGACTCATCTACACCGGGGCAGGGAACTGTTGAAGAAAAAGTTGTGTGAGGAGGAACAGGTTTATGATGCCAATATTTGATTCTAAAATGTATGCGGAAGCTTATTCATCCCTTCATGCTTCCGGGGATACCCTGGCTCAGGTAATGGAAAAAGCCGCCGGGGCGCAGAAAGGAAAAAGAAGGGTTCTGCCTGCTTTTGCCGCATTGCTGGCGCTGACCGTTTCCGTCATCGCTTTCGCGGGCGGCGGCGTGTCCCGGGGCGCATGGAGTTTCCGGGGTACGATGAAAGACATGGAGAAAATGGGTTTTTACTGCCCGGAGCAGCTGGGCGAATATCAGGTTGACCGGCAAAGCGTAGAGCGCCTTCATGTGGTAAATGCAAAGGTAGGCGCTTTGAAAGCCTATTTGAAACCGGATTATGTCTGGATGTCTGTGACTTATGAGAAAAACAGCGGCCAGGCTCTCTCGGTTAGTTTCGGCTCCATGGATGATCCGCTGTGGGCGTATGTTGCGCAGTATGACGTGGAAGATGATGTGTGGGAAGGTCTGTCACATCCGGAAACCGGGATGTGTGAGGATGAGGAAGAGGGCAGGTTTACTTATATTGATAGTGTAACGGAGTATCGTTATCGGAATTGCAGGGTTTATCTGTATGATGAAGTTACGGAATATACGGTGGGCACTAATGATAAGGCGGATACTACTGATAAGGTGAATACTACTGATTCGATCGATGCGACCGATACTACTGATATGGCAGATATCACTGATAAGGTCGATACGACCGACACGGCGGTGGATTTGAGCGCTTGTCGTGACGCATGCGCGGTGTGGACAGACCAGTATAGCGGATTGTGGTTTAGTGTACACTCTTTTCGTATTTTGCATGAGACGGATGGGGAGGATCATGACATGGAGAACGGGGAAACGGAAGGTATGTCACAAGAGGAAATGCTGGGGTATGTGAAAAAGATTATTGACGGGTGCCGGTAGCGTAATTCAGACGTCACCCAATCCTTTGCAGCAAAATGCAGGCATGATTGACAGCCTAAATTTTAATTTATTTTATGCATAAGGGATATTTTGGGCACAGCGTGAAATATAACAAGCTTTGGGGGCAGGAGTTTCACCTTCAAAAATGCATATCCGTCTTTAACAATAAAAATCCTTTGCCGGATGCTTTAAAAATTTTATCAGAATTGTCTTGGCTTTTGGCAGGTACTGCTTATCAGATATGCTTGTCCACAGGTAAATGCATTGGCAAGCCGAGCTGCTTCAATCATATATGACATACATATGACGCTTTTTAATAATCCCATATGATATCATCTCCCTATCAAAGCGTACATTGACAACAAAATATGTAAATCTATGTCGATACGAGGAGGCAGAGAATGGATTATTTATGTATGGCAATGCAAAAAGAAGTGGCAGAGAAAAAAAATTTCGGCAGCAGGGAGGCGGCGGAGGCGTTTTTCTGGGAACGGTTTGGGGGAGTATTGGGAGAAAAACTGGAGGCAGAAAAAAGGAAGCTGGAGGGCAGAATCCGGTACTATGAACGCAGGGCGGAGAAGCACAGAGAATCCCGGGAGGTCAGAGAGGTATGTGATATGCGCGGGAGAGCGGCACAGGAGGAATTAGAACAGATAGGCAGGCAGCTGAATGGGGAAGGTGGGGCATACCGGGACTGCTATTACGAAGAAAAGTACGATATTTCGGAGCAGCCGGTTTCCGGGGAGGCTGAGCTGGTGCTTCATCAGGCGGGGATATTTCATGTCGGCAGTACTTATCAGGTGGCGGAGCTAAAGCATTATTGTGTGCGGTTGAAAATTGCTGATGGGAACGGGATTTTGGAGGTCAGGAAAAGGATTCCTGTGTCCGTGCTGGAAAACAGCACTTACCTGGAAATCTGCCAGGAGAACCTGGAAGCGGCGCAGGGGCTGAAACAGAAAGCAAAAAAGATGATGGCGCAGGAAAAAAGAGTGTTTGCCGGACAGGTCGAGCGCAGGTGATACCTGCGCCGGCAGGCATGTCCGTTGAGGGAGTGTCAAATAATTTATGAAAAAAAGCAATAGATCCAGGGGGCATGGAAAATAGTAAGTGGCTAAAGGACAGGCCCTAAGTGCTCATAGCGATAGAAGAGGAGCTGCGGAACTATAACGGAGGAACAATCCTATGAAAGAAATTCGTGTGAACAACGGTAAAAAGATGGAAAAGATTATGGAAGCAGTGGGGGAAACGGGAGCCAGAATTAAAAAAGAAGAGAACTGGGATCTGTCGGTTTACATTGCGGAAAGGGGGAAGAATTTTGTGCGGATTGAGATGTGTGAAAGTAAAAGCATTGGCGGGGATTTGATTATGGATCCCTTTATGGAAATTGTTTTGAAAAAGAAGGGGGAGGGGCATATAGCCGGAGCGATTCCGGTCGCTTACCAGTCGGACAATATTTACATCGGCAGGACGGATATCAATAAAAAGGGGGAGATTTTCCTGAACCGTGTGCTTCTGGAGACAAAGGAAGGGGAGCTGGACAGAAGGCTTGAGGAATGGCTGAATTCCATTCAGCTGCTGGGTTATCTTGAGAAGCCCAACGAGATTTTGTTTCATACGTGAGAGTCTGCCGTAATACATGTCCATTCGGGGGGGGCGGATTTCATCCGTCAAAGTATGTGGAACGTATGTCAAATAAATGTATGTGTAGCTGACGGAAAATCGACTGCCAAAGCAGGTGCTGAGAGATTCCGAGAGTACATTATAAAGCTGAGGGGGGATGACAGTGATTGCATTCGATCAATGGGTTTATTCCCAAGACATGGCCAGGTGGCTGTTTACCAGGCCGGCCTTAAGCCTTGCGGAGCAGATGGACTGTATTCTTTCGGCGCCGCACAGGAGTCTGGAGGAAAAGCTGGAGGGTTTGCGGGAACTGCAAAGAGAAGCGGGGAAGCAAACACTTCCGGAGGGAAGGGCTTTGGAACAAAAGTATCCGGAAGACAGGATTTTTGAGCAGAAGCTTTTAGAAGATAAGATCGAGGCAGTAGAGACGCTGCTGGAAGTGCTCAGTCAGCCGGGAGGCATGCGTAATCTTTATGAAGCGGATATTTTTCATTATGGACGAAAAGAAGAATGTTCCGAGAAGCGGATATTCACTTTGCCCGGGGCGGGGATGGATTTTATCAGGGAGCAGATTAAAGAGGCGGCGGGCAGATATGAGGTCGATACAAAATGTTTTTTTGGAGTTTTGTATAAATATTACAGGAGAGGTTCCAGGCATCCGGTGTGTGAGTGGGATGTGATTCTGGATTCGGAAGGGCGGGTTCTCTACTGCCTGCCGGAAATGTCGGCGGATAACCAGGGAAATGATTATTGGATTGGGCCGCAGGATTATTCTTATATGCGGCTTCCATATCCAACCGGTACGATTGTGGAGACTGTGGATTCGCCCTTTTTTCAGCCCGTAAAGGGAGTGGTGGTGAACCAGAAAGAACCCTGGGAGGAGGGGTTTGGCGAAGAGGGTGCGCAATGGCTTTTGTATGCTGATTTTTTGCATGGAAGCAACAGAACGGGAATCGGGGTGATTGAACCGAATCATTATGCATCTATTACATTTGGCGCTGATTTTATCCTGCCTTTTGTACAATTCTTCCGGCGGTGTGAGGAGGAGATGGAGGAAAGGGAAAAGTGGTTAGAGGATCTGGGGGAACTGCTCAGGAAGGACAAAAGATATTTCGGCATCATACTGAGAGACCATAGGCCTGTGAAAACGCCGGGAATCAATGAGCGATGCAGGGATTATGTGAAGAGGATATCAAAACAATGAAGGTGTACCATGAAGATACAATATTCAATTTCTATGAGATCACATATCATGGGAAAAATTACCGTATCCTGCAGCCGGAAGAGATCGAACAGTTCTGGCTGATCAATCAGCTTGACGGAGGGTGCAACTGGACGGAGACAAATTTTTACGGAAACAGGAAAGGGCTTCGCGCATGGGGAAATCAAAGTGGAAAGCTGGTATTTGGAGGATACGGTGGAATTCCTGGATTTGGTGCTGATGAAGCCGGGAACGCTTAAAACCAGCGACTGGAAGGGAATCAGAGGCTGTCTGGCAAAGGCGAAGGCAAAAAAACGGAGTGTCCATGGGGACGATGTGCTGAAAAACAGGAAGGTAAAAGAAAAGTATAGATACCGCGGCGAAAAGAAAGAGGCGATCCGTTTTGACACATTGTTTTACAATTTCCCCCACTATGAGTATCTGGAACTGGCTTCCCAGATCAGCCGGTTTCTGAACGGGGAC
>CAJTTU010000007.1:54083-67394 GCA_910579325.1 uncultured Lachnospiraceae bacterium | reverse complement strand
GAGGATACCAGAAGCAGGGCAAAATGGCTCAGAGGAGAAAAATTATTGTTTCAATGCGGAGGAAACGAGGTATGGATATCCTTTTGGGACAATGAGATTTGGAAGAGGAGTTGCGGAACTATAAATAAGGAGGAGAGACCATTTATGCTGGAAATTAAAGGACAGGTAAGCACGGCGCTGTGTTTTGCGGAGACGATTGACGAGGATTCCATCCTTCAGATTCAAAAAATGTGCGATCAGGAATTTACCCGGGGCAGCCGGATTCGGATGATGCCAGACGTGCATTTTGGGAAAGGGTGTACCATTGGTACGACGATGACGGTGACAGACCGGGCGGTGCCCAATGTGGTGGGCGTGGATATCGGGTGCGGTATGTACACGGTCTGCCTGGGGAAGGAAGAGCCGGACATGGAAAAGCTTGATGAGGCGGCTCACTGGATTCCCTCCGGAAGAGACGTGTGGAAGGGGCGGCAGACCCGCTTTGACCTGCAGCCCTTGCGGTGCTATCGCTCCATCCGGGACGCAAAAAAAATGGTGCGGAGCCTGGGGACCCTTGGGGGAGGAAATCATTTTATCGAGATAGACAAAGGGAGGGACGGCACGTATTACCTGGTGATTCACACGGGAAGCCGGAATCTGGGAAAACAGGTGGCGGAGTATTATCAGAAGCTGGCGGTAGACCTGCACAAAGGGAAAGGGGAGTATTTTCAGAAAAAGGAGGCTTTGATTGCCGAATATAAGGCGGCGGGACGAAGGGCTGAGTTGGAGGAAGCTATTAAAACCATCAAATGGACGAGAAAGGAGCTGACGGTTCCGGAGGAGCTGTGCTATCTGTATGGCAGCTATTTTGAAGAGTATCTTTATGATGTGGAAATCTGCCAGGAATTTGCCAAAAAGAACCGGGAACTGATTGCCGGGCTGCTTATGGAGCGGGCAGGCTTAAAGGGAGGGAAGGGGTTCCATACGGTTCATAATTATATCGACATGGAGGAACGGATTCTGCGCAAAGGCGCTGTCTCGGCCAGGAAAGGCGAAAAGCTGCTTATTCCCATTAATATGCGGGATGGAAGCATTCTGGCGGTGGGTAAGGGTAATCCGGACTGGAACTATTCCGCGCCTCACGGGGCAGGGCGGGTGATGTCCCGGATGGAGGCGAAGAACACACTTGATATGGAGGAATACCGCCAGTCCATGTTTGGCATTTATACCACATCGGTCAATGAATATACGCTGGACGAGGCGCCGATGGTGTATAAATCTCTGGAAGAGATCGAGGGAGCTGTCAGGGAGGCAGTGGATGTGATCGACGTGATGAAGCCGGTTTATAATTTTAAGTATCACGGATGGAAGGAGCATAAGGCAGTTATGGAAGATGAATCAGATTCATGACTCTGCCCATGGATCGTCAAATTCATCTTCGATAAAATCCCGGATTACATAAGCTTTAAATTCGGGATGGTATGTGATGGTATAACCGGCTTTGGAAAGGGTCTCAAAATCCCGGTACCTTGTCCGGGTGGATTGCCCGGGAAATAAAGCCTCATACTGGGCTTTGATATCCGGAAAATCCGGCCGCCCGGGCGGATCGCCGACCTCCTCCGGGGGAAAGGTTTCGGGATCTTCCTGAGAATTTTCGCATTCGGTTTTGTAGTCATACAGCGTGCTTTCATAGCTATCCACTTCTTCCAGATTCGGCCCCTCCAGCTGATCCATCAGGGTGCAGAGGCGGCGGAGGCGGAGAAGATGTTCACGGCGTTTTTGTTTCACGGGTTTTTTAGTAAAGGCGGGCGGCTCTTTGGCTTCTATGTAATTATCTTTTTCTTTCTTGTATTTGAGATTTAAAATCCCGGCGTCCCGGATGTCTTTCAGATCCCGCTGGAGCATCCGGGTATCGACGCCAAGAAAATGCTTCAGTTCTTTTGGACCCCGGTAGCCTGTTTTGTGGGCAATCAGATAATGATAGAGGCGGATTTGCCGGTAAATTTTGGTGCCGGGAGGCCAGCGTTCATTTTTCATAAGGGAATCTCCTGTTTCTGTGCATCGCGAAGCGTGTTACTGGTCATAGAACGAACCGTAACGATATCTGCGTTTGCAGATGTCTCAGGTCGGGACTATTATATGATATTTGACAGTGAGTTGTAAAGGTGATAATAAACACTTAATAACAAAGCTCTGAAACTTAAATATGAGGAGGTGAGAGGATGAGTACCTACATCATGACAGATATTCACGGACATTACGGCGTTATGAAAAAAATGCTTCATAAAATCGGGTTTTCCACCGCTGACAGGCTGATCTGCGCCGGCGATTACATTGACAGAGGGCCTGAAAGCTATGAGATGCTGCGGTGGATGGAAAATCCCGGGAAGAATGTCATTTTGGTCAGGGGGAACCATGATGAAGAATATGCGTATTATGTGGAGCTGATGAAAACTATTTTTCAGCAGAGAAAGCTGGAAATGGACAGCAGGGAGGATACCATGTCAGTATATGAACTGGCCAGGCAGATTCTTTCCTGTTTTGACAGTTATGGAACCGTGAAAGCATTGATTCAGGAAAAGGGAATGCCGTTTTCAAAGCTGTCATTATGGGCGAACCGTATTAAAAAGATGAGGTATTTTTATGAGACAAAATGTAATGGCAGGAGATCCATCATTGTCCATGCAGGTTATATAGAAAATCTGAAAAGCCTTGATGGGGTGGAAACGGACGGGGATTATGGGTCTTTGGAGGATTTTTATTTAACTGCCCGGGATGACGCCTATCTTTATGGCGGTGTGGAACATGGAATGATTATTGCGGGGCACACGCCCACGACCGCAAAATATGAACTGCCATTTAACCATGGCAATGTTTATCGTTTCTATGATGAAGAGACAGACTGCGTTTTTTATGATCTGGACTGTGGGTATGCATGGAAGGAGGTTCAGCCTGAGGCGAAGCTGGCCTGTCTGAGGCTGGAGGATGAGATGGTTTTTTATATTACAGGGCAGGCGCAGGATGGGTGATAGAGATGGAACAGAATGCAGTGTGAGTATAGAGCAGAATAGAACAAATAAAGTGGATAAAGTAAATATGGCGAAAAAAGAGGGACAGTGTGGTGCGCTTATGTTATACTGTCGGTATGATGCCGCAGTCAAAGAATTTTCATCAGAAAAGTAGTGTTAATTATGTTTAAAATCAGAAAAAATCCGGAAAGAAAGTTATTGGGAGGAATTGATAAATGCGTGACATGTCCCAGCAGGAAAGAATTGCGGGAGGCCTGTATGGCCTTTTGATCGGGGATGCCCTTGGGGTGCCCTATGAATTTTACGAGGCGGAGGAATTGCCTCCCTATGAGCAAATCGAGATGGCTCCGCTGTCCGGGTTTCGGAAAACTTATCCGAAGGTGGCCGCCGGAACCTGGTCAGACGACGGTGCGCAGGCGCTGTGCCTGATGGACTGTCTGATCAAGCAGGGGGAGTTTTCTCTGAAAGCTTACGCCGACGGCCTTTTGGCCTGGTATGGGGAAGGTTTTTGGGCGGTAGACGGCGTGGTGTTTGACGTGGGAATCCAGACGGCAAACGCATTGACCGCATATAAAAGGGGCGGAGCTCCGGAAGAATGCGGTCTGGTGAATCCGGAGGGAAAGGGAAACGGCGCGTTGATGCGGGTGTTGCCTCTGGCTTTATGGCATGCTGCGCAAGGTGCTGCAGATCCGGAGAGAAGGAACAGAGAGCTGGTACGGGATGCCCACAGCCAGTGCCTGATTACCCATGGGCATAAGTGTAACCAGGTTTGTTCCGCATTATACAGTCTTGTGGCCTTGGAGCTGCTTAAGGGTGCGGACACCCGGGAGGCTATCCAGGAGGGCGTCCGGACACTTCGCCGTATTTACCGGGAAGAGCCGGAGTTCGAACAGGAACTGGAATGGAGCATCCGTCCTGACTTTCCCTGGGAGGGCAGCGGAACCGGTTATGTGGTGGATTGCCTGCGCAGCGCTTTTATGATTCTGGAGCAGGCGTCTGGTTATGAGGATGCGGTAAAGCGTGCCGTTTTGCTGGGGCACGATACGGACACAACGGCCTGCGTGACAGGGGGACTGGCCGGGATCCGTTACGGGCTGCAGGGGATTCCCAAACGGTGGCTGCAAATGCTCCGGGAAAGGGAAAAAGTGGAGGTTTTATTGTCAGAGATGTGGAGAGAGGGGTAATAAAAACTGACGGAAAAAATAAGAGAACCGTCAGAGTGATAAAAAGCCGATGGAGAGAATAAAAAAATTGGCGGAAAGGAATAAGAGAATTCATGGAAAGCATGGAAAGAAATCAGATGGTGGAAACCATCATAAAAGATTATGGTACGGAAGCGTTCCAAAATCACAGAGAGGAAATATATACAGTTTTGCGTGTGCTCTGCTTCTGTCTGGAATTTCTCCAGAACCAGGAGGACTGGGGCGGCAGGCATGCGCGGGCGATACCTTTGCGGTATGAGACAGACCAAAGTGAATGGGAACAAAGATTTGCGGAAGAATATGACAGCGGCCTGCGCAGGGAAGAACTGTTGAAGCTGGAAGAGAAGCTGGAGCAGGGGGAGCGTTGGATCAGGAAACCGATTCCTTTGGAAAAATTCTTTCGTCATGGACTTTTGCTGCTGCAGGAAGAAACGAAAACATGGGGGATCGGGGATTGCTGGACGGCGTTGATGGAAATGCAAATGGCGGTAAATGGATATACGGATTACCGGGCTTTTCTGGAGGCCGTTTATATGCTGGGATTTTGTGAGCTGTTCGGCCTGCAAAGGGGAATCATCTGGCATATTACCGCAGGAGATTTCCGGGACGCGCAGCATTTCCTCTTGTCTTTTCGGGAACGGATTCCTGAAAAAGAATGGGGGGACTATGACAGCTATTGCGGCGGACTTTTGGCGGAACTGGAAAAAAACAGGATGAACGCTATAGAACTGGCTTTTAAAGAGCGGGAGGCGGGACTTTTGAAAGCCGCGAAAAAAGCGCCGGTGTTACGTAAGTTTTACAGAGCTATGGAAGAAATGGAAGAGGCTGCCTTTGAGGGGCTGGTAAAAGATATGTTCTGGGCGGAGGAGAACGGGCATGAAGATGTTCCGGGCTGCAGTGCGCAGGCTGACCACCGGATCAGGAAGCTGACGAAGCTCTGGAGACTGGCGGAATTTTTTGTTTATGGAGACAGCAAAACCAGACAGCGGCTTTTCCGGTATTTATCCGAAGAGGAACAGGCGCTTTTGATGGAACGGTGGATGGGTTCCTTCTATCCTTTTGATTTACAGGATGTCTTTTACAGCCTGAGAAGTATGAGCCAGACGGCGTGTCCGGATTTGCCGGAGCTGGAATACAGGGAGGAGATGCTGGCTTCTCTGGAGATCATTGTCGGAAGGGTCGCAAAGGAAGAAGGCTGCGCTTATTTGTTAGAGCGGTAGTTTTGCGGGCGGGTCAGTAAAATATGGAAGATAGATGACGCGGCAGGCTGCGTCAGGAAAGAGGAAAATATGGCACAGGCACAAGGGCGTTTACGAGAGAGAGCGATGCTTTACGCACAGGAAGCATTTGCGGAGCATAAAGAGGAGATTTTTCTGGCAATGCGTATTGTGTGTCAGCTATACGGCTGGCAGGGGTTGTGGACGCCGGAAGAACGGGTTGCTTCGTCGGAGGAGGAAAATGGAAAAACCGTTCCTTCGAAAGAAGCGCTGCTCGATGTGATGAGAATGGCGGAAGCGGAAAAAGATCCGGAAAGTTGGGAGGAAGAACTGTATGGGCTGGCTGTCCGGAAGGGGTGTTCCGGATACGAGTGGTATATTACATATGTTTATCTGGCGGGAATGCGGGGGCTTTATGCCGGGGTATTTTCGGAATATGCCCGGCTGGTCTGCCGTATGATGGTTCCGGAGCAATGGCTGGAGGATTATGACAGCTATTGGCGGGAATGGGATGAAAAAGAGCAGGAAAAAAGGGCGGCGGATGATGAAAAGCTTTTAAACGAGTATGTTCGGGAGGCGGCTTTGATGAAAGAGGATTTTCACAGCTGTTTTGGAAAGATGGAGCGGAAGGTTTTGAAACGGATTTTACAGGAGACGGACTATAAAACGCTGGCCGCCGCGGTTTTCGGGGCGGAGGAGTCTTTGAAAAACCGGTTTTTGGAAAATATGTCCGGCTGCCAGAGGGAGCTTGTGCGGGGAGCGTGGCGCCGCTACTATATATTTGATGAATTTCGTCTGGAAAGCATGGTGGAAGCCATGGCACGGATGAGGATTATGGCGGGGCTTTTCGGAGAGGGATGAGCGCCGCGGGATTATTCAGGGGCTGTATGACAGAATGAACAAAGGCATATTTTGGTTTATTTGTTTTGTGGAAGAAGATGGAACTCTCTCTTTTTCCGGCGAGATGATTTCCCTTCCGGTTCCCTGCGATCCGGAGGGCAATCCGGCAGCGGATATTTCCTTTAATTCTAAAAAAGGCGATTCCAATACGCATAAAAATTCCTGGAAGGATTTGGTTGCCAAACGAAAGGATTTGAGAAGGTTCCCGTGGAATTATTTTCCCAGAGGCAGAGTTGAGATTTCCCGTGGAAGAGCCTTCGTATTTATGAATCCGCTGATTCAGAACTGCGAAGATTATATTTTGAGGATACGGCAGGAATTCCATATTTGTGAATTGGATGTGATGATTAAAACGGATAATTCGGCTCACTATCAATGTACGATATTGGACGAGGGATATTAGATGAGGAGGAGCATACGGTTGATTTTTGTTTGGAAGCATAGTATGGTCTGTTTGTACGATATATTTTTGGATAAAGCAAAAAAGAAGGAGACAGGATTATGGCTGAACAAATGAATGGTCTTATGAAACAATGGGTGGTTAATGATTACTTTACGCCCAACATCAAGGCGGAAGTCATCCTGGATATGCTGCTGACTCCTTATGTAGGTCAATTGCTGAAAAACGAATGTGGTATTGACGCGGCTTTTTTAACTAAGGAGATGTCGTTGGAGGAAGCTTCGGAACCGCCAGAGAATGACAGAGGGTCTAAAATCGACTATATTTTTTGGGGAGAGGATGTCTATCTGGTTGAACTCAAAACGACTTCCGGCAGTATTAAGGCCGACCAGGCCGAGCATT
The DNA here is from genome assembly GCA_910579325.1 of uncultured Lachnospiraceae bacterium. Lineage (GTDB taxonomy): Bacteria > Bacillota > Clostridia > Lachnospirales > Lachnospiraceae > Paralachnospira_A. Next base: position 60,265 of record CAJTTU010000007.1, on the reverse strand, counting down.
ACATTAACTGCTGTTATGACAGGAACACCGGACATCCCAAATCCTTTGGCGATGTGTTCGGGAAAAAACTGCTGCGGATTTTGGAAAAAAAATATGGTTCCGCTTCTCCCTGGGAATTGGAAACGCTGGAAGATTCTTTCTGGAAAGCGATTGGATGCGAAAAAAAGAAGGACGGCGGTAAAGAGCAGAAGGATTGTTACGCAGTCCAGGCAAGTTGTTATCTAAGGGATAACAAAAGCCGGACTTCCACGTACAAATACATATACACGGCGGGACAAATATTAGATAGCTGCCGCGATGTGAAAGCACTGGAAGCATTGTGGAAGAAAAAGGTGCGGCTGATTTACATTACGCCATATGGCGATCTGCCGCATAAAGACCTCTTGGAATGTAAAAATTTTTATATTCAGCCATGTCGTACGCTTGATGAGAAAAAGAAAAGCATCGAATTGCGAACTGCCGTGCCAGCCTTAAAACCTGAGCCTGGTGATGAAGAATACTTTGAATTGCTTAAGGATATCATCAGGGAGATCTATGGGGAGGAAAAAAACGAATGCCTGACCTGACCATTCACCGTGGCAGCCACCAGATCGGCGGCTGCTGCACGGAGATTAATATTGGAGACAGCCGCATCCTGATCGATTTCGGAGCGAATCTGCCGGGTACCGATGAGGCTTCCGAGACAAAGGACAACGATATGGCGCGGCGGGTGTTCGGATCCTGTCAGGACGGCGCGGTGCTGTTTACCCATTACCATGGCGACCACTACGGACTGTTCAGGAAAATCCCGGCAGGCGTCCCCATGTACATTGGCCCCCTGGCAAAAGATATTCTGCGTATTCTTGTTCCCTATATCGACCGGGATGAGCAGGAAAAGGGGATTTCCATCGTGGAGAAGATGAATACCTACCATGCCGGGCGCTGGTTCACCCCCGTTTCTGGTATTGAAGTTCTTCCTCTTTATGTGGATCATTCCGCTTTGGATTCCTATATGTTCTGTGTCAGGGCGGCGGGAAAGACGATCCTATTTACCGGGGACTTCCGGGAACACGGCATCGTGGGGCAGTGGAACCGTATGGAGCGGGTGCTGAACAAATATGTGCCCGGGCCGGTGGATATGCTGATAACCGAGGGCACCATGCTGAGCCGTGAGGGTGAGATCGGACATACCCTTGTTAAATCAGAGCAGGAGCTGGGTGAGAAAGCGGAGAAACTGTTTCAAAAACATAAATATAATTTCGTGCTGGTCTCTTCCACCAACCTGGACAGCATTATGGAGTTTTACCACAGCACACCTGAGGGGATGCATTTCGTCTGCGACCTGTACCAGGCGCGGATTTTGATTACCGCCATGCGGGATATGGAAAGAAAAGGAAAGTTCCCCGAATACCAGCCTTCAAAAAAGCACCCTGTGGTGCGGGTATTGGGCAGGGGGGACAGCCGGTGGGCCGAGCTGCAGGCGATTGGGAATATGATGGAGAACCCGCTGTATTTTAAAGCCGCCAGAGAAAAAGGATTGGAGCAGGACGGATTTGTATTGCTGGCCCGGAAGAATGCCCGTCCGGGAATCTATACCAGCCCCTTTGAAACCCTGCGGGACAAGTTTTTTGAACGGGACGGACAGATTATCTACTCCATGTGGACGGGATACCTGAAAGGGGAACACGCCGACAAGGCTTTGATCCGATTTATCGGCGGTCGGCCTGTAGAATTTTTGCACACCAGCGGCCATGCCTATGTGGAAACCATCGCCAAACTGATAGAGACGGTAGACCCCAAATGGATTATCCCCATGCATACCGAGCGGGCAGAGGAGTTTTCCGCCATTCCGGAGTTTGTCCGTTGGAAGAGCCGGGTAAAAGTTCTGAAAGACGGGCGGCCTTTGGATTTAGACACGCTGTAAATTTTGCGCAAAGTGGTAAAATTTTGATTCCGGTTTATCCGGGTCAGGATTAAGAATATACTTTCGGAATCTCTCAGTCGCAAAAGCAGGGATTGCGAGACTCTGAGAGTACATTACGATATATAAGGAGGATTTGATTACAGTGGAAAAAAAGAAATTGATTATTATCGACGTCCAGAATGATTTTGTCACCGGAAGTCTTGGAACAGAGGAAGCCCGCCGGATGCTGCCCCGTCTGCTTGAGAAGGCCGGCCGTTTTCCGGGGGAGATTTTGCTGACCAAGGATACGCATACGGATAATTATCCGGAAACCCAGGAAGGAAGGCTGCTGCCTGTATCACACTGCGTCATCGGGACGGAAGGATGGGAATTTCCTCCGGAGCTTGAGAAAATCAGAGCGGAGAGAAACGCAAAGGTATACGAGAAGCCCTGCTTTGGGAGCGTCAGCCTGGTGTTTGATTTAAAGGAGGCCTATGCGGACGGTCAACTGGATTCCATTGAACTGGTTGGGATATGCACGGACATTTGCGTGGTGTCAAACGCGCTGATGATCAAATCCGCCCTGCCGGAGCTTCCGGTATACGTAGACGCTTCCTGCTGCGCAGGCGTTACGCCGGAAAAGCATAAGGCGGCCTTGGAGGTAATGGAAAGCTGCCAGGTGATTGTGGAGGGGAAGGACAGCGTGTGATGGTCTGTCCTGGACAACAGTAAACACAGAAAATGGAGCGGCGAAAGGAAATCCGGATTCTACGCCTCATACGGGAATCTGATCAAATTAAAATATGATGTCGGGGATATGTATGGCTTGAACGAGAGCCTCTCAATCAAATTCTGTTAAAAGACAAGGTGATTGGGAGGCTTTTGTGTTTATAAAATGGCATGTGCGTTTCTCTGCGCCGGAATAATATATTCATAATGCGTCTCCGAACATCTCGGCAATTTCATTATTATATTGATCCAGGTCATCAGCGATTTTTCAAAACCAGTTTACAATTTAGTAACATTTATATGGTATATTTTCATTAACCCTGTAAATGTAAAATCATTAATCTGTTTACTTTCCCGGGTTTTGTATACAACCATATAATCTGAAAGGTCGTGAATAAAAATTGGCTGAAATATTAATCGTGGAGGATGAGCTTTCCATCAACGAGCTGATCCGCAGAAATCTAAACCTGACAGGCCATCGCTGTACCCAGGCTTTCGACGGGGTTTCGGCGGTTAAACTGCTGGAGGATGGGAAATTTGATTTGCTTGTGCTGGATATTATGCTGCCGGGGCTTGACGGTTATCAGGTGTTTGAGCGGGCGGCCGGGACGCCCACCATATTTCTGACGGCGAAAAGCGAGCTGACCGATAAGCTGAAAGGGCTGGCCATGGGGGCGGATGATTATCTGACCAAGCCTTTCCAGATGTTGGAGCTGGCGGCGCGGGTGGAAGCGGTGCTGCGGCGGACGAAAAAGGTTGAGACGGAATTTGTGCTGGGGGATCTGAAATGTGATTTTGACAGACATCAGGTTTTTCTGGGTGAAAGAGCCGTAGAATGCACGCCAAAGGAGTATGAGCTGCTGGAGGTGCTGATCAGAAACCGGAATATCGCTCTTTCCAGGGAAAAGCTGCTGGATCTGGTATGGGGATACGAGTTTGACGGGGGTACCCGTACCGTGGACGTCCATATCCAGAGGCTGCGCCGCAAGCTGCGTCTGGAGGATCATATTAAGACGGTGTATAAACTGGGATACCGTTTAGAATCAAACGATCTATGAGGACAGCAACGAACCGTACTACAAAAGAGTAAGCGGCTAAAAGACACCCGCTAACTCTTTTGTATGCATCGCACGTAAGGGTCTAAAGGACAGACCCTAAGTGCTCATTGCAAAAGCCCCGGGAGGATTTACAGACACTTTAGTGGCTGGAAATTCTCCCAGTTCAAAGGGGCTTGGAAGGGGAGTTGCGGAACTATAATGGAGGTTCGGGAATGAAACGGCGGACTTTTTTCGCAATGTTGATTCTGTTTCTGGTATTTCTCAATTCCATGATTCTGATTGTCTCTACCGTTATATTAAACGATAAGCTATCCGCGGACAGGGAGAGGTGTCTGGCGGAGCATTATGTCATAGCCTCGTCCCTGATTAAGGATATGCAGGCCCTGGAGCAGCGGGGGAGTCTGGCAAAGGAGAATATGGCGCAGCTCATGCGCTCTTACTCCAGGTATCTGCAGGGAAAGGACGGCGGGCTTGCGGTGGCATGTTCCGGAAAATGGATTTATAAAAGCGCCGATCCGATGCCGGCAGGGAATACGGAGATTCCACCGGATACGGAGTGGAAGCAGGAGCGGATCGTTTATATGGAAGACGAACCCTTTCCTGTGCTCTTCGTTTACGGCAGCTTTCCGGCTTCCTGGCAGGATTACGGGCTGCTGTATGTCGGAGACTTAACGGACACCTTCTCTTCATGGCGGCATACGAAAAATCTGCTGTTTCTGATGGGCGCCGTGATGATGTTTGTGATGGCTTTTTTCCTTTTTCAGTTCCTGAACCTGATCTTCCGGCCGTTAAGGCAGATTTCCGGCGCATCCGCCAGGATCGCCAAGGGAGATTACGGAAGCAGGCTTCCCGTACGGGGAAAGGATGAAGTGGCCGGCGTGGCCTGCAGTTTTAATCTGATGGCGGAGCAGGTTGAAACCCAGATTCGGCAGCTTCGGGAGACTGCGGAGCAGAAACAGCAGTTTGTAGATAATTTTTCCCATGAACTGCGGATTCCGCTGACGGCGATTTACGGATATGCCGAGTATATGCAGAAAGCGCTGATATCGGAAGAGGAACGCTACGAATGCACCCGGTTTATTATGTCAGAATGCGGCAGGCTTCAAAATATGGCCAACCAGCTGCTGAAACTGGCGCTGCTGAAACACAGTGAGGATGAGCCGGAGGCGGAGGACTGTTCCGTGGTTGCGTTGTTTGAACAGTCCGCAGGGGTGATGCGGGTAAAGGCGGAAGAAAAGGGACTTCGCCTGTCTTACGGGGCGGCCCGGGATTTTTCGATACGGGGAAATATGGAGCAGCTTTTGATTTTGCTCAACAACCTGATCGACAATGGGATGAAGGCCAGCCGGCCGGGAGGAGAAATACGGGTCTCTGCCTGGCTAAAGGAAACAGGCGCCGTGGTGGAGGTGGAGGATCACGGGATCGGCATGGAGCCAGATCAGATCGGGCATATCAAGGACGCTTTTTACCGTGTGGATAAGGCCCGCAGCCGCGCCGCGGGCGGGGCGGGGCTTGGGCTATCCATTTGCGAGAGCATTGTCCGGCTTCATCATGGGGAGATGACCTTTGTTTCCGAACCGGGGAAGGGGACGGTCGTGAGGCTATATTTTACAAAGTTTTAACAACTCCGATATGGTTTTGAGACGGAGCGGTTTTATGATGAATCTGTCAAAAGCACCCGGGTAGTGTCTGACAATCTAAATTATTCGGAAGGAGGAACTGAAGAATGAAACGAAAAAACATGTTGAAAATGACGGCGGCGGCCTGTGCCCTGATCGGCGCGACCACGATCCTGTTCAGCCTGGCGGCGGAAGCGGCCGCGCAGGCGAAAAGCGGACGATTGGAGGCGGTTTCCACCAATTACCAGGTTCCCGACAGCCGGACGGCGTCATTGACGGAGACGAAAGGAACGGAGGGAAGCAAAGAGGAAGTCAATTATCAAGTGAGCATGGACAGTCTGAATACCGGGACGCCCGGAGACGTGGATTTAACAATGGAGGAAGCGGCAAAAAAGGGTACGGATTATCTGAAAAATATTTATGGGCTGGATTTGAAAGGCGCTTATGTATACATGATGTATAATCCGGGAACCATAACCTTCCCGCGGGCGTTCTGGTCGGGCGATGTTCTGTTTGAGAAAAATCAGACGCCTGAGAGTACGAGATGGACGTTTATGGTGGACGCGGTGACAGGAGAACTGTTCGATATCTGTCACAGCAGGCATCTGAACGCAAATCCTTCCCTGGATTATGACGCGTCGCTGGAAAAGAATTACGGCGTATATGCGGAGCTTGCGAAAAAAAAGGCGGAGGAATGTAAGCTGTTAGACAGCCCTGTTGACCGGGTGGAATACGGCAGCCAGGGATATGGCGGAAATGATCCGGATATTACGATGGAGGTAATCGATGAGAAAGGGAAAATTCTCACAATGACTTTTTCGAGATATGACCAGACATTTTAAGGGCTCTTCACCGATGCTTCCAGAAGGATTACGGAATCTGCGATGGACGACC
>CAJTTU010000007.1:48317-54064 GCA_910579325.1 uncultured Lachnospiraceae bacterium | reverse complement strand
TGGCGATGACGTGGAGGTGCGGACGGTGGATTTTTCGGAGAGCGCGCTGATGCTTGAAAGCATGGAATGAGACATTTGGGAAACGGGAGGCGTGAGTCCGGCGCAAAGGGAAAGGGGCAAAGTCGTTTTCTGATCATATAGCCTGGATTTCTCAACTAAATAATGCCGTGTGCCTGATGGAAAGTAGTTTTCAGAAGCGCATACAACTAAGGAAGCGTTTGTCGGAAGAAAACCGGCAGGCGCTTTTCCGGTATTTTCCGGCATATAAAGAAAATATGTGAGAATGCCGTGAGAAAAAGCTTACTTATATATTGCATATATCAGAGATATGAGATATAATGTTCATACGCAATGCGTATATATGGGGGCGGTATGAAAGAGAAACTGATCGAATTGAGATTAGACACGGGAATGAAGCGGGGCGAGTTCGCGGAATATTTCGGAATTCCCTACAGGACGCTGCAGGACTGGGAACTGGGGAACAGGACCATGCCGGAGTATCTGTTAAGGCTGATGGCCTATAAGCTGCGGATGGAAAAACTGATACGGGAGGAACCGGAGGCCGGAAAGGAGAATTAGGGAGAATTAGGGAGCATTAGAAAGACGGGCTGTTGATATACAGGGAAGTGAAGAAGGTGGTGTAGGATGCCGTGTCGTTTCAGAGTCTCACAGCGCCTGATTTTGTAAGAAAACGGCTGATAGCAGGAGGATTAGGATGGGTTGTCTTGGAAACCTTATATGGTTTTTATTCGGTGGAGTATGGCAGGGTCTTTCGTGGACGCTGGCAGGTGTTTTGTGGTGCGTTACAATAATCGGCATTCCCATAGGTTTGCAGTGTTTTAAATTTGCTTCTCTTGCTTTCTTTCCGTTTGGGAAGGAAATTCAATATGGCGGAGGCATGGTGTCAACCCTGGCGAATCTTGCCTGGCTGATCATAAGCGGCATTCCGCTGGCATTGGCGGCAGTGGCAAATGGGGCGCTTTTGTGCTGCACGATTGTGGGAATTCCCTTTGGATTGCAGTGTTTTAAGATCGCGAAGCTTGCGCTGATGCCGTTTGGGGCGGAGATTGTTTAGAAAAGGAGTGAGATGAAAGTGTTTAATTTTTACGTTTCCGGAATCCTTTACGGAAAACTGAAGTTTGATTCCGATCAGACATTTTTGAGAAAGCTGGATGTTTTTACCGGAGAACTGGGGGAATGGGAGATTCTCACGGAACAGGACAACCGGTTTTATCAATCCTTTTTAAAAATGGATTTTCTGTCGATCGCGAAGAAAGCGGGATTATATGAAGAAAACTTAAAAGGAACAGGGGAGATTGTCCTTGACGGCCAGCGATATACCAGCGATGACGGCCGGAATTATCTGCAGCGTGATGTGAAATTCCCCAACAATAAGCTGATGGAGCAGGGACGGCTGATTGCCGTCGTCTGTCCGGCCAGAGAGATGGTAACTGTTCTCGTAAAGGAAGGGTTTGAAGACCGGACGGTTCTGAATATATGGCGGCAGACCTGGCCTGAGGAGAGGCTTTACGGGGTGGAGTATGCCGGAAGCTTTGACGTGCCCATGCGGGACGGCATAAAACTGTCGACGGACGTCTATCTGCCGAAAAATGCCGGGCAGCCGGTTCCGGCCGTTCTGGTACGGACGCCCTACGGAAAAGAGGACGGCCGTGAGAGCTATTACCGCTATGTACAGAGAGGGTACGCCGTCGTGATTCAGGATGTGAGAGGGCGGAATGAAAGCGAAGGGGAATGGATGCCCAACTGGTATGAGGTGGAAGACGGGGACGATGCGTTAAACTGGATTGCCTCCAGGGACTGGTGTTCCAAAAGGATCGGCATGGTAGGCGGTTCATACCTGGGTTATGTTCAGTGGGCGGCCGCAGCCAGCGGAAATCCCTATTTAAAGGCGCTGATCAGCGTGGTTTGCGCAGGCAGCCCTTTTGTCGATTCGCCCCGCCGGGGCGGTTCCATGGAATCGGGGACGCTGGCCTGGGCCTTTGCCGTCTCCCGGAAAAAATTTTGTCCTGAGCTGATGGAGCGGGACGACTGGGAGGAAGTACTGAATATCCGTCCGCTGTCAGAGCTGCCGAAAAAAGCTCTGGGCTATGAGGTGCCTTTCCTGACAAAATGGCTGGAAGACAGCGATTATAATGAATTCTGGCGCCGTTCCAACTGGCAGGAGCGCTCCAAAGGGGCCAAAATCCCTGCGCTGATCCAGTCCGGCTGGTTTGACGACAATGGCATGGGGACGACGGAGGCGCTGGAGCTCGTCCACGATTTCCCGGCCGGCATGAGAAAAGTGGTGCTGGGCCCGTGGCAGCACAGCGGAAACAGCCGGTATGACCTGCACGGGGTATCTTTCGGCAGCCAGGCGCTTCGTTTTGATCTGGATCATCTGTATTTCCGGTGGTTTGAGCGCTATTTGAAGGGAATCGAGAACGGAATCGACCGGACTGCGCCCGTGGAATATTATACGGTGGGCGAGGAACGGTGGAAAACGGCGGAAAACTGGCCGGTGCCGGATACGAAGGTGACGGAGCTTTATCTGGACGGAGAGGGACAGGCGAACAGTTCAGGAGGTGACGGCCGTCTGGCGTTTGAAAAGCCCGGGAAAGCGCTGGCGGATACCTATGAGTATGACCCGAAGGCGCCTGCCGTCCATATCATCGATATGTCGGAGAATGAGATCGAGGTGCCGGAGGATTATACGGAGGAAGAGAAGCGGCAGGATATTCTCTGCTACACATCGGACATACTGGACAGGGATTTGACGATTACGGGAGATATGACCGCAGAGCTGTACATCTCTTCCGACGCGCCGGATACGGATTTTATCGTAAGAGTGACAGATGTGGATGAAAGCGGCCGTTCCGTAAAGCTGGCCGACGGGATTTTAAGCGCCCGCTACAGAAACGGCTTTGAGAAAGCAGAGTTTCTGGAAAAGGATGAGATCGTGTGTCTGCGCATACGGACGACAAAAATTTCCAACTGTTTTAAAAAGGGACACCGGATTCGGGTGACGGTTACGTCGGGCGCTAAAAATTTTGTCTTTCCCAATAGCAATACGAAAGAGGGCTACAACAGCGCCAAGACCGTTGTGGCGCGCAATCAGGTCTGGCATGGCGGAAATTATGGGTCAAAGCTGATTGTTCGTGTGGAGGAAGGTTATTGAAAATGGACTATGCGCAAATCAATGCAAAGACGATAGATCGTTGGGGGGAAGAAGGATGGGAATGGGGACAGCCGATCAGCCATGAGGAATATGAAGCCGCAGCCAGCGGCGGCGGCCAGCAGATGCCGGTTTTCGCGGCATTGGGCGCCGAATGTACGATCCGGAAACTTATACATAATATCCCGGCTTTTGCGGCGACAAAGAGCATAAAAAGATTGGAATCATGACAAAGGAGCCATATTTTGAAGTATGATAAAATAATCACATTAAAGGACGGCAGACAATGCTGTCTGAGAAACGGAACGGAAAGCGACGGGCAGGCCGTGTTTGAAAACTTTAACCTGACCCATGAACAGACGGATTATCTGCTATCCTATCCGGATGAAAACAGTATGGACGCAGAGCAGGAAGGGCAGTTTCTGAAAGAAAGATCCGAGAGTGAAAATGAGATTCAGCTCATAGCCCTGGTTGACGGCGTTGTGGCAGGTACTGCGGGAATCGAAGCCGTGGGCGCGAAATATAAAGTAAAGCATCGCGCAGAATTAGGCATCGGCATCGATCGCCGGTTCTGGGGGCTGGGGATTGGGCGGGGGTTGTTGGACGCCTGCATTGAATGCGCGAAAACCGCGGGATACACGCAGCTGGAGCTGGACGTGGTAGCGGAAAATCAGCGGGCCGTATCCATGTATGAGCAGGCCGGCTTTGTGGAATACGGCAGGAATCCCAGGGGATTTTGTTCCCGGTCGGGCGGATACCAGGAATTAATTTATATGAGATTAGAGCTGTGACTGTTGAATGAAAAGTTATTATGCGGCGCATTTATGTACAGTGGCCGCATAATAACCGATAAGGAGCTACATATACATACACTTTTTTATCAATTCGGCATCATTTTATTTACAAATTTCCCGATACAATATTCCTGCAGCCCCTGTTAAAAGAATACAAATCCCGATTTTGAAAATCCACACATATTCCCGGGGAAGAAATACGATGGCTGCGATGCATAAGATCGATAGAATAAATCCGCCCATGCCGCCCAATGTGGCGGACAGGCTCTGTTTTACCACGCTGGCCTCGTTTTCCCAGTCCATTACCGGGAAATGGAGGTTGACAGCCAAGCCGTACACGCAGGAAAACAAGATGATTACCGCCGGAATCAGGAACAGCCAGAGGATATCCAAAATGCCCGGTTTTAAAGCCAGAATCAGCAGTATCTCCGACACAAGATAAAAGGGCAGCATCAAAAGCAGGTTCATTAAAATTTTGGCGTCCATGATCGCTTTTGCGGACAGCGGCAGACTTTTTACGATCCACCAGTTTTTCCCCTCCAGAGAAATAGAGGTGGCCGTGGTGGTCATCGTACAGAAAATGCCTGCTAGGGCAAAAGGCGCCAGGCTGTAGCTGTCAAAAACAGAGGCCAGCGGCCCTGTCAGCGTCACCCCTGTGCCGGTAAACAGAATGACGGCTGAGAGCGCCGCGCCCATTAGGGGGCCGACGATGGTGTTGGTTACGTAGACGCTGGAGGAAAAATACCGCTTAAATTCCCTGCGGCACAGGGCGCTGATCACGGAATGCCGCCGCAGCTTTTCCATCCGGTAATTGTGCTTCGCGAAAGTACCATACAGGTTCTGGCAGATCCAGTGGAAGCGGACGGAAACCAGAAGGAGGATCAGAGCCGAAACAGCCAGGAAAACGCCGGCGCACAGCGCCCATTGAAGAAGGTCTCCCCGGACAATGGCCGTGCCGATCCAGATGGACGGCGGATAGATTCTGCCAAGCAGTCCCGTTATCAGCCCGGACAGCTCCATAAGCATCTCAGGCGTGATGCTGTTTCCCATGGAAGAGAGCAGGAATGAGCCGGCGGTAATGGCCAGAACGGCTATAATGGATAATATCGTGGCTGCCAGGCTTTTATGCTTTGTTCTGGAAGAAACAGCCGTGATCAGAGCGCCAATCAGAACGGCCAGCGCCATGGGAATCAGAGGAACCAGTAAAATGCCCAGGATACTCACCAGGTAAAATGACATGCCGGGCCGGAGCATCCATCCGTATACGATCAGCCCCGGCGCCATGGCTGCCGCCGCGAACCCCAGTTCTTCTGTGTACAGCCTGAGAAAACGGCTGATCACGATGGCATTCTGAGGAACGGGCAGGGAGCAGAGGATGTCATAGCCGTTCTTTCTGAAAATAATATTTCCGGCTTTTAAAATGCCGAAGAAGAAAATAATCAGGCTGGCGATGGCAGTTAAATAGGAGGGAACCACGTCGCCTATGCCGATTTGAATAAAAGCGTAAGAGAGCATGCCGATATAGAAAAACATCATCGCCAGTACAATTAGCCAGCCGAACGCAAGGAACAGGGCTTTCTTTTTTACCTTTTTCTCCCGGGAGAAACGAAATTTGTTCAGATCGTAGAGATTGCAAAGCTCCAGCTTCGCCATAGTCTTAATGCTCCCCATTGCTGACCACCTCCATAAAGATCGATTCCAGAGACTGTCCCGGTTTTACGATTTGCTCCATATCCCCGGAGGCAACCAGAACGCCGTCTTTGATAATCGCCACCTTGTCA
>CAJTTU010000007.1:22447-48278 GCA_910579325.1 uncultured Lachnospiraceae bacterium | reverse complement strand
GAAGATAGCCCCACCCTCGTCGCAGATGTTTCTCATGATTTCTTTCAGGATCACGGAAGCCTTGGGGTCAAGACCCACAAAGGGTTCGTCCAGAAGCAGCAGTTTTGGCCGGTGCACCAGCGCGGAGATAATGGCCAGCTTCTGCTTCATGCCGTGGGAATAGGAGGAAATCAGGTCGCCTAAGGATGTGGTGATTTCAAATTCATCCCCATACTGTTTAATTCGTTCTTCCCGCACCTTGGCTTCGACGCCGAATACGTCGGCGATGAAATTCAGATACTGGATACCGGTCAGGTATTCATACAGATCCGGATTATCCGGGATGTAGGCAAAGCTCCGTTTGCAGCCCAGGGGATTTTCCCGGATATCCATCCCGTTGATCCGGATCTGTCCGGAGTCAAAGTCCTGGATGCCGGCGATACATTTCAGCGTCGTGGTCTTTCCCGCGCCGTTATGGCCGATAAACCCATAGATATCGCCGGGACGGATGTGCAGGCTGATGTCGGTGACGCCTTTGCTGCTGCCTTTATAATGTTTTGTGAGATTTTGGATTGTAAGCATGGTTTCCTCCCTGTGGACAGATGTTTTATGTTGATATTAAAATGATATCATATTATTATCATAGCATGAAATTGGGAGATGTCAAGAGGGGAGTTTCTTAAGAATGATCTGTTGATCGTTGCTTTACAGAGCCGGTTTTCGAAACAGCTCAAGATATTCCTGGGCTTTTGGGAGGGGGATGTTCAGTTTTTCTGAAGCCTTTCTAAAATTTGCTGCTCGGAAAGGCCGAACTCATATCCGGTTTCGACGATTTCTTCCGCCCGGCCTTCAATCTTGCCTTCTGCTCTGGTTTTTTCAAAACAGTACACATATCGGCGTCTCCTTTCCTGTCCAATGCGTTATAATTAATCTTACAGTTTGCGGCTCTGGCTATGGTCATGACGACGGATTTATAACTCGGGATTTCTGACTCCGGAGTATCCTTGAATGCAAAGTTTTAAACGAGGCAGACGGACTTCCGTCCGCCAAGGTATGCATTGCATGTATGAAACACCGCGCGGATTAGCGGTACCTGTTAATTATTAAAATATTTAATAATACCATTGACAATCTTCAATAATTAAACGTATAATGAAAAAAGCAACAACACTTTACGTCCGTCAGGCACACAGGTCTGCGGCAACAGGGAATGGTGAGTCAACCTATGAGGAGGCAAGGGATGGATTTTAAACAGCTGCAATCCTATATAACGGCGGTAAAATTCAAAAGCTTTACGATGGCGGCGGAGAAGCTGGGGATTTCCCAGCCTACGATCAGCACCCATATCCGGATTCTGGAGGCGGAGCTGGATGCCAGGCTGTTAAGCCGGAACGCCAAAAGCTTTGAGATTACTCAGAAGGGCTGGGAGGTTTATGAAGCCGCCCAGGAAATTTTAAAGGTCTGGGAGGATATGTTAAACCGCTGGGGCGACGAGGAGTCGAGGGTGATCCGGCTTGGGGTTTCCACGATTCCATCGGCCTATATTCTGCCGGAGGTGCTGCCGGATTTCAAGAAGCGGTATGAAAATGTATGCTTTGAGATCAGCCAGGAGGACAGCAGGGCGATTATCGATGCGGTTCATAATGGCAGTTATGATATCGGGCTGGTGGGAATGAAGACGGAGGATGATACGCTGGAATTCCAGCCTTTCTATCAGGATCGGATGGTGCTGATTACGCCGGCGACGGAGCCTTATCTCTCCATGCGGAAGCAGGAGCAGGTACCGTTAAAGGAGCTGTTCGCCGAGCCGATGATTCTGCGGGAGCGGGGCAGCGGCAGCAGAAGGAGCGCGGAGCATTTTATGCGGGAGATGGGGATTTCCGAGGAGCAGCTTTCCGTTACCGCAAGGATGAACGACCAGGAGTCCATCAAAAACCTGGTGGCGGGAGGGCTTGGCCTCTCGATTATCTCGGAAAAAGCGGTGCAGGACAGCCTGGACGCCAACCGGCTGCTGAAATTCGACCTGCCCGGGGAACCGGCTAACCGGCAGTTTTATCTGATTTATCAGAAAGGGCGGCTGTTAAAGGAGTACGCAAAAGCGTTCAGGGATTATCTGCTGAATTACTATGTGGAGAAATAGAGGTTTCCTGCCGTTACGGAAAGCGGGCAGCTGCCATGGTCATGTATGCATGATCCTATGGGGGCCGCCCGCTTTTTGCCATACGGTATCCGAAAAATAGAAAATTCATAAAATTGATTCTCCCGGTTCTCCCGGTTTCCCTGTAAAGTCATTGACTTTATCCCCCCAAAATCGCTATACTGTAGAGGACAGCAATTGTTCGGATGACAACTGCCCTGATACAATTTTGATGCATATTTGCCGTAAATTGGACGCAGAAAGCAGGTGGGGGAGACAATGGTCAAAATATTGGTTGTAGAAGATGAAAAAGCGATTTCCGGGCTGATCGAAATGAATCTGAGAAAAGCAGGGTATCAGACGGACTGTGTCTATGACGGCGCGGCGGCAGTGGACGCCCTGGACGGAGCGGTTTATGATCTGGTTCTTTTGGATGTGATGCTGCCGAAGGCGGACGGCTTTGAGTTGATGGAATACATTGCGCCGCTGGGGATTCCGGTGATTTTTCTGACGGCTAAATCTTCTGTTGCGGACAGGGTAAAGGGGCTTCGGCTGGGGGCCGACGATTATCTGTCGAAGCCCTTTGAGGTGATCGAGCTGCTGGCCCGGGTGGAGACGGTGCTGCGGCGCTATCATAAAACGGAGACGGTGCTGACCGTGGACGACCTGGTCATCGACACGGTCTCCCGCACAGTGAAAAAGGGCGGGCAGGAGATCAGCCTGACGAAAAAGGAATACGACCTGCTGCTGTTATTTGCGCGCAATAAAAACATTGCCCTGTACCGGGAGACGATCTACGAGCGGGTCTGGGGCGGCACCTATATGGGCGATAGCCGGACTGTGGACCTGCATGTACAGAGGATGCGCAAAAAGGTGGGGCTGGAGCAGAAGATTGTGACCATTTATAAAGTGGGATACCGTCTGGAGGACAGGAATACATGAAATTTTCCTGGAAAATCTTTTTTTCCACCGTGCTGATTACGCTGGCCATATTCAGCGTGGGCGGCTATCTGCTGATCCAGGCCTTTTTCCAATCCTCCTATCAGCGGGAGGTGGCCAATGCGCTGGAGGAAAACCAGATGCTTCAGTATTCCTTTGCCGCCGCCTGGAACACCACGGTGCAGAACACAGATCCGTTGGAGGTACAGGCAGAGCAGGCGGCCCGGGCCATGTCGGAGCAGATGTCGGGGAAGGCTTTGCGCATACGGCTGTCTGACAGCGGGAAAAGGATATTGTTTGACAGCGCCCAGGCGGCGCCGGACAGCGGCCTGTTAGACGGGATAGCGCCGGGAAAACGGGGCTATATGCTGCGGCGAAGCGTAGAAGGGTACGAATTGCAGACGGCCAGCGTAATCCGGCTGAATCAGGATTTTCTGTACCTGGAAAGCATCCGGGATATCTCTGCGCTGTTTGATGAGCGGAATGCCCAGTACCGTATTTACAGGCGGTGGCTGCTCTGGCTTTTACTGGCCCAGAGTTTTTGCTGCTATGTGCTGGCGGTCTGGCTGATGCGGCCGCTGCGCAGGCTGTCCAGGACGACGAGGCGGATCGCCCAGGGAAATTTGAAGGTGCGGGCCAAAGTGGGCAGCCGGGATGAGCTGGGCGCCTTGGCCGCGGATTTCAATGATATGGCTGACCATCTGGAGGAACAATTCCAGGAGCTGAACGATATGACCAGGCGGCAGGAGGAATTTATCGGCAGCTTCGCCCACGAGCTGAAAACGCCGCTGACCTCCATGATCGGCTATGCGGACATGCTCAGATCCCAGGAAATGAGTCAGGAAGAGCGGTTCCAGGCCGCCAATTATATTTTTAAGGAAGGACGGCGGCTGGAAGCGCTTTCTTTAAAGCTGCTGGAGCTTCTGGTGGCCGGCCATCAGGAGCTCCAGCTTTTGCAGGTCAATGCCCGGTGGCTGGCGGGGGAGATCCAGGGCGTTTTGCAGCCGTCTTTTCGGCGGCAGGGGCTTACGTTAAAGGTGAATGTGGAGGATGTGACGGTTTCCATGGAGCCGGATCTGATGAAAACCGTCCTGATGAATCTGATCGATAACGGGCGGAAGGCCATGGAGGGCCAGTCCGGATTTTTGTACCTGCTGGGCCTGCGGGAAGAAAAGGGATTTTCCTATTATGTCAGAGATACCGGGAAGGGAATTCCGGAGGAGGAGCTGAAAAATATCACGGACCCGTTCTATATGGTGGATAAATCCCGGGCCAGGCAGCAGGGCGGCGCAGGGCTTGGGCTGTCCATCTGCCAGGAAATCGTGGCACGGCACGGCGGCGTTATGACGTTTAAAAGCGCAGTGGGAAAAGGAACCGTTGTGCGTGTGTTTCTGCCGGATATGGCTGCGGACGGAGGAGATCAATGAAAAAAACAGGATCATCAGGCGCGGCGGCCGGCTATCTGCTGTCCATTCTGAGCCTTTTGCTTGCTTTGGCGCTGTGCTGGCAGCTGCCCTCGAAGCTGCTTGCCTGGCAGGATGAGAAACAGACGGGGACATTCCATATTCAGACGGCTCAGTCCGTAGTGGCCGAGGCGCCACAGGGCATGGCGCTTCTGGAAAAGGTGGCGCTGTTTCACAATGGCCCCACTACCATGCTGAAAGTATCCGGCGGCAAAGGCTTTGGGTCGGAACGGGAGGCGGCCGGCCAGGCGGAGAAGGAACTGCAAAAGCTTAAGGAAATGGGGGTTCTGATGGATTTCGGGACAGAACCGGTCAACTCTTTTTCGGCGGAGACGATGTTTCTCATAGACAGGGAGGACAGCGGCCGCTCCATGCTGGTCTGGTACGGCTCCTTTGAGGTGGAAGGCTATCTGATCACCTGGTACATGGACGATGAAACCGGGTCTTTACTGGGGGTCATTCAGCTGGACACGAGGCTGGCGGAGGAATGGGGAGATATCGGGCGGTATTCATTTCCCGAAGGGATTTACAGCTTTAATGACGACGGGGAATTTCAGGTCGAATGGGGTCTGGAAGATGAGTGGGAAGCGGAAAAGTGCGGGGAAAAATGGGCGGAATATCTGGGGTGCGATATTCAGGAAGCAGGTTATGCCCAGGATTATCAGACGATGGATCAGGAGTGGTCTGTCCTTGTCCGGGCATTGATGGAGGATAACGGCCTGAATGAACAGGAGGCTTATTTTGAAGCTGGGAATCTGATGGGATATTCCTGGGATTTCCTGACCTTTCTCCGCTATGAGGTTCTGACGGACGGGGAAAACAGGGCGGTCTGTTTTTATAATATTTTCCCATACGGGCGCTGTTTCTGGCGGTTTGGAGAGGGGACGGAAATTATATGGTAATGAGCGGGAAATGACGCATTTCTGATGCAAGCCTCTTTTATGATAAAAATGTACTTTAATTGTATCAGTGTACCAATCATAAAACAGCGAGGCAAAGGTGAGGCGAATGTATCGGAACAGCGGATTGAACGGAAATCAGAGCAGCGGATCAAAGGGCGAGTCAGGAAGAAGAAGCAGGGCATATCAGATCAGAGCGCGCAGGCGCCGCCAGCGTCAAAGGCTGGGTATGATCTGTTGCGCGACGGCTTTTCTTCTTGGTTTTTTATCCGGGAAAGCCGTGACGTTTAAAATCATGAAGTGGGGAGGAAGAAATGCCGAGGTTCAGGCAGCGGCAGGTTTCGGCGGTGAGGAGAACAATATGGTTGCGGATGCATGGAGCGGTGAGAACAGTGTAGACAGCGGCGGCTGGAATCTGATTTTGGTAAACAGCGACCATCCGCTGTCACCGGATTTTACGGTCAGTCTAGAATCTGTGGGAGAGGGACATCAGGTGGACCGGCGTATCGCCTCCGATCTTCGGGAGATGCTGGAGGACGGGAAACGGGACGGCTGCGATATTCTGATCGCGTCTTCCTTCCGGACTATGGAAAAACAAACCCAGCTCTATGAGCGGAAAGTGGAGCAGATGAGAGGGCAGGGATATTCTCAGGAAAAGGCCGGGGAGGAGGCAGGGAAGATCGTGGCGGTTCCCGGAACCAGCGAGCACCAGCTGGGGTTGGCCGTGGATCTGGTGGACGCCGGCTACACGACGCTGGATAAGCGTCAGGAACAGACAGAAGGATATCAGTGGCTGGTACGCCACTGCGCGGAGTACGGTTTTATTCTCCGCTATCCCAATGACAAGACGGAGATTACGGGAATTATTTACGAACCCTGGCATTTCCGCTATGTGGGAAAGGAAGCGGCGGCTGAGATTATGGAACGGGAGATCTGTCTGGAGGAATATCTTTCTGCTTACTAAGAATTTTAAGCTTTGAAATGGAATTACAGGGCATAAAAAAACGGATTGCTTGACATCAAAAACCGGCATATATATAATAAGGTATAACTTTTGCCGCCGGTATCATACTATGATATGGAATAACGGACTGAAAAGTCATGTGAAAAGGCTGCCTGAAAGCAGCCTTTTAAAATTTGGGGAAGCTGCGAAACGATTATGGAAATGAGGAGCATGACATGGTGACAGAAAGAGAAGCAATGCGTATCGTGGATACATGGGCTTTAGAGGATATTTACGCCACGGATGATCTGTGGAAGACGGCTGTGGAGTGGGTGAACGGGAAACTGCCGGAGTATGAGAAATATAAGGGTAAATTGTCGGAATCTGCCGAAACGCTGTACTGGTGCTTGGAGCTGGACGGCGAGGTGGGGCAGGCCATGGAAAAGATCGGCTGCTACGCAGGGCAGAAATCAGATCAGGATACCAGGATGACGGAATATCAGGATCTGATGGGCAGGGCGGAGGAGCTGTATACCCGGGCGGCGCAGGCCTCCTCGTTTATCCAGTCGGAGATCACCCATATGGGCGAGGAAACGATAAACCGGATGACGGAGGAGTATGAGCCTCTGAAAAAATACCGTCGGATGTTCACGGTGATGTTCCGCAAAAAGGAGCATACGCTGTCAGACAGGGAAGAGGCTTTGCTGGCGGCTGCCGGTTTTATGTCTGACGGCGCAGCCAGTGCTTTCCGCATGTTTAACAACGCTGATCTGAAATTCGCCCCGGTGACAGATCAGAAGGGAGAGGAGCTTCCGCTGACCCATGGCACCTATATCGCCTTTATGCAAAGCAGCGACCGAAATATTCGCAAGCAGGCCTATAACCATATGTATGATGCCTACCGGTCCTATGAGAATACGCTGGCGGCCATGTTCGCCGCCAATGTGAAGCAGCATGTATTTTACAGCCGGGCAAGAAAGTATTCTTCTTCCATGGCTTATGCCCTGTCCGGCAGCGCTGTGCCTTTACGGGTATACGACACGCTGATCGAGACGACCCATGCCTTTCTTCCGGCCATGTACCGGTACGTGGGGCTTCGGAAGAAGCTTTTGGGTGTGGAGCAGCTTCACATGTATGACGTGTATGCGCCCTTGTGTGAAGCCTCCTCGGAACAGTATTCCTTTGAGGAGGCGAAGGAGATCGTGAGCCGGGCGCTTGCTCCTATGGGCGAGGAATATCTTTCTATTTTGCGCCAGGGCTTTGAAAATCGGTGGATCGACGTCTATGAAAATCCCGGAAAGCGAAGCGGCGCTTACAGCAGCGGCCCTTACGGCGTGCATCCTTATGTGCTTTTAAATTTTAACGGAACGCTGGACCATGTGTTTACGCTTGCCCATGAGATGGGGCATGCGATCCATTCCTATTATTCTGACCATGCGCAGCCTTACTGTTATGCCGGTTATCATATTTTCGTGGCGGAGGTGGCCTCCACCTGCAATGAGGCGCTGACCACCCATTATATGCTGGAGCATGCGAAGGACCGGAAGGAAAAGGCTTACATTGTCAACCATTATCTGGACAGCTTTAAAGGTACCGTGTTCCGCCAGACCATGTTCGCCGAATTTGAGAAAATTGCCCACGGTCTGACGGAGGCCGGGGAGACGCTGACGGCAAAACGGCTCTGTTCCGTTTATCATGATCTGAACGCACTGTATTTCGGGAAGGAGATGGAGCTGGATGACCGGATCGATATGGAATGGGCCAGAATTCCGCATTTTTACACGCCGTTTTATGTGTATCAGTATGCCACGGGGTTCGCGGCGGCCACGGCCATCAGCAGAAAGATCCTGAACGGCGAAAAAGGAATCGTGGAGAAATATAAACAGTTTTTAAGCGGCGGCAGTTCCATGGACTGTATCGAGCTGCTGAAACTGTGCGGCGTGGATATGACAGGTCCGAAACCGGTACGTGACGCGCTGACGGTATTTGAGGAATATCTGGACCGGTTGGAGACGCTGTTGTAAAATATGGAAGAGCTGAGATGAAGCATTCGATTCACATTCGATTTACGTTGATTTTTACCACCATTATTGCCGCGACAATCGCCGCCTGTCTGTTTGCCAATGAATTTTTTCTGGAGGATTATTATCTCTCCAATAAACAGAAGGTGCTGATGTCTGCCTATGAGGATATGAATGAGTTTCTCACAGGTTCCGGCAAAGAAGATGAGGCGGATAATATGAGGCAGCTGCTCCAGGAATTGAGAGAGAGCAGCAGTATTTCCGTGCTTATCATTGACAAACAGTGGGACGCCCTCTACTACAGCGATCCGGACGTGATGGGGATGCTGAATAAACTGCGCCGCTATATTTTTACCGAGGGGAAGGACGGTTTTTCAGGCGCCTGGATTCAGGAAAAAAAGTATGAGTCGGACAGTTACAGCATTATGCTGACCATGGATCAGGCCATCAATGCTTCCTATATGGACAGCTGGGGGTTTTTTGACGATGGCAGCCTGTTTCTGATGTCGCTGCCTGTGGAAAGTATTCGGGAGAGCGTGTCCATCTCCAATAAATTTTATTTGCTGGTGGGTGTGACGGCGATTCTGTTAAGCGGCGCTTTAATGCTTTACATGACCCGGAAGCTGACCCGGCCGATTCAGGAATTGTCAGCGATCTCGGAGCAGATGGCGAATCTGAATTTTCAGGTGCGGTATCAATCGGAATCTCAGGATGAGGTGGGGATTCTGGGCAACAACATGAACCATCTCTCCGATGCGCTGCAAAAAGCTATCGGGGAGCTTCAGGAAGCCAATGAGACGCTGAAAAAGGATATCGAGGAAAAAACTCAGATCGACGATATGCGAAAAGAATTCCTGTCCAATGTATCCCACGAGCTGAAAACGCCCATCGCCATTATTCAGGGCTATGCGGAGGGGCTTAAGGACTGTATTAATGAGGATGAGGAAAGCAGGGATTATTACTGCGATGTGATTATGGACGAGGCCCATAAAATGAACCAGATGGTGCAGAAGCTTTTGAACTTAAACCAGCTGGAATTTGGCGATGCCTTGACGGAGATGGAGACTTTCGATATTATGGCGCTGATCAGAGGCGTGGTCCATGCGTCGGAGATTCTGGTGAAGCAGAAAGAAGGAAGCATTCTGCTGCCGGAAGGAGAGCCGGTCTGTGTGCGGGCGGATGAGTTTATGATCGAGGAAGTGCTGAAAAATTATCTGAGCAATGCCATTCATCATCTGGACGGGGAGAAACGGATTCAGGTTTCTCTGGAACGGATGGAAAAGCGGCTGAAAGTCAATGTTTTTAATACCGGCAGTCAGATTCCGCCGGAGGATCTGGATAAGGTCTGGATTAAGTTTTTCAAGGTGGATAAGGCCAGAACGAGAGAATACGGCGGAAGCGGTATCGGATTGTCCATCGTGAAGGCGATTATGGACAACCATCAGCAAAGCTGCGGCGTGGAAAATAAGGAAGACGGCGTGGAATTCTGGTTTACGCTGGAGCTGGCCGGGGAGGAACCGGCCGTCGACCCGTTTTGTCCGGATTGATTTTTATATCGTTGTATCTTATAATGAACAAAGGGTAACTGACAGAGGAAAAGGAGTGTGGGTCCGGATGGCGAAATGGTATAAGACACTGACAAAGCCGGTCAGGAAGCTGCGGGCCTGGCGCTTTGAGCAAAAGTGGGCGGAACGCAGGCTCTGCCGGGGCGGAAATAATCCTGACAGGACCTTTTACGTGATCCGCTCCAGAATCGACACCTGGGGTCTGATTGCCTGCTATAACCATGTGCTGGGGCATATCAAACTGGCTTTGGAGCAGGGATATATTCCGGTGGTGGATATGAAAAACTATTCGAACACGTATCTGGAGCCTGAGAAGCTTCATAAAGAAAATGCCTGGGAATATTACTTTCATCAGCCGACGGACCATACGCTGGAGGAGGCGTATCGAAGCCGTCATGTGATTCTGATGGACGGGATGCCTCCGAAAGAAGCCCATCCGAGAGGGCAAGGGAAGCTGTATCTGGATTATTTTAAGCGGAAAGCGTCCGGGACTGAGACGGAAAAAGAGATTCGGTACAATACCAAAATCATCCGGGAGCATATGCGGATTCGACGGGAAGTGGAGACGCATATCGAACAGCAGTATGAGAAGCTGTTTCCCGAAGGGGAAAGGGTGCTGGGCGTTTTATGCCGGGGTACGGATATCAGTCTGCGCAGACCCGCGGGACACAGCGTAATGCCCCGGACAGAGGAGATGATCCGCCGGGCGGGAGCGCTGATGGAGCGGTGGGGCTGTTCCAGGATTTTCCTGACTACGGAGGAAGCGGCGGCAGTGGAGCAGTTTCGGGAAGCTTTCGGGGACCGGCTGTTTTTCACCGACTGCGCCCGCTATGGAGATACCAGGGACAAGCTGCTGGCGGACATTCGGTTTGACAGGAAGAATGACAGGTATTTAAGAGGGCTGGAATATCTGACAAATATCGTGCTGCTGTCGAAATGTGACTGTTTGCTGGGCGTATATGTGGGCGGGACCACCGGAGCGCTGGAGATGAACGGCGGCGCGTATGACCATGTGGAGATTATGGATTTAGGTGTTTATCAATGAGGAAATCGGGAGTGTGGAACCGTCTGCGGACTGTGAGCGATCGGATAGACAGCGGCGGGCGGCATATATGGGACAGAAAGAAATGTGCCATTGCCGCTGTTTTGGCATCTATCTTTTACGCGGCCGCGGTCACGGCGGTTTTTTCATGGGTGTATCAGATGAATGATGACCGCTTTATGAAGGAAGTGCTGTCCGGCGTTTATAACGGAACGCCCGATGCCCATGTGATCTTTATAAAGTATCCGTTCGCTCTGGTAATCCGGGAGCTGTACCGTTTTCTGCCCGGATGGGACTGGTATGGGATCGTGATGGTCGGGATCAATCTGCTCTGCCTGTCGCTGATTCTTTATCGCTGTCTTCGAATCTGGGAGACCTGGAAAGGAAAATGCTTTTTCCTTCTGATGGTTATGACCGGGTATACGGCGGCCTGGCTTTTACGGATGCTGGCCTTTACTTACACGACCGCAGCGGCGATGGCCGGGGCGACGGCGCTGTTCTGGTATGGGGCGGGCAGCGGACAGAGGAAAACGAAAAGGATGGAAAAAGCGGGTTTTGGCAGCGGGGCGGTGACGGCAGCGCTGGCGTTGCTGGCCTATCTGCTGCGGGACTCGGTTTTTTATATGCTGATGCCTTTTGCCGGGGTGCTGTTTTTGAATCGGCTGTGGCTGATCTGGGAGCGGGACACAGGAGAGGAAAAACGAAGACAGACTGTCAGGCAGCTGGCATTGCCCGTTGTTTTGATTCTGCTGGTGGGATTGTCCTGGAAGCTGGACCAGACGGCTTACGGCGGTCAGGAATGGAAGCGGATACTCGGCGACGGGGATGCCCGGTCAGTGATTTACAATTACTGTGGCCCGGCGGATTATGAGGAACACAGAGAATTTTATGAAAGGATCGGGGTCAGCCGAGATACCTGGCAGGCGCTTTTGCGGTATAATCTGGTGGTGGATGAGGATCTGGATACGGAGCATTTGTACCAGATCGCGGAATACGGCGACCAGGTGAACCGGGCATCCCGTTCCGTAAGAGAGAGAATCGGCGCAGGACTTAAGCTGGCCTGGGAAGGGGCGACGCAGAATGGCTGCAAGCCGCTGGATCAGGTGGCGGCGATTCTGTTTTGCTGGGTGTCAGTCTGGGCGGCGGTTAAGAAGGATAAGCGTACATTTTTTACTGTGCTTGTCCTGGCGGCGGTGGAAGCGGCGCTGTGGATTGGTCTGGGGATGGGCGGAAGACTGCCGAAACGGGTGGCGGAGTCTTTACATTTGTGCGGTCTTTTGTCGGTGCTGGGGGTGTATCTGCAGTCTGGTCTGACAGCGGTCGAAAGCTTCGGCGTCCGACGGCAGGAAAGCGGGGAATC
Organism: uncultured Lachnospiraceae bacterium; assembly: GCA_910579325.1. Classification (GTDB taxonomy): domain Bacteria; phylum Bacillota; class Clostridia; order Lachnospirales; family Lachnospiraceae; genus Paralachnospira_A. The sequence goes on along the minus strand of CAJTTU010000007.1, from coordinate 35,930 downwards.
AGACGTGAACCGGCCGGATGCCAGGCAGACTTCCGGAGCGGTTCGATGGAACGGACTTCCCAGAGGCGGAAAGCGCAAGGTGATCTTCTGTCTGACGGCGGTTCCGGTGTCCCTGGTTCTGCTTGTCAGCGCCTATAAATGGATCGGGCATACGGTTCGTCCGGCGCTGGCGGCGGCGGAAAATTATCAGATTATGCTGGATTACTGCGATCGGCATCCGGAGCAGTTTTTTCTGGCGGATGTGTATACGATTGTGGGATATACGGATGTGTTTACCCTGCGTGACGAGACGGAGGAGATGAATTATCTGCCGTTGGGGGACTGGCTGGCGTTCAGCCCCATGTATGAGGAAAAGCTGGCGAAGGAGGGTATTCGGAATCTGCCGGAGGATATTCTGACGAAGGGGAATATACGGATTCTCTGTCGGGATTATTATGATATGGATTATCTGCTGGAATATTATGTCCGCCATGGTTATGACGCGGAGATGACTGTGGAGGATAAAATTCAGCAGAATGGAGAGGCGATGGACGTATATCGGTTTTCGCTGCGTAAACCGGGCAGTACCAGGTGATTTCTGAAAACAACGGCAGATCGGGCCTCAGAACAGTAAAGGGCTGAGAAAGTTAAGAGTTGATCGCGAAATCCCGGAATGGGAGCCGCGAAACGATGATGGCGGGAGAAAAATGGAATTATATCGGGATCAATCCTTCTGGGATGATTATTACGGAAAAAATAAGCAATATGTAGGAAAGAACCGAAAGCTGGACCGTTGGACCGTGCTGCGGGACCGGCGGATGTATGAGGACAATGGCTATGCCATGGAGCGGCTGGCCTCCGGCGTTTATGATCAGATTCAGCCGGAGATGTTTCGGAAAAAGTGGGGGAGCCGGGTATGTCTTTCCCGGCCCGCGCCGGGGGAGAAAACGGTTTTTCATTCCTATTGGTGCGGCGAAATCGGGGAGAAACAGGCATTTTCCATTCAATCCTGTCTCTGTACCCAGCCGGCGGAGGAAACGGAAATCTGGCTGTGGCTGGACCGGGAAAACGGTTATGAGGGATATGAGGACAATATGTATTTAAAGCCGCTGCTTCCGTTCATAAAAGTATTGCCCTTTGACGCGGATGAGGAGATTCAGGGGACGCCTTATGAGAAAGCGGGCTGGATGTTTCACGGGCCGGAGCTGACCTTCCGGGCGGATGGCTTCCGGCTGCTGGAGCTGTATAAAAGGGGCGGCGTCTATTTTGATCTGGATGTGCTGTTTCTGAAAAGCCTGTCTCCGGTGCTGGCGGCCGGGGAGTTTTGTTATACATGGGAGCGGCAGCCTTATGCCAATAACGCTTTGCTGTATCTGAAACAGGGGAGCCTGCTGAACGAGAGGATTGCGAAGAAAGCGCTTGATCTGGAAACCTTCCGGCCATGGCGGCTGCTGGTTTATCAGGACAGAGGGCTTTCTTCCTATATTGTTTATCCTTCAGCTTTTTTTGATCCATTGTGGCAGAAAAGGAAAGAGGAGCCGGGGTGGATCCACAGTTTTGACGAGTTTTTCACCAGTCCGGTACTGAGAGAAGGAGAACCTTCGTTTACGCTGGAAAATCAACGGTTTTTTCCGGGCGCTTACGCCCATCACTGGCATAACCAGTGGAAGACGGCACCGGCGGAGGGGTCTGTCTATCGATGGTTTGAGCGGCAGTTTGATGAAAAGCTTGCGCATATGCGGGAAATGTGCCGGCAGTGACTGAGTGGACGACGATTGATAAAATGATACTGAAAAAAGATTGGAAAAAAAGATATATGACAGGCCCAGCAGATTCGGTCAATCTGGTTGATACAGGAAAAATCAGGCGGAGCGTGCAGGCGATTTGCGGTATCGGCCTGGCGTTCCTGATTACTGCAGTCTATTTTCTTACGGTGTGGAAACAGATCGGATTTTCCTATGCCATCAATGACGATATCAATATGAGGGATATCGCCTCGGGCGCTTATACGGGGACGCCGGACGGTCATCTGATTTTTGTGCTGTATCCCATGGGCTTCACGCTGAAACATCTGTATCAGCTCTGGCCAGGAATCGAGTGGTATGGGATTATGCTGGTGGGCTGTCATGTGCTGGCCATGTGGGTGATGCTGGCGGGAATTTTGCTTTATCATGACAGATGGGAGGGCAGACCGTCATATTTACAGTATAGGAGAGGCAAAAAGCCTTCTTTGCGGAAGGTGTTTTTGACAGCAGTGGCTTATCTGCTTCTCTATACGATCCTGTGGCTTCCCCAGGCGGTGCGGGTACAGTTCAGTACCTGTTCGGCTTCCCTGGGCGCGGCGGCGCTGTTCTGGTATGGTACGGGACCCGGTGGAACGGATGGGAGAAGGCTTTGGGAAGACTGTGTAACCGCATTGCTGGCTGTGCTCTGTCTCTGTGTGCGGATTGAGGTTTTCTGCATTACGGGCGCCTTCGCTGTGCTTTTGTTTTTGTATAAGGAGAAAAGGGAAGGGCTGTTCAAAGGGCTCCGTCTGGTTCTTCTGACAGGCGTTCTCTGCGGGGCTGTCTTCGCTGCGGATCGTCTGGCTTACGGCTCTCAGGAATGGAAAGACTTTCTTTCTTATAATCAGAGCCGGAGCAATGTATATGATTTTTATGAGGTGCCGGTCTATGAGGAAAATCGGGCTCTTTATGAAGAAATGGGGCTGTCCGCCGACACGGTTCAGGCCATCGGCGAGGCAAATATGCTGGCAGATGATTCTGTCGGCCAGGAGACCTTCCGGCAATTGGATAAGCTGGCCGGCGAGGGCTACCGTCAGCAGTTTTCCGTGACAGCCCGTCTTCGCAGGGGACTGCGGCTGGCCGGGGAAAATTTTTCTCCGTCTATCTACGGATATCTGAGCGGCACGGCGATATTTTTGTGGCTGGTACTGTTATGGCTGTTCATCCGTCGAAACGGCGCCGGCCTGCTGTTCTGGCTGGGAGCGGTCTGTCTGCAGGGAGCGCTGTGGCTGGCGCTGGGATATGGCGGCCGTCTGCCGGAGCGGGTAGGGTACTGTCTGCATCTGTGCAGCTTTGTGACGGCGCTGACGCTGTGTGGAATGGCGTGGGACATACGCAGGGAAAATAATTTGCCGCGCGTATGGGATCGGATTCTGTTTTTCAGCATTGCCGTCCTGCTTTCCTGGGGCAGCTTTGACCGGACAGCTGAGACCGCGAAAAACGGGCGGGATGCCCGGCGAATGGCGGAGGTGATCGAGGCATACTGCCTGAGCCATCCCGATAACTTTTATTTTGCTGACGTGTACAGCCTGTCCGCCCATACGGGGCAGGTACATTTTACCAGCCGTCGGCCTGTGGGGCGGGATGTAAATTATATGCGAATGGGGGACTGGATGGCGTTTTCCCCGCTGTCAGAGGAAAAACTGGCTCTGCATGGGATCGATTCTGTTACGGAGAGCCTGGCGACAGACGACAGTGTGTTTCTGCTTGTCAGAGATGACAATCCCATGGAATATCTGAGACGAATCTGTGCAGGCCGTTTCGGCCTGACGGCCTGGCATGTGGAGGATGTGCTGAACTGCGGGGAATTTCATATCTATGTCTACCGGATTGCCGGTAAAGAAGAAACAGTACTGGATTATCAGTCCTTTGAAAAGATACAGTTTAATGTCAATCCGACGGAAGGACTGCTGGCGGCGGACGGGGATTCCTTCACCCGCTGGAACAGCGGAGAGCCGCAGCGGGCCGGTATGGCGCTGGATATCGTGCTGGATCAGGTTTATCCGGTAACCGGGTTTCAGCTGGAACAGTTTTTTTATGAGGATCACCCCAGGCGATTAAAGATTTATACCTCGGAGGACGGAGAAACTTTTACGGAACGGCAGGCGGCGTCCGCAGGGCAGGTGGAATTCACCTTTCCGGAGTCCGTATCATGTAAAAATATCCGCCTGATTCTGGAGGAACCGGAGGAGGAAGAAGGGTGGAACTGGTCGGTTTATGAAATCCTCGTCTTTACGGAGAATATATGATTGGGAGAAGAACTGGAATGAGAAGAATGAGAATGAAAAGAATAAGACCGGGAAAAAGAAGACCGGGGGCAGGAAGATATTCCCCATGGCTCCGGCAGATCGGTATCATCGGCGGCGTGATTCTTATGGGGATGGTGATCGGAAAAATTCCTTATCCGCTGTTTTCCATAGAAACATTTTTTCCGCTGCTCGGAGGGCTGGTGACTTCCGGAGGTGTGTGCGCCGCCCTGGCGGTCTTTACCTGGGATGTGCTTCTGATTACCGGGCTGTGGGACTGTCTGCTGGCGTTAGACCGGCGGGAGGTTATCAGGATTATCGTTTTCGTGCTGCTGACCAATCTGTTTCTGACGGTTTTCGTCTGCTCTGAAAACTATATCCGGTTCTGGGACCAGTCGGCTTACTGGAAACGAACGATTCATTTTATGAACGCTCTGTATGCCGACCCGCTGGACGCGATCCACTGGACCTGGTATACGATTAACCATGCGGATTACAATCTGCTGATTTCTCTGTTTTTATCATTTCCGATGAAACTGACGGGAATTTCCTTTCTGAGTTTTATTTTGTGGGTGTGGAATCTGTTTTCCGTACCTTCCATACTGATTATGGAGCTGATACTGAAAAAAATTCACCCGGGCTATTTTCTGGGCTGTCTGGAAGCGGCGCTGACGCCCATGCTTCTGATGATTATCGTGGAGGGCTTCGGCGACTCGCTGGCGCTGTTGTTTTCCGTGCTGGCCATTGCCCTGATGGCGGATGGGAAATATTATGAGGAGTTCGACGCCGGCCTCTGTTTTTTTGTTTTTGCCACGGTCATGGGCGCCATGGTGTCCAGAAGGTATTTCGGACCGTTTGCGGTAGGCTATGTGGCGGCGGTGCTGATTTCTTATTTCGGAGCCAGGGAAAAGGAACCGACAGAGTTTTTTAAAAATCTGACCTGCACGGGACTGTTTACGGCTGTCGGGATGCTTCTCTGCCATGGATATGTGGAGATGAGCCTGTTTATTGATCACAGTCTGCAGTATACGGCGTACCGTACCGGTGGGGTGGCGGAAAATTTTGTAATGGCCATGCAGTCCTTTGGCGGCGTAGTCCTTGTGCTGGCCGCCTTTGGACTGTGGCAGCTGCTTTCGAAGCCGGCGCTTCGGCGGTACGGGCTGTTTCTGACCGTACAGATCGTCGTGACGTCGGTGGCGGTATTTTATATTCTGGACCTGTATATTCAGCAGTATTATGTGATTATTCCGGCGGTTACGATGCTGGCGCTGATTGGCTTTCAGTATCTGCTGGAGCGCAGGAACTGGCTGGGAATGATTGTGGCCGCCGCATTGCTTGCATTTCAGTTTGTCAACTGTTTCCTGGATTTTGGTCTTCCCGCGCCGGCGTCATATCTCTGCTCGTCTCAGATCAGGAAACCTCAGGTACGCCATGATCTGGATCAGATCGGGCAGCTGGTAGCGGATCTGAATAAGCTGTTGGGGAATGAGGAGGGAGAGACCGGATGGAGTCAGAGTATATCGGGAAACGGCAAGACTGTCTACTGTATTGCCAGCTCTGATACGCTGAATTTTGAGGTGCTGCGTCATTACGATCTGCCGGAAAAACTGGAGAGCGTTCCCGGGCTTCTGGGCACTTATGACGTGGATCTGCGGGACGGATTTCCCCAGTCTTTTTTAAGCGCCGATTACCTGATAGTTACCGATCCGTCCCAGTATCATCTGTTAAAGGACGGACAGCGGACGGTGGTGCTGCTGAATGAGGAGATGTTAAACGCAGGACCTCTGTCAGAGCATTTCCGGCAGATCAAATCTTATCAGCTGGATAACGGTGTGACGGCTTATCTCTATGAGCGGACCGCGCCCTATGAGGAGGAAGATATTCTGTATGTTCGTGAAATGTTTGACCGATACTATGGAGATTTCCCTGAGATATTTCATGACAGGATTGTGATGCCCGAGGGCTGATGGTCTGCAAACTGTCCCTTTTATAATAATTAAAATTGGATATTTTTAAAGGGGCAGATTAATGCTATGATACCACCAACAAGAAACATATATGTTTTTGAGAGACAGCGGTTCTGGGATGAGTCGGAATCCTTTTTCGATTTGGAGAGAGGAAAAGACGGAGCGGCCGACCGCGGAATGATTTGCAGGAGCATAAGAACAGGAGGCATCATAGTATGAAATCAGGTGTGAAATCAAAAGAGATCAGTGTGGAAAAAATCGCGCTTACGGGTCTGTTCGCGGCGTTGTCCTATGTGGTATTTACATTTTTACAGATTAAGATCAGCCTGCCGGGAGGGGACGCTACCTCGATTCACCTGGGCAACGCGGTCTGCGTGCTGGGCGCCCTGATGCTGGGCGGCGTTTACGGCGGCCTGGGCGGCGCCATCGGTATGACCATCGGCGATCTGCTGGATCCTATTTATATCGTTTATGCGCCGAAGACCTTTATTCTGAAATTTTGCATTGGTCTGATCACCGGCCTGATCGCCCATAAGATCGGGCGGATCAATGAGACGACGGACGAGAAACGGGTAGTCTTTTATGCCGCGCTGGCAGCGGCCTGCGGTCTGTTGTTTAATGTGATTTTTGATCCGTTGCTGGGATATTACTACAAGCTGCTGATTATTGGAAAGCCTGCGGCGGAACTTACGCTGACTTGGAACGTTCTTTCCACCAGCATCAATGCCATAACCTCCCTGGTGGTTTCCGTTCTGATCTATGTGGCGTTGAGAAAGGTGCTGCTGCGCAACGGTATGTTCCGGCAGCTGGCGGGGTAACATCGCGGGAGAAGAAGTTTATGGAGAAACAGAAAAAAATTGCTGTAATCCAGGATCTATCAGGATATGGGCGCTGTTCACTGACAGTCGCCCTTCCTGTTATTTCGGCCATGAAAGTGCAATGCTGTCCTGTGATTACTTCCGTGTTTTCTAACCATACCGGCTATCCTCTGTATTTTTTTGATGATTATACGGATAAGATGCCGGCCTATATTGAAAAGTGGAAAGAGCTGGGACTGACTTTTGACGGCATTTACACCGGTTTTCTGGGGTCCGCGAAGCAGATCCGGATTGTTGGGGATTTTATCCGGGATTTCAAAAGACCGGACACAAAGGTTATTATTGATCCGGTGATGGGAGATAACGGAAAGGCGTATATTACGTATACGCCGGAGCTGTGTGCCCGAATGAGAGAGCTGGCGGCCGAGGCCGATCTTTTGACGCCGAATGTAACAGAGCTGTGTATTCTGACAGATTCGCCTTACGGAACAGGCCGTTTTACAGGGGAGCAGTATGAGGAGATGGCCGGAAAACTGGCCGCCATGGGACCGGAAAAAATCGTGATTACGGGAATCCGGCAGGGCGGTTTTATCGCCAACGGCATTTATCAGAAAGGCCGTCCGTTCCGTCTGTGCCGGATCAAAAGTGCGGGTCAGTGCCGCTGCGGCACGGGGGATCTGTTTGCCTCCATTATCGCCGCGGATGCGGTGAAGGGAGTGGATTTTGAGAAATCCGTAAAAAAAGCGGCCGCTTTCGTAAAAAAATGTATTATCCGTTCCCGGGAACTGGAGATCCCCCTGACGGACGGCGTCTGTTTTGAGGAGTTTTTGGGGCGGCTGAAATAATCTTTTTCCTGTATATAGTCATATCGAAGCGTTTCTTATATTCGTATTTTTTTGAAAAGGTCTGCAAAATAATAGCTGCAAAATAATATTCATTTCCGGTCTTTACGAAATTCTCTGAAACCTTTATAATATAAAGGATGTAGCAAAGAAAATATTTATAACGGGTAAAACCGTTAGGACAAACGGGAGCGGAACATGGAGTTTAACGATCACGGTCAGCTGATCCTGGCCTCGGCGTCTCCCAGGCGGAAGGAACTGCTGCGGCTTCTGGGAATTCCATATCGGGTGATTCCGGCCCTGGGAGAGGAGCAGGCGGTTTCCGCCCTGCCGTGGGAGACGGTAGAACGGCTTTCGGCCCAGAAGGCCTGCGAGGTGGCCAGGCGTTATCCGGACTGCCGGGTTCTGGGGGCGGATACGGTTGTGGCTTTTGGGGAAGAAATATTTGGAAAACCGGCGGATGAGCAGGATGCTTACCGGATGCTGCGCCGGCTGCAGGGAAATACCCATCAGGTGTATACCGGCGTGACCCTTTTTAAAATAAACCGGGACGGTAAAGAGGAAGCCCGCACGTTCCATGAAAAGACGGACGTGGAGGTTTACCCCATGAGCGACCGGGAAATATGGGCCTATATCCGGACCGGGGAGCCGATGGACAAGGCCGGCGCCTACGGAATTCAGGGAAGTTTCTGCCTGTATGTGAAAGGAATCCGGGGCGATTATCAGAATGTGGTGGGTCTGCCGGTTTCCAGGTTGTATGATGAGATGAAAAAACTTGGATTGATAGAAGGATATGCCTGTTCGGAATGTGTGGAAACGTATTCCGGTCTGCTATTTTGAATAAAAACAGCAACTCCCCTTCCAGTTCAAGGGGGCTTGGGAGGGGAGTTGCGGGACTATAATAGAGGAAACGATGAAAAATATAAAATTGATTTGCTCCGATGTGGACGGCACCCTGGTTCCGGACGGCACCAGTCAGCTGAACACAGAGCTATACGATGTTATTTTACGACTGAAAGAAAAAGGAATTCATTTCGCGGCGGCTTCCGGGCGGCAGGTGATCAGCCTGGAAAAGCTGTTCGCGCCGATCCGGGATCAGATTTTTTACCTGGCGGAAAACGGCGCTTATATCGGCTGCTACGGCAGGGAGCTGTTTACCCGTCCCATGGATGGCCAGGATATCAAAGGGATGATCCGTGATATTCATGAACATATGCCGGAGTGCGATATCATGTTAAGCGGCCCCCGAAAAGCGTATACGGATTCCAAAAATCCGGTATTTCTGAAATTCCTTCTGGAGGGTTACCGGTACGCTCTGGATGAAGTGGAAACACTTCAGACGCTGGAAGGCAGTTTTATCAAGCTGGCCGTCTATCGGGAGAATATTCCGTCGGAATATCTGGAATTTTTAAGAGAGCGTTGGGGGGCGAAGTATAAGATTGTGACCTCCGGCGACATGTGGATCGATATTCTGGATATCCATGCCAATAAAGGACTGGCGGTGAAAGAATTGCAGGAAAGTCTGTCGGTGACGCCGGAAGAGACGATGGCGTTCGGCGATCAGCAGAACGATATCGAAATGTTAAAGCAGGCTTATCACAGCTATGCCGTGGCGAACGCGCTGCCGGAAACCCGGGCCGCCGCCAGATTTATCACCGACAGCAGTACGGATGACGGTGTGCTGAAGGTGTTAAAGGAGCTGCTGATAACCCTGTCCGGGGAAGGAGACGCCGTCTGCCTCCGGCGGGGCGGGTGAACTTCGTCTGATCTGATATGGAAGGTGTGAAATGTTTGAATAAGCAAAAGAAAAGAGGCGCCGGCCGTCATCTTCGCCGGTCGGTCTGTCTGCTGATCTGTATACTGCTGCTGCTGCCGTCCGGCTGTTCAGAAGTGACCCGGACAGATATCCAGTTTACCACGGGACTTTCGGAGAATGAACTGTTTAAGATCGGCCAGGAGGTGTGCACATCCCGGCAGGCCGCTGTTCTGCTGGCTTCTCAGCGCAATTCCTATGAGGCGGTATACGGAGACGGTATCTGGAAGATTCCCATAGGCGAAAGCGATTTTGAGGGCGTGGTGCTGGACTCCATGAAGGCGCTGCTGGCCCAGATGAAATGCATGGTGCTGATGGCAGAGGAGTATGACGTGACGCTGCCGGAAGCAGAGAAACGGCGGATCCGGGAGGCCGCCGCCGAATTCTGCCAGTCCGCCGATACGGGGGAGCTGGCCGCCGCCGGCGTAACCGAGGATGATGTCTATCAGGTGTTTTACGAATACCGGCTCAGCAATCAGCTGATCGACGAGCTGACCCGGAATGTGGATGTGGAGATCAGCGACAATGATGCCCGGATCGTTCAGGTTCAGCAGATCTTTTTCAGCGCTGTCGACGCGGAAGGGAATCCCGTATCGCCGGAGGAAAAGCAGAACCGTTCTGACCGTATGGCTGCCATTAAGCAGCGGATTGACAGCGGCGAGGATTTCGGCAAGCTGGCGGAAATCTATGACGTCAGCCAGCAGACGCATTTTTCCGTTGGGCGCAGGGAGATGCCCCAGGTTTATGAGGATATTGTGTTTGCCCTGGAGGACGGCGAAGTCAGCGATATCATCGAGACGGACAAGGGTTTTTATCTGGTAAAATGTCTGGAGGACTATGATATTGAGGCGACACAGGCGCACAAGGAGCAGATGGGGGCGGTGAAGAAAAAAGACGCCTTTTCTCAGCTCTACGATACGTTTACCGCCGGCCTGACCTCTGAGTTTAACCATTCCGCATGGGAACAGCTTTCTCTGTCCGGAGAGGGAAAGATTACGGGAGCGGATTTTTTTGGGATTTACCGGGATTATTTTGAAGAACAATAAGGTAAAGAAGCGTGCGGATACGGTGAAAGTACAGCTTTGACGGCGTATTCGCGGTGAGGAAAGAGAGCGCTATGATCGGATTGCGACTGCCGGATTTGAAGACGGCTACAGCCCATATTTTTACCCGTCCTTCCCTGGACTATTTTCTGTTAAAGGAGGCTGTGGTCGTCACGTCAAATGTTTTTACGATAGACGGGGCTGTGAAAAAGGATTATTTTTCCAAGGAGGAGCTGGAGGAGCTGCGGGATCCGGAATGGATGGAGTGGAAGCTGTTGAGGCCGGTTTGTTTTTCTCTGATTAAAGGGAAGAAACTTCCTCTGTCCTTTCAGATCGCCCTGGCCCTGTCAAGGGATAATATCGATCGTCTGATCCGGCAGAATCAGGTTCCTTTCCGCATGGAGGAGATCGGCGGCCTGTACTTAAATTTCCGCTATGAGAAAAATGTGCTGACCGCCATTTCCGCCACATCCCTGAAAACCTTTTCCATGGATAAAAGTCTGGAACAGCTGTGGGACGATACGGTAAAAAAGCTGCTCCACCAGCTGGAGATTCCCTTTGAGGAGTGAAAATTACACAGGAAAGCGCCTGGGAAAATCATGGGACGAAGGATTGGGGACATTGTACAAGGAGAGCGTTTATTTTGAGAATAAGACAGTCGACAGAAGCGGATCTTGACGAGATCATGAAATTATATGAACATGCCAGAAGGTTTATGGCGGAAAACGGAAATCCCGGCCAGTGGGGGCCGACAAACTGGCCGCCCCGGTCTGTGATCCGCAGCGATATTTTACAGGGGCAGAGCTATGTATGCCTCCATGAGGAAAAAATCGTCGGGACATTTTTCTTTACGGCCGGCAAAGACCCGGAGCCTTCCTACCGGCAGATTACACAGGGGGCATGGCTGGATGACAGCGCCTACGGCGTCGTCCACCGGATCGCCGGCAATGGCTCCGTAAAAGGTACGGGAACCTTCTGCCTGGACTGGGCATACGCGCAATGCGGGCATCTTCGCATCGATACCCACGAAGATAATAAGATTATGCGGAATCTGCTGGCAAAAATGGGTTTTGCGTACTGCGGAATTGTCTATGTTGAGGAAGATGACCATCCGAGACTTGCGTACGAGAAGCTTTGAATGCGCAGGCGAAAGGTTTTGAAAACAGACGCAAAACGGCTGCAGCAAAGCTCCGGGAGGAGAGCCATGGAATTTTATAACAGGAGGAATAAAATGTCAATTGTGAGAGTGAGGGCATATTTCAGAGAACAGGGAATCGAGGACAGGGTCAGGGAGTTTGACGTATCCAGCGCTACGGTAGAGCTGGCGGCCGCAGCCCTTCACTGCGAACCCCGGAGAATCGCGAAAACTCTGTCCTTTATGCTGGAAGGCCGCGCGATTCTGATCGTAGCCGCCGGAGACGCCAAAATTGATAATGCCAGATATAAGGCAAGGTTCTGTAAAAAAGCGAAAATGCTTTCGCCGGAGGAGGCGGAAACGATGATCGGCCATGCGGTAGGCGGGGTATGTCCCTTTGCGGTCAATGAAGGAGTTGAGGTCTATCTGGACGAGTCGCTGAAACGGTTTGAAACCGTTTTCCCGGCCTGCGGCAGCGCAAGCAGCGCCATTGAACTGACGATTCCGGAACTGGAAAAATATTCAGGGTATGACGGATGGGTGGATGTGTGCAAACTGCCGGGCTGAACCGGCGGAGGAAAAATGAAGCGGTGAAAAAACAGGAGGTAAGGATTATGAAAGTTTTAATGCTGAACGGCAGTCCCCATGCTAACGGGAATACATATGCGGCGCTCCATGAAATGGAGAAAATTTTTGAACAGCAGGGCATCGAGACGGAGATCATAAACGTGGGCAGTCAGGCCATTCGGGGCTGTGTGGCCTGCGGCGCATGCGGGAAAAAGGGAAAATGCGCTTTTGACGATCTGGTAAACGAGACGGCGCCTGAATTTGAAGCCTGCGACGGCCTGGTAATCGGCAGTCCTGTGTATTATGCGTCGGCAAACGGGACGCTTGTGTCCTTTGTGGACCGTTTGTTTTACAGCACACCCTTTGACAAAACGATGAAGGTGGGCGCCAGCGTGGTGGCCGCAAGGAGAGGCGGGCTGTCCGCCACTTTTGACGAGCTGAATAAATATTTCACAATCTCCGGCATGCCCGTGGCTTCCAGCCAGTACTGGAACAGCGTTCACGGAAGAACCGCCGGCGAGGCGGAACAGGACGGAGAAGGTTTACAGACCATGCGGACCCTGGCCCGGAATATGGCTTTTCTGATGAAGAGCATCGCTCTGGGAAAGGAACGGTACGGGCTGCCGGAGAAGGAAGAAAAAATAGCGACGCATTTTGTGAGATAAGTTTTCTTTGACTGTGCCGCGTGGTCTGACAGATTCAGATACCGGAGATGATCTATTTTGTTTATACGATAAAAGGCCGGTTCTTTGGGGAGCCGGCCTTATCTTTTGGAACATATGTATATTCGCTTTGAAAATCTGATATTGATATGAATTTTTATTTATCCTTTTTCAGATAAATAAACCAGTACACACATCCAACAAACAGCGCGCCGCCCACGATATTGCCCAGGGTTACGGGCAGCAGGTTATTGGCGAAGAAAGCGCCCCAGGTCAGCTTGGAGGTGTCCGCGGTAGCCTTTGCCAGATAGTCTGCGTTGCCCATGGCGAACAGTCCTGCGGGACCATAGAACATATTGGCGATGCTGTGCTCGAAACCGCTTACCACGAATACCATGATCGGATAGAACAGAGCGGCGATTTTGCCGGCCGCGCTCTTGGAAGAGAAGCCCAGCCATACTGCCAGACAAACAAGCATGTTACAGAAAATACCCTTCAAAAACGCGTCTCCGAAAGACATGGAAACCTTTGCCACTGCCGTGTTGATCGTAGCGCCGGCAAGCGCGGCGTCAAACAGGCTCAGCTGATGGCAGGCCGTCATGCCCCAGGCCACGAAAATACTTCCCA